>JBAVYX010000275.1:0-79693 GCA_049588475.1 Silvibacterium sp. | reverse complement strand
GGTCGGCCCAGGTGGTAAAACCAAGAATAGTGGCGATTTCCTTCCGGATAGCCAGCAGATCCAGCAGAATCTGCCGGTTCTGTGGAAAGGCGCGTGTGTTGTACGCCAGGAACATCCGCCGGCGAATTGCGGCAGACTGCGCAAAGGTCATTACCGGCATGTAGTCGGGAAAATCAGTGCTGAGGGTGATCCTCCCGTCCGCGCCTGGCGGGTGAGCCTGCAGAAAATCCTTGGGCAAACCGTAGAGTTCTGCCGGATCCTCGACTGTGACCGTGTTAACGTTCTCCTGCACATTGCGGTTAAAGGTGAGCGAAAGCAGGGTTGCCTTGTCCTGCAATTCCTTGACGCGGGTGCGGGTCGCTTCGTCCTTGTCCACGCCGGCCAGTCGATATTGCAGCAGGGTCCGCTCAAGATAGTGCCGGGTGGCGTCGTCCGCGCTCTCCGGGTCCACTTCCTTGAGCGCCTGGTACACCTGCTGGTTGAGTGCCAATGCCACTCCGGCCTGAGCGATGATCTGGGTCAGATCCCGGGCAGTATCGCGAATCGCCTTATCGGGGTACACACTGTCGAGCAGTGCGGTTTGCGAGCCCGCTGCCGAGAGCTCCGCGACCGCGTCGTCATAATGGCGCAACGTGTTGTCAAGCGTGCGCTGCCCCTCCACCGAGAGTAAGCGGTCGATGGCCTGCTGGTGACGGCCCAGTCCGGCTTGGACCCAGCTCTCCAGGCTAGCAGTGGATACGGAACCCGATCCGTCCGGATTCCAGGGGTGGGGCCAGGGTTGAGAAACGACAGTCGCCGGGTCGGTCATACGTGCTACCTCTTATGCATATAGAAGGGTATCGCGGAAGCGCTTCGCGAGCCGGAATGAAGTATGAATAAAAGGATTCACACGAGAGAGGTTGCATCCTCACTGCGCACCCGGTAAGATGCCGCAATTGCCGCCATGAAAGCAACTCACAAGGATACAAACGAAGCGCCTGCTAGTAAGGAGCGCGTAGTGACGGCGCTTTCTCCTCATTTCATTCGCTCGCGGATCGGAAAAGTCTGTGTTGCGATCATCGGATCGACTCCCGCGGAGTTGGTGGAAAAGGCCACGGCAGCGGTGCGCGAGAACACATTTCTCGAATTCCGGCTGGACTACCTGCCCACGCCGCTGACCGCACTGCCCAAAATAAAGCAGTTCCTGAGCGAGCGCAGCGAAATAACCGCGGTTGGCACGTGCCGCCGGGTTGCGACAGGGGGCAAGTTCAAGGGCACAATCGCAGCCGAGTTGGAAGTGCTGGAAAAGGCGGCATCCTCGGGTTTCCACCTTGTAGACATCGAGCTGCAGACAGCTGAGGCCCTGAAGCACGGACAGTTAGACAAGCTTCGCGCCCACGGCGCAGCGCTGATTATCAGCTACCACGACTTTGCTACCACCAAGGATCTGGACGGGATTTTCGAGCGCATCCGGCCTTATGAGCCTGAGTTCGTCAAGATCGTGTCGACCGCCAAGACGTTGGCAGACAACGTCACCATGATGCGCTTCCTCGAACGTGCGCGTGATCTGGCCAATGTCGTTGGCATCTGCATGGGCGATCAGGGAATCATCAGTCGCATCCTAGGACTACGAGCTGGCAGCGTCTTCACCTTTGCCGCAGCGCATGTGGGTGAAGAGACCGGCCCGGGGCAGATCGCCGCGCGCACCCTTGAAGAGACCTACCGCATCGACCAGCTAGATGCGGCCACGAAGGTATATGGCGTGGCCGGCAATCCTATCAAACACTCACTCTCGCCCCTCATGATGAATACAGCTTTCCGGCGCGAGACGGTAAACGGGGTCTTTCTGGCCTTGCAGACCACTAAGCTCAGTGACCTGCTCACGCTGGTCCGTGAGGTTCCGATCGGCGGACTGGCGGTAACCATGCCTCTCAAGGAAGAGATTCTGAAGCACCTAGAGAAGACCGATCCACTCTCAGAGAAGGTCGGCGCCTGCAATACCGTCGTCCGCTCGCAGGAGGGTAAACTCTACGGGTTCAACACTGACGTTGCGGCTATCGTGCGCCCGCTGGAACGGCGTTTGCAGCTGAAGAGTGCGAAGATTCTGGTTATGGGCGCAGGGGGCGCGGCGCGCGCTGCTGTTTTCGGGCTCAAGGACAAGGGCGCGGAGATATTTGTCCTCAACCGCACCGCCGAAGCCGCGCAGAAGCTGGCTCGGCAGGCCAAGGTTAAGACCTTCAAGCGGGATCTGCTGGCGAAAACGAACTTCGACGTAATTATCAACGCCACGCCCTCGGGCATGCATGGAGTCAAGCCCGCCAGCCTGCTCGAGCCCAAAGAGATCAACGCACGTCTGGTCTTCGATCTGGTCTACAACCCCATCGACACGCCCTTGATTCGCATGGCTCGCGAGAAGGGCATTCCTGTGGTGACGGGAGTGGAGATGTTCGTTCATCAAGGGGCGCGGCAGTTCGAGATTTGGACAGGAAAGCCTGCTCCCGAAGAAGAGATGCTGCGTGTGGTGGTGCATGCGCTACGCCAGCAGGCCGAAGCAGCCAAACAGGAAACATCCAAATCGGGCGCTGGGAAATAAGCCGAAAATCTCCTCAGCTGCGGTGAAGTCCTCGCTGCATCTCATGACTCTCTATGTTCATTGCAGGCGTTCTCCATGAATGAAGAAAAACCGGCGAAATCGGGCAAATCAGCTGAAGTCCGCCCCGTACCGGGCCGCGAATCCACTCGCCCGAATCCCGCTCATGTGAACGTGGACCGTCTGATCGAGTTAGCCTCTGACGACAAGTCTGTCGATATTCTCTCCCCAGAAGAAGCAAAGGATTCCAAAGGAAACACTATGTGGAAAATCCTGCTCCAGCTCAAGCCACTTCTGCCTTATCTGACGCGCCTCGTGCCCCTACTCGACATTGTTGTCCCCGTTCAGAATGCCGCTCTTTCGAATGAAGTTCGCCAGGACATGACGAAAATCCAGACCCTCCAGCGCGAAGTTAGCATCACGGTGCAGGATCAATCGCTCCAGTTGAAACGCATTGAAGAAGAACTGAGTCGACTGCGCGAAGCTTCCCAAAGACACACCTTGGTCCAAGCAGACCTTGCCGAGGACCTGGAGTCCGTCGCCAAAGTGGGGCGTTTGGTCGGCATCGGACTGGCAATCCTATTGGGGGCGTTAATTGTGATGACCGGTGTGCTCCTGAACCGCATCGCCCACTGACCTGTATCGATAAGCGTGGTTGTCGCCCCTATCACTCAACCTGGGAGAAGGAACACTCGCCGACGCTCGCAGCCCATTGAATGCTGTCGCGAGGATTGTGCATCGCACGCTTCTGAGTGGGAAAGCGTGGAGCCACAAATTCCCCGCGGCTCGGTTTGGCGCATGACTCGCGCCGAATTGCATTCAGCATGACAGCCTGGGTGGGAGCTCAGGATCACTGCATTGGTGGGGGAGGTGTGGAGTCCCAGTCTCGAAACGCGAGGCCCCTTCGGCTTCGTTCAGGGCGGGATCAGAGGTGTCTGGCGGTTTCCGTGAGGCCTGAATGTCGTTCGATCAGGTTTTGCGGCGACCCAACAACCGTTTGTCAGCCTTACTTCCACTCCCAGACCGTGCTGGTTGTGCCACCGGATGCATCTACCTCATATTCGAAGACCCCACACGTGTTATTAAGACGCGCGAGCTGCTGCGAAGCGGTCCGGAAGTAAAGCATACCTCGATAGCTGACAGCTCCGCCCGGCCCGAATTTGCCCACACCCGATCCCTTCCAGGTGACTGCCTCGCCATCGGACGTCATGGTCATTCCCTGGCCTTCGCCATAAATGGAGCCATCCGGCTGGACCACCGATGTATAGGTGCCCATGCCGGTGGTGGCAATGCCCAACGTGTTGCCGCTGTCTTCAAACGACACTTCCGCCGTAGGCGGGTCGACGGAAAGAACCCGTCTCACGAGTCTCTTGCCTTTGGTTTCGCTTATCTTTTCTCCAAGCATGTATTGATCTCCTCTTTCGCCGGGTCTTGATTTGTCCGGCGACGAATTGTACATCCATGGCGGCATACGCAGTTCGCGCGATTACGAGTTATCGGAATGTGACGGGGATGTGTCGTGAATGTCCGGACTCAGAGATCTACATCGACCTCCGCCAGCGGTTCAGGCGTTGGAGACGTAGACAAAGCGAATGAGAAAGAGCACGGCCAGCAGGTAGAGCAGCCAATCCTGGCGGCGAAACTTGCCGCCGAGGATGTGAACCGCGGCGTAGGCGATCACTCCGAAGCCCAATCCATTCGCAATGGACGCGCTCAAAGGAATCATGATGAGCGTGAGAAATGCCGGGATAGCGGAGAGCGGTTCTGTCCAGGGAATCTCGCTGATTGTGGTAAGCATGAGGCTGCCAACGATGATCAGTGCGGGAGCTGTGGCCGCTGTGGGAATGATGCCGACGAAGGGCGCCGCAAAGAGCGCGACAAGGAAGCATGCGCCGGTCACGATGGCTGTAATGCCGGACCGGCCTCCGGAAGCCACGCCGGCGCTCGACTCCACATAGCTGGTTACGGTGGAAGTGCCGGCGAGTGAGCCCACAACGGTTGCTGCCGCATCAGCGAACAGAACGCTATTGAGGCGCGGAATGGTGTTGCCGGGTCCCATCAAGCCGGCCTTTTTGGCGACAGCGACCATGGTTCCGAGATTGTCGAATAGGTCGACGAAGAAGAAGACGAAGATGATCTCCAGCAGTCCGATGTGCAGTGCGGAACGGATGTCGAGTTGGAAAGCCGTCTGCGTGATCGCGGCGAAACGATAGGACGAGACCTTCCAGTACACGAGATGAAAGGGGATGGCCGCGAGCGTGATCGCGACGACTCCGATCAGGATTGCGCCACGTACGCGCCGGACCTGCAAGATTCCGATGATCACGACGCCCATCAGGGCAAGAGCGGTTTGCGGAGCACGCACGTCGCCAAGGGTGACTAGTGTGGCCGGGTGCGCCACGATGATGCCCGCGTTCTGCAATCCAAGGAAAGCGATGAAGAGACCGATGCCTCCAGCGACTGCGGCGTAAAGTTCGTGCGGGATGCTGCGCAGGATGAGCTGCCGGATGCCGAAGGCGGTGAGCAGGAGAAAAGCCACGCCGGAGACGAAGACGGCTCCGAGCGCCGTCTGCCATGGCACGTGCATCTTAAGGACGACGGTGTAAGTGAAATAAGCATTGAGCCCCATGCCGGGCGCGAGTGCGATGGGATAGCGCGCGATGATACCCATGAGGATGCATCCAAATGCAGCCGACAGGCAGGTGGCGGCGGTGACCGCTGGCAGCGGCATGCCCGTCTTGCCCAGGATGGCCGGGTTCACCAGGACAATGTAGGCCATGGTGACAAAGGTTGTAATTCCGGCGAAGAACTCCGTACGCCAGTTGGTATTCAGATGGGAGAACTCAAAATAGCGTTCGAGAGCGGCGCGCATGGTCCATCAAAACACAGGTTTTGAAGATTCCAAACGAAGTTGTTTGTGCGCCCGATGGTGCTTTGTGTCTTGTCTCGGCTTTTGGTTGTCGTCTACTTGCCTGTCCTTGGAATAATGGCCGCCAGGTTCCGGGTTCAATCCTGAGGATGTACATCCCTGAGGCGCCTGGTTTCCACGCTCATCGTGTGCAATCAATTACGCAGTCAATGTAGGGATCTACGGCGGTGTGGCTTACCTTATTCCACCCATTCATCGGCTTCGCAGAGTTTCAGAGTAGCCCACATCCCAGGTTTCTCCAGATGCCTTGACTAGCTGCAATTATGAGGTGTAGATAATCTAGGCATGGGCAAACCGAGCGATCTGGTGCAGGGCACGCTGGACCTCTTGATTCTGAAAACACTTTCCGTCGAGGCTAAACACGGCTGGGCCATCGCGAAGCGCATTCAGCAGCTTTCAGGCGAAATTCTGCAGGTGCAGCAGGGATCGCTGTATCCGGCGTTGCACAGGCTGGAGCAGCAGGGATGGATCAAAGCCAAGTGGATGGAAAGTGAGACCGGACGGCAGGCAAAGTTCTATTCGCTGACAGCTGCGGGGCGCGCGCAACTTGAAAAGGAGACGGCAAGCTGGGAGCGGCTTTCAGGCGCGATCAACCTGATTGTGCAGGAGGGGTGAGCAAGGTTTCAGCGCAAAGATGCAAAGGAGTCAAGGCGATGCGGTGGTTACCACGGCTTCGGATGCGGATCGAGATGCTGTTCCTGCGAAATCGTGCGGCTGACCGGCTGGATGACGAGCTGCGGTTTCATCTTGAGCAGCAGATTGCGGGAAACATCGCCGCCGGTATGAGTCCTGACGAGGCGAGGCATGCGGCTCTGCGAGCGTTTGGGAATCCGGCGGCGCTGCGCGACCAGGCGCGGGAGTCGTGGAACTGGAGCGGTATGGAGTCGGTACTGCGCGATGCGCGGATCGGTGTGCGGACGTTGTTGCGAGCGCCCGGATTCGCGCTGACGGCGATCGGGATCATGGCGCTAGGCATTGGGGCGAATGTGGCGCTGTTCACGGTGGTGCGGTCAGTGCTGCTGAAGCCGCTTCCTTTTCCAGATCCGGACCGGTTGATTACGGTTTACGAGAATGTCCACGACAAGGAGCACACCGGCTTTCGGGCTTATCTTCCGATAGCCGCGGGCAGCTTCGAGGAGTGGCAAAAAGTGGCCGGACCGAGCGTGGCAGAGCTGGCGCTAGTGTCGCCGTGGCAGGGCTACAACGTGTCGGCGGAGGGGGGGAAGCTTCCGGAAAAAGTTGAGGCGGGCATGTGCTCGTGGAACCTTTTTAGCTTGCTCGGGGTCGAGCCAATACTTGGCCGCAGTTTTACGGCGGCGGATGACAAGCCTGACGCGGAGGCGGCAGTCATTCTGTCTGCGGCGTTCTGGAAGCGGCGCTATGGCGGTGATCCGAAAGTGATAGGTCAGAAGATCTGGCTGGATGTGAAACCGTACACGATTATCGGAGTGTTGCCGTCGTGGTTTACGTATTCGAGTGCCTTTGGGGGCAACACGGTGAAGATCTGGACGTCAGTGGGGCATGAGGCTCCGCCGTGGCTGATGCAGACGTTTGAGGATCATGAGTTCCTGGCAGTGGCAAGGCTGGCGCCGGGGGTCACGCAGTCGGCTCTGATCAGCCAACTCGACACGGTGCAGAAACGGATCAAGGCCAGTCATCCCGGGCCGGCGGTGCGTGAAGGAGTCATCGGGCGGCCGATGCTGGATGACGTGGTGGAGGACTACAAGACGCCGCTCTATACGCTGCTGGCAGCCACGGCATGTGTCCTGTTCATCGCGTGCCTCAACGTTGCGAGTCTGCTGGTGGCGCGCACGACGGCGCGTAGCAAAGAGATGGCGATCCGCGCGGCGCTGGGCGGAGGACGGCTGAGGCTATTGCGCGAGCGGTTGACCGAGAGCCTGCTACTTTCTGCCGCTGGAGGAGCAGCGGGGCTGGTACTGGCGTGGGGCGCTGTGGAGTGGCTGATCCACACGCGGCAGGATATGAATCGCGTCGAGGCGATTCATATCGACGGCGTGGTGATTGCTTTCACTGTAGGCGCGACCCTTCTGTGCGCGGCGTTCTCGGGGATGATTTCTGCCATGGGATCGGATAGCAGGCGCCTTCTGGCCGCACTGCAAGAATCTTCGCGTGCGCACAGCGGCGGACAGAGCCGGGCACAATTACGTAAAGCAATGCTAGTGGTGGAGGTGGGGGTTACAGTGGTTCTGCTGGTGGGCGCCGGGCTGATGTTGAAGAGTTATCAACGGCTGAGGACGACCGATCTGGGGATTCCCGTCGACAACGTACTGACGATGCGCCTGAGCCTGCCGGATGCGCGGTACAAAGACGATACAAAGCGAGTGGCGTTCTTTGAGCAGCTCATAGAGGGCGTGCGAGCGCTGCCCGGAGTGAAGAGCGCGGGTCTGGTGAGCACAGTGCCCGGGCAGGGCTATGGCGGCGACGAACTGGTGAGTGTAGTGGAGCATCCTACGCTGCCGAAAGGAGTGGGCCTCGACCTGATGCATCGCGGTGCGGATCCGGGATATTTTCAGGCCGCTGGGATTCCTTTGCTGAAGGGACGGACCTTTGCGGCGAACGAGCGGCTGGATCGCGGGAATGTCATGATCATCAGCGCGGCGGCGGCGAAGCTTTGTTTTCCGGGCGGCGAGGATCCCATCGGAAAGCACCTAAAAATAGATATCGATGGCCACGTATACCAAGTAGTCGGTGTGGTGGGAGATACGCGGTGGCTGATCTCACAGCCAGCGAATCCGACGATGTATATGCCCCTCTACGGCAATGACTACAGCAATGCGACCATCATGGTTCGCTCGGACCACGACGTGAACACACTTGCGATGCCGATCGAGAAACTGATCGGCCTGCTCGATGTAGACTTGCCAGTGTCAAACGTGGTGACATTGCGCGAGACAATCGGACAGTCGACGGCGAGTTCGCAGTTCAATTCGCTGTTGGTTCTGGCTTTCGCCGTAATCGCGCTAATTCTGGCCGCAGCCGGCCTCTATGGCGTGCTCGCCTACTTAATAGCCCAGCGCACAACAGAGATAGGGATTCGCATCGCCTTGGGGGCCCAGCAGGAGCAGGTGGTGCGCCTGGTGCTGGGAGACGGGCTGCGTCCGGCGCTGTATGGGCTGATTCTGGGGCTGGGAGCAAGCGCGATGGTGACGAGGCTGCTCGCCTCCATGCTCTACCAGACGCAGGCACTCGATCCCTGGATCTTCCTCCTGGTAAGCCTGTTACTGCTGCTCGTGGCCTCGATGGCGTGTCTACTGCCCGCTTGGCGGGCGTCGCGCCTGGATCCAATGCAGGCCTTGCGGGCAGAATAAATTTCGCCTTGACGGAACTTGCCTTCGATGAAGCCCGGTATGGGGCTGGTCATTGCCAGGAATTTGACAGTGTTTTCACCGCCATCTTCCGGTGTTTCATTGACACGCCAACAAAGGGGCTCTATAGTTTAGAGGTAGGTTAGCGCGGATTTCACGCGTGAACCTGTGATCGCAAGTTCCTATAAAATTCCTGCCTGCCGGATGCTCCAAAATGGAGGCCGACGTTGTGTGAACCAGGCATACTGGCCACCCGCATCGTCTCCTCTCGGAACCTCTTGCCTAAAAGGGACGAAAAGGAAACAGCGATCCCCGAATCTTCGCGGATCAGCCCTGAATCTAAGCTACCGGCGAGGAAATCTGCAGCGTTGAAGCCGATCGTACAGTTTGACCGGCTATTCCTGAAGTCTGCAGGGCGGAATTGCGGGACCGCCGACCGAAAGTCCCGGAGCTGGCAGTTATGGCAGACGTCCTTAATCCTGAACAAATCGAGAGCACTCCTCTGAACACCGAACTGGAAACCCCTACATTGGAAGCCGCGACGGATCACGCTGATTCGTCCATCGAAATCACCCACAACCCGGAAGCCCATTCCGCTGAAACAACCGAAGCCGTTGCCGCAGTTCCTCCCGAGACGGCTGACACCCATTCGACCGACGACATCGATTTCGGAAGCATGGAAGACTTTGCCGCGGCGCTCGAATCCTTCGACCGCGAACAGGCTGCAGAAGCGGCGGCGCAGGCCTTTGACGATACGACGATCGTGTCTGGAACCGTGATCAAGCTCACGGACAAGCATGTAGTTGTCGACGTTGGTTTGAAGTCCGAGGGGCTCATTCCCTTGGAGCAGGTCCTCGACCACACCGGTCAGCCTAAGCTGAAGGCGGGCGATCCGGTAGAGGTTGTGATCGAGCGCGAAGAGGCCGAGGGCGGGTACGTTCTGAGCTATGACAAGGCTCAGCGCCATCGCGTATGGGACATCATCGAGAAGGCTGCCAACGACAAGACTCCGGTCACCGGGATGGTTCTCGGCCGCGTCAAGGGCGGATTGACGGTCGATATCGGTATCAAGGCATTCCTGCCCGGCTCGCAGCTGGAGATTCGCCCGGTCCGTAATCTCGATGCTTACATCGGCCAGCCGATTGAAGTTCGCGTCATCAAGCTCAACAAGAAGCGCGGCAATGTGGTCATCTCCCGCAAGGAGATCCTCGAGGAAGAGCAGAATGCCAAGCGCTCGCAGACCCTTGAGCACCTGGAAGAGGGCAGCATCCTGACCGGCACAGTCAAGAATCTGACCGACTACGGGGCGTTCGTAGATCTCGGTGGCATCGACGGTCTGCTTCACATAACCGATATGTCATGGGGCCGTCTCACTCATCCCCGTGACCTGGTCAATGTGGGCGACGAAATCCAGGTGAAGGTTCTCAAGTTCGATCGCGAGAAGCAGCGCGTTTCCCTGGGCTTCAAGCAACTCACGCCTGATCCGTGGCTGGACGCAGTCGAGCGCTACCCGGTTGGAGCGCGCGTGCGTGGCCGAGTGCTGAGTGTGACCGACTACGGCTCGTTCGTCGAGTTGGAGCAGGGCATTGAAGGCCTGGTGCATGTCTCTGAGATGACCTGGTCGAAGCGCATGAAGCATCCCTCGAAGCTGGTGAAGCCCGGCGACGAAGTCGAGACTGTGGTGCTCAGCGTGAATCCGACGGACCGCCGTATCTCGCTCGGCATGAAGCAATTGCTCGAGAATCCTTGGGAGCACCTCGTTGCCCGCTACCCGACCGGAACCAATGTCGAAGGCCGTGTTCGCAACCTGACCGACTTCGGCGCGTTCATTGAGATCGAGGACGGAATCGACGGCCTGGTTCACGTGAGCAACTTGAGCTGGACCAAGCGTGTCAAGCATCCTTCCGAAGTGCTGAAGAAGGGCGAGAAAGTAAAGGCCGTGGTGCTGGGCGTTGAGCCCGAAAACCGCCGCCTGTCGCTCAGCATCAAGCAGCTGCAGCCCGATGTCTGGGATACGTTCTTCGCGCAGCATCGCGTGGGCGACGTGGTCCATGGCAAGGTGCTGCGGACGGCGCAGTTCGGCGCGTTCGTCGAGATTGCTGAGGGTGTCGAGGGCTTGTGTCACGTGTCGGAAGCAACTGATGGACATGGAGCGCCCTCCAAGCTCGAACAGGGCCAGGAGCACGACTTCAAGATCATCAAAATGAATCAAGAGGAGAAAAAGGTGGGCTTGAGCCTGCGTGCGGTCGGCGAAGAAGCCAGCCGTGCCGATGTCGAAGCCTACAAGGCTCCGGTTTCGAGTTCCACGACTACCCTGGGCGATCTGATGAACTGGAAGCGAGAGCAGTAAAAGCAGCCATTCGTGATTAGCTGAAAGCAGAAGCGCCACCTTTAGTAGGTGGCGCTTTTGCTTTTCGCTATTGCGGTATGTATATCGTCCTAATGGCCAATCCCTAATGGCTGCTTTCTTCACTTGTCCGCTTTGATGTGCAGATCGATTGTTACCTGTTTCCGCGAATCGAACGAACTGATTGTCTTCGTGGGACTCTTAGCATCCTTGTATTTCGCCCAGACTTGGTAGTCAATGTCCGGCGAAATCTGACCAAAGCGATAACTTCCATCCTCAATTGCTATAAAGCTGCGGATGTTGGTTGTTTTTGAATCCTGCAGGTAAACGATTGCGCCGGGGAGTGGAGTTTCACCGTTCCCCAAAACCTTGCCATCGAGTGTTTTGAACTTGGGGTTCTGGGTAAAGGCCAAGCCCGCTGCGAGCAGGAAAAGCACCGCCGCCAAGCTGGGACGGCGTGTCAATCTCTTCATTCTTCTTCCTCTTCGAGAGCTTCTTCGTCTTCATCGTCATAGCCTTCATCGACTTTGACGAGTTCAAGTGGTTCGGTCGTAACGACCTCGTATTCAGAGCCACACTCGTCGCAGACGATCACATCGCCTTCTTCGACTTCATCGGCTTCAATATCGAGAGCAGTCTCACATTCAGGGCAAAGTGGCATGGAACCCTCCCAAGAACCGGAGTATTAATGATTAATACAATGACCTTTTTACCTCAACTCCGTTAGTGTTGAGGAGAATCGCCCGGCACGTCAAGCCACAGGCGAGCAATTGACCGTTTCGCAATCCACCCTTCGTAATCCTTGGAGCCTGTGGAATGAAAGTAAGAGTTTGCACCAAGGCAAGATATCTGCTCGTACACCCAATTCTCCCTATTCTATCCGCCTGCGTCGCAGGCTCTCTATTTCTTGCGGCAGCCTCCACTGCGTCCGCTGTATTGGACGACGTAAGGCGCGATCTGGATGCCATTGGCCTTCCGATCCAGCCGGTGCCCGCCGATCCCACCATTGCTGCCGTGCTCAACCAGATCTCTCCAACTCAGATCCGCCACACCATCGAGGCACTGGCGGGTTTCAAGAACCGCAGCACAGTTTCCAGCATGGACAAAGACCTGCCCCCTGGCCAGGGCGTGAACGCCGCCGCCGACTGGATTACCGAACGACTGCAGAGTTACTCCGGCGATTGCGGAGGCTGTCTTGAGGTAAAGCGCGACACCTTTACCGAGCCCCCGCAGACCGGCCCGAATCCCCGCATCACTCAGCCTACCGTCATCACCAATGTCTACGCAGTGCTTCGTGGAAAAGATCCCGAGCAGGCCAAACGCGTCATCCTGGTTACCGGACACTACGATTCACGCAACTCCGACACCATGAACACCCGCGATCCTGCGCCCGGCGCAAATGACGACGCGAGCGGAGTCGCCGTAAGCTTGGAGTGCGCCCGCGTCCTGTCCCGGCTGAAGCTGCCCGCAACCCTCGTCTTTGCAGCAGTCGCAGGCGAGGAGCAGGGCCTGAACGGCAGCGCTCATCTTGCCAAGTTTGCAAAGAGCGAGGGTTGGCAGATCGAAGGCGTCTTTAATAATGACATCGTTGGGGGTAATACAACACCGGGAGAAACGCTGCAGGATAAATCCGCGGTACGACTCTTCTCCGAGAGCATTCCAGCCAATGCGACGCCAGAGGAGATTCGTCGCATTGTCGGGCTTGGCTATGAGAGCGATTCGCCCTCACGCGAGCTGGCACGTGCTGTTGCCGATATCGGACGGACATACGACGCTGCCATCACCACTGGGGCGACGGCCTCCACTGCAACGGTTGCCTTCCATCCCGTCCTCGTATTCCGTCGCGACCGCTTTCTTCGCGGAGGCGATCACACCTCCTTCAACCAGGAAGGCTTCGCCGCCGTTCGATTTACAGAGTGGCGTGAGGACTTCAACCACCAACACCAGGACGTTCGTGTAGAAAACGGCACCGAATACGGCGATCTGCTCAAGTTCGTCGACTTCGATTATGTCGCTCGCGTCGCGCGCCTCAACGCGGCCACCATGGCCGTGCTCGCATCGGCACCTCCTCCGCCGACCGACGTTCGCATTGTCACCAGGAATCTCGACAACAATACGACCCTCAAGTGGTCTCATGGCGCCGGAGCCCCGGAAGGCACACAATATGAGGTAGTGTGGCGCGAAACGACGGCCCATGACTGGCAACGTTCGATCGCCGCCAAACCCGGCGAGCAGTCGATCACTCTGCCCATCTCAAAGGACAACGTCATCCTAGGCGTTCGCGCCGTTGATGGGGCAGGCCGCAGTCTGGCTGTCGTCCCCACGCCGGAACGATGAGAAAGGCGAGTTACGAGCCTTCGGTCATGAGTTCCTTGCGGCGGTGAAATGTCCGGTGCGGGGACAAACAACAGGAGGATGGAAGGGTGAGAGAATAAATCCGTGCCACGCTCCTCTGGTATTCTTGCTTTCCCCGATTTCAGCGGATTCACGCGCAAGCTCATCCTCTGGAATCTCGGGGCCTTCTTCGTCCTGTTGGTGTTGGGCATTGCGTCGGCGCCGACCGCCTTGACGCTTGTCTCCTGGACGGCGCTTGTGCCGCCGTTTGTCATGCGCGGAGCCATCTGGCAGCTGGTGACCTACAGCTTTGTGCACCAAGGCATTCTGAACACGGCCTTCGAGCTGCTTTCGCTGTGGTTCCTGGGTAGCTTTCTTGAGAGGGACCGCGGCTCTCGCTGGCTGATGGAGATTTATTTTATCTCTGTCCTTGGAGCGGGCCTCGCAGCCATCCTGCTTTCCTTCGCCATGTCTGAACAGGTCATGCTCACCGGCGCATTTGGCGGCATCTTCGGTCTGCTCATTGCGTTCGGGGTCTTGTACGCCGACTCCGAGTTCATGATGTTCCCGCTTCCAATGATGATCAAGGCCAAGTACCTGGTCGCGGTCTACCTGCTGATTGCCTTGGCCATGCTCTTCTCGAGCCAGCGCGCGTTTGCTTTTTCGCAGCTAGGCGGAGCGCTCTTCGGCTACCTCTACATCAAACTTGCCCCACGCCGGGGATTCGCCTTTGCTGGCAGCGAGCACTTCTTCGGCCTGCGCAACGACTACTACCGCTGGAAGCGCCGCCGGGCCGCGCGCAAGTTCCAGGTATACATGCGCAAGCAGAATAAAGAGGTTCATCTCGACAAAGACGGCCATGTCATCGATCCGAACAAAGACCCGAACGATCGCCGCTGGATGAATTGAGATCAGCTGGAGGAGGGGACAGCTGATCGCTTCATCGCTGGCCGCTCAATAGCTGATCGTGTATCGTGAAACTTTAGTGGCCTACGCAGGTCGGGGCCGTCTGACCGTTCAATTCTGTGAGGTTTGGGATTCGCGTGAAATCCGTTGTCCGTTCTCTGCGTGCCGCTCTTTTAGCTATTCCTTTCTTTTTATCGATCGTTCACGCGGACGCCCAGGTGACGGCGACCGCTCCAGTGACTGAGTTGCCGCAGTACACCAATCGCTGGGACATCTATGGGGGAGTGCAATATTCGCACTTCAATCCCAGCGCCGCGAAGAACTTTCCGGCGACCAACCTGCTGGGTTGGAATGGTACGGCGACGATCTATTTGCGACCATTCTGGGGTATCGAGGCCGGAGCTCGCGGCCTGTACGGGACGATCAATGTTCCGCCGAATCAGTATGGAATAACCAATCCTCGAATGTCGCAGAATCTCTTCCTCTTCGGTCCGACATTCCGCATCTTGCGCCGCCAGAATTACGCCGCCGGCCTGCATGCCACGATTGGCGCTGCCTATGGCTCGTTCGATAAGGATTTCCCCCAGGGTGTGTCGCCGAACCAGGTTGGTGTCTATAACAACAAGCTGGCCTTTGGCGCGGCCTTAGGTGGTTGGTACGATTACAACCTGTCGCCACGTCTCTCGGTTCGTGTGATTGCCGACTTCCAGCCGACGCACTACGGCTACTCAACTCAGAGGGAGTTTGCAGCGTCGGGAGGCATCGTCTACAAGATGGGCTCGCTGCACAAATGACAATCCGGGGGCGGCACTCGACCGGGATTATCCCTATCCCCTTTCCATCTGGGGTGTTGTCCACTTAACCCGCTTATTTCGCCGAAAAAGTTGTACGATCAACTTCTCCGCATTTGCAGGGCGCCATGCCTGAATCGTTGCTACCAACTCCTACCCGCACGAGGCGAACCTTGTCTGTAACCGGGCACAGATTCGCTCTCCTGTTTCTCTTCCTGCTGGGATACCTTGTCTATTATCCCTACGCCGCGGATGGCAGCGGTTTCCGCTATCACATATTCCGCGTGCTGGGATCGTCCGTCACTCTGTTGACCGTATATGCGATCAGCTTCCGTCGCGGCCTGGTTTTCATCGCTCTGATCCTTGCCGTACCGGCGTTGCTGCAACGTACCGTTCTATTTCGCGCCGATGCCAGCATGTTGTCGCGTCTCGCCATCTTTTTCGGTTTCGCTTTCGACGTCTTCGTTATCGTAGTCATCTTTCGACGCGTCTTTTCCCGGGAAACGCCCGATGCAGAAAGTATCTTCGGCGCATTGTGTATTTATCTGATGGTGGGATTCAGCTTTGCGTCTCTGTACACGGTTGTGGCTAGCCTGCAGCCTAACGCCTTCTATCTAGATCCGCTGACTAACTCTCACAAATTTCCCAAAGCCTTCGATTTTGTCTATTACAGCTTCGGGACTATGACCTCACTTGGAGCGGCAGGTATGACTGCGGTTTCACCGCAGGTACGGTCTCTCGCCGTGATCGAATCCATCCTTGGGATTCTGTACCTGGCGGTTCTGATCTCAAGATTGATGGGCGCGTACCGGGGAAATTACGCGTCTCGGCAAAACCAGGACGGGAGAACAGGGGGCAAGGAATAGACCCTGGATAACTTTGTCGGTCCCTTTTTTTGTTCGGATTTCGTGAGTCCAGAGGATTAGTGGGGCTTTCGGCACGGGGCCAAACGCTGCCCCGGAGCCTTCGCGCCCTTGCCGAAGCCTCTTCCAACCTTTTACACTCAAACTTCGAGCCCTTGTCAATTAAAGGATACTTCGACATTTTTGGCTGGAAAGACCGTTTGCGCACCCAAGCGCGAGCGGGGAGGTTTCATGCAGCGGTATTTTGCCCTTATTGTGTTGTTTGTCTTTTCTCTTCCCGTAGGCCTTTCGATCGCAGGTTGCACCACGAATGTTGGCGCTTATTGCAACGGTCTTGGTTATGGCCCTAAAACCAACGCTGTTGCGTCGATTACTCTTGGACCGGCGACAACCGGTATTTCTCTTTCCTGGGGTCAGATCGGGCAAGTGACAGCGCCCACCGCCGCCAATTGCAAGGGCACCGCGACCAGCGTCTCCAATTACAGTTACGGCACCAGCAATCTCCTTCTCGCGGATATTTCGCCCACTGGCTCAGTCTGCGGCGGAACCTGGAACCGCACCAGCCCCGGCGGCATCGCCGACTTTACCATTTGCACGCCGCCTGAGGGTGCGAATACCGAGCAGTGCAACGCAACCAGCTGCGGCGTTGCGCAAGTGACGGCGAGCGGTGCAGGCGTCACCAGCAATCCAGTGCCGATTTACGTACACCCTCCCATCACGGCCATTACGATTGATCCAAAGGCGCAGACCAGTTGTACGTCCCAGAACCAGGCTGGTCCTCTCCTCACCTCGTTCACAACTGTGCTCGGGCCTAATAGCGTACCGATTCCCAACGGACTGAACGGCGCGCCCAATTACGTCGGTACCATCACGTACACCCCGCTGAACGCGAGCATTGTCACCATCAACAACACAAGCGCCAGCAACACAGGAATCAACGGAACCACGACGGCCAACCTGCCGGGCTCCACGGTCATCAATGCAGGTGTCTCCGCGACCAGTTCGGGCTCAGCCGCCGGCTATTTCTACACCTGCCCGCCAAAGACCATCGCTCTCTCGATCAATGGCAGCGACAGTGCGGTGGTCAACCAAAACTCTCCGCAGAACATCGCCGCAACCATCACCGACACGAACGGCGAGGTTCTGAACGGCCTCTCGCTTGACTACACGTCAACCCGACCACAGGAGATTGCAGTCAGCGCCAGTGGGCAGGTCAGCTCTACTTTTCCCAGCGCGGCGGCCATCAATGCCATCTGCCAGCCGGGCACCTGCAACCCAGCGCCGATCAGCCAGATTGGGGTCTTCGGAACAGGCCTGCCGGTGGTCGGCAATCCCCTCAGCGTCACCTCACCGGGCCGCAGCAGCACGATTCTCTGGATGGCTTCCACCCAATCGCAATTCTTCAGCAACATCGATCTGACGACGGGCGTGCCGGGGTCGCCGGTGAAGCTGCCCTATCCGCCAAACTCCATGGTGCTCGACCAAGGCGCTGCCAATCTCTATTTCGGCAGCTATCGCGAGCTAATGGTCTATAGCGCTACCAACAACGTCTTGGGCAAGGAAGATACCACCGTGCCCGGGGTGGTGCTGGCCGTCTCGCCGGATAGTTCGACGGTCGTAATTAACGACCAGTTGCGCCAGGTGATTTACCTCTATACGAATTCGAGCAGCTCGGCTACCAGCATTGGTGGGGTCGCGACCCGCGCTGCCTTCTCGCCGGACGGCAAGAACGTCTATATTGTTGGTCCGGACACCTTGTATGTCCACAATGCCAGCACCGGCTGGAGCACCTACAACATCTCGGCCACGCAGCCTACGCAAAGTTGCAGCCTGAACAACAACAGCCCCGTGGCGAGCGGCACATACGATCCCTTCTGCGGTCCAGATCTAGCCATCGCCGTGCCCAGCATTGGGCCCTTCATTACCGGCACACAGACCACGGCCCACGGCTTCTGCCCGAACATCACGGTGAACCCGCCAATTTACTATCCTCAGGCAGCCATCCTAGGGGCCACCACCGAACATCTGGACGCGACGAACAGCGGAACACACATCCTGGGCGCAAGCGTCAGCCAGGGATTGACCGACATCGGCGTCACGATTCCCATTGGGCCCTGCCCGTCCAGCAATACCGGCATCCAGCTTTCACCCACCTTCAATCAGCTTCCGCTGGCCGGCATAAGCCCGTCGGAGATTCACCAGATCGTCGCTTCACCCGACTCAACGATTGCATTTGTGACTTACAACTCGGCATCCGCCAGCGGCCTGCTGCCCGGCTATATGCCGTCCAATACGCAGGGATTGGTGGGAACGCTTACCAACGTGCAACTTTCGGGCACGGCGCAGGCGCCGGTTGCCGGTATCTTCTCGCCGGACGAAACTATTTTCTTCGTCAGCACATCGGGGGATAATCTGGTCCACTTCGTCGATCCCGTGGCCCTCAAAGACACACAGACCATCAAACCCAATTTGACGGACCAGAACGGGCAACCGGTTCCCGTGCAGATGCTGGCCGTCAAACCACGCTCTACAACTTAAAGGTGGGGTTTGAAATCCTGCTCTAAAAATATGAAAGGCCTGTCACGGATGACAGGCCTTTCATGTCCAAGGAGCTACCGTTCCCCCAAACTGCAACCCCCTTGACATAGACAGGGTCTCGCATCCGGCGTCGGGATTGAATCCCACTTCCTTCCCAAACCCCTAGCACGAGAGTGCTATGCGGCAACTTCACCTTTCACGGGGGGATTGAGCGCGACCAGCCGCACCATTAGACGCGCAGTCGATTTTAGCGACCGCCTGTTACTTTCGGTACCCTTCATCCATTGGACACAGGCGAAGATTTGGGTATGTTAAGAAGAATGCTGAAGAGTTCGGTGTGTTTTTAGCCGATAAACGAAGCAGATCAGGGCAATCGCGCCCATTCCAATGGCCTCAAGGTGGCATTTCCCTGGGAAAAGTGCCACATTTGAGCTGTATTTCCCAGGTATAGTAACTCTGGCCCATTTTTAGCCTGCGGTCACATAAGTTACCCGCGAAAAGGTCTGCTCCATCGCTGCCCGTTCCTCTGCTGTCATTTGTCAGGCGCAACCTCGCATCCCCATGCAAGAATATTGCTCCTTATCGCAAAGAAAATTGCTTCGCCGCGTAGCTCAGCTGCTACCGATCGCTATGTTCGCCTGTTGGTGGGCCCTGGCCCAGGTCAACGCGGGCGGGCTGACCGGTATCGTAACCGATCCCTTCGGTGCTCTTGTGCCTTCAGCCATCATCACGCTCGCATCTCCAGGGCAAACGACGCTGACCGCTACTTCGAGCGCACAAGGAGGTTTCCGCTTTTCCAGAATCGCTCCCGGCAAATACACGCTGACGGTTGCAGCACCGGGCTTTAGGACGGAGCAGAAGGAAGTGAATGTAGGACCTGGTCAGACTCTCAGGATCAACATCGATTTGCAGATCGAGATACGGCGCGAAGATGTCGCCGTCTCCAGTGATATCCTCGACTCCAGCCCGGACCACAATCTGGGAGCGATCATCCTCAGGGGCTCCGATCTCGATGCTCTCTCTCCCAACCCACAGCAGTTGCAGCTCCAGATCCAGGCAATGGCGGGCTCCGAATCCGGTACAAAACTCTTTGTCGACGGATTCAGCGCAGCGCGGATGCCGCCCGTGTCGTCGATACGCGAGATTCGCATCAATGAGAATCCCTTTTCGGCGCAATACGATACGACGGGTCTCGGCCGGGTTGAGATCTTCACCAAGCCGGGTGGCAACTCGGTTCATGGAACCCTCACCTTGCTGGGCGACGACTCGGCGCTCAACTCCCGCAATCCATTTGTGCAGGAGCAGCCCCCCTACTCCGCCTTTTACGCAGAGGGCGACATCAGCGGTCCGATAACCAAGTCCAGCTCCTGGTTTCTGACTGGTGACCAGCAGACGGTGGGCGCGCAGTCCTTCATTCACGCGACTACCTCATCGACTGGACCGGTCTATACGGCCACCGTCTCCAGTCCGCAAACCTCAGTCGATGTGGGACCACGCGTGGACTTCGAGTTGGGCAAGATCCAGACGGTGAGCCTTCGCTACCAGTTCGGTCACCAGACCCAGGACAACCTGCTGCAGAGCCAGCTCCAGCTCGAGAGCCAGGCTATCGATACACGCCACACCGACCAGACCTTCCAGTTCAGCGATACGCAGACTTTGGGACCGCGGGTGGTTAACGAGACGCGCTTCCAGTTCATGCGCACCGACGACAGCTCGGTCTCGCTCAACAGCAGCCCAACGATATTGGTGCAGGGCGCGTTCAATGGAGGCGGCAACAACGTGGGCCAACTGCACGACGGACAGAATCACTACGAACTACAGAACTATGCTTCCATATCGCATGGCGATAATCTGCTGCGCTTTGGCGGCCGATTTCGCTACCTTCAGGATGGAAGCACTTCGACCGCGGGCTTCAATGGCCTGTTCATCTTCCCATCGATTGACGCTTATGACACTACAGTGCAAGGACTGGCGAATGGGCTAACCCCGGCGCAGATTCGCGCGGCAGGGGGTGGTGCGAGTCAGTTCACAATCATCCGAGGCACTCCGAAGGTAACGGTCAACGTCGCGGATCTGGGACTCTATGTTGAAGATGAGTGGAAGATGACGCCCTATATGACGCTGACTCCAGGAATGCGCTTCGAAACCCAGAGCGGCATTCCCGACCATGCGGATTTCGGTCCGCGCCTGAGCTATGCGTGGGCCATTGGAGCGGATAAGGATAAGCCGGCGAAGGCGGTGCTGCGTGCGGGCATCGGAATCTTCTACGATCGGGTCCCATCGGAACTGATAGTGAATGCAAACCGTCAGAACGGAGTGCTCCAACAGCAGTATGTGGTCAATTTTCCGGACTTTTACCCTAATGTCCCACCCATCGGATCGCTGGGCCCGGCGACATTGCCGACCATCTACCGCATCAGTCCGCAACTACGCTCGCCCTTGACTGTGCAGCAAAGTGTGAGCATCGATAAGGAATTTTTCAAGCGGCTCACGCTTTCAGTCGACTATTCCTATTATCGTGGCGTGGATCAGCTGATCACGCGCAACGTGAATGCGCCGCTGCCCGGTACCTACAATCCGGCGGATCCAACCAGCGGCGTACGGCCGCTGGGGACGCTGCAGAATATCTACGAATACGACTCCCTGGGCGCATCGAAGCGGAACCGCATCTTTACCAACTTCCACCTTCGGACCAAACCCGTCTTGCTCTACGGCTACTACATCTTCGGCTACAGCCATACGAACACCGGCGGCCCCAGCAGCTTTCCCTCGAATCAGTACGATTTGCACGTCGACTACGGACGCGCCGCGGATGATATCCGTAACCGCCTCTATCTGGGAGGGCTTGTCAGCCTGCCATTCAAGCTGCAACTCAATCCCTTCCTGATAACGCAATCGAACGCGCCGTTCAACATCACGGTCGGAGAAGACCTGAATGGCGATTCGCAGTTCAACGATCGCCCTGCTTTTGCCACAGACCTAAGCCGTCCCAGCGTCTACAAGACGAAGTGGGGCAATTTCGACGCTGACCCTCTGCCCGGGCAGACAATTATCCCGATCAACTACGGGACAGGCCCCTCACTGACGATGTTGAACCTTGGGCTGACACGAAACTTCAGCTTCGGTCCCGAGCTTCCGGATCAGCCAGCTGCCCGGTCGGCGACCCTGGCCGCAGGCGCGAAGCTGCCGAAGATAGAGATTGCCCGCCGCTACCGAATGAATCTGGGCGTGCAGATCCAGAACCTGTTCAACACGGTCAATGGGGGAACGCCGGTCGGAGTGTTGGGCTCGTCGCTGTTTGGTGAGTCGACACAGCTCTCGACCACGCAGTACTCCAGTTCGCAGGCGAACCGGATTATTTATCTTCGCCTGCGGCTGGACTTCTAGGCCCGGTCATAGAAGCGGAAGAACAAAGACGGCTTGGAGACTGTTTCGGAGCGGGCCGTTAAGTCGGCAAGTTGCTGGCTGTTCAGAGGGGTGAAGTCTCGCGCCAGCTGAACATTTTCTTCAAGCTGCGCGATCGAGTCACACCCGATAATGATGGTCGAAACCGGCTGCGAGAGGGTGTAGTAAACCGCCTCGCGCATCTTCAGGGGGCCGGGGCTCGTAGCGATCACCATGCCTTCCCAGGAGTGTTTCTGCTGCTCAAGAGGCGGCGGAGTCCACGAAGCAAGCAAGCGTCCGCGAGCCGGGACCTTCATGCCGATGATGCCCATCTGCTTTTCCACAGCCAATGGCAGCAGACCGTCGGCGAAGCTATAGTGATGCGGATCGGCAGCGTTGATGGCCATGAGGATGCAGTCAAACGGATAGCGGTGGATGCAATCCATGAGGGCGTCGGGACGGTAGTGGCCGGTGATGCCGAGGAAGCGGACGACCTTCTGCTCGTGCATATCGATGAGTGCTTCCATGGCGCCGCCCTTGGCGAAGACCTCATTCACATCCGTGGCGGTCCCGATGTCGTGCAGTTGCCAAAGGTCAACGTGATCGGTGTTGAGCAGCTGGAGCGACTTCTCGATCATTCGCATGGAACCGTCGCGAGTGCGCTCCTTGGTCTTGGTGGCGAGGAAGGCTTCGTTGCGGCGGCGCTTCATGGCCTGGCCGACATATTGCTCGCTCCAACGGTCGGGGCCGCCGTAGATGGAAGAGGTATCGATGTAGTTGACCCCGAGATCGAGCGCCCGGTCAATGATCGGGACAGCGATATCGAAGTGGTTGGCGCGTTCGAGGGCGGCCTGTCCGCCTAACGAAAAAACACCTACCTTATAACCGGTCTTGCCCAAGTTGCGGGTGGGCATGGTGGTCTGGGTGCGGGGGTTCGAGGGCAACGGAGGCTGCGTACCTTCGGCTGCGCGGGCGGGTAGTGCGGAACTGCCAAGAACAGCGGCGGTTACGGCTCCGGACCTTTTGAGGAATTCGCGGCGGTCGGGGTTGCTGACATTGGCCATGGCTACACCTCGGTCTCGATATCTCAACTCCGTTCTATCACAGAGAGGTTATTCCCTGCCTCGATCTTGGTTGAACGGTAACCTTAGATATCCGCAAACACACATCAAGTGTGTCAGAATCAGCAACGAGAGCAACGATGGCCCCGACCGACCCAATAAATGACGATCCAAATCTGCGGGACCTGCTTGTCTTCCACAATGTTGCGCGGGCGCTGACGTCGTCGCTCGACCGGGACGCGATTCTGCGCGCGATCATGCAGCAGATGGAGCAGTTCTTCAAGCCGGAGACGTGGTCGCTGCTGCTGCTGGACGAGGCACGCAGAGAGCTTTACTACGCGGTGGCCGTGGGGCACACGGAGTCGGACCTGGCCAAGCTGCGGGTTCCGGTGGGCCATGGAATCGCGGGATGGGTGGCGGCCCACGGCGAGAGCCTGATTGTTCCCGAGGTGAGTCAGGACCCTCGTTTCTCCCAGCAGTTTGCCGCGCCGGCTGATAGGGACGGGCAGGGGAAACCATTCCGGGTGCGGTCGGCGATCTGCATGCCCCTTCGGTCGCGCCTACGGACGCTTGGAGTGATTGAGCTTATCAATTGCCGGTTCGATACGCTGAGCGACTATACAATTTCGTTTCTGCATGTGCTATGTGACTACGCGGCGATCGCGATCGAGAATTCGCGCGCTATGGAGCGTATTCAGGAGCTCACAATTACCGATGAAACCACTGGCCTGTTCAACGTCCGCCATCTCTACCGGCAGATGGAGACGGAGATTGAACGATCGCGGCGCTTCAAATCGCAGTTCAGCCTGATTTTCATTGACCTAGACTATTTCAAGCAAGTGAACGACGAGCACGGGCACCTGATTGGCAGCCGTGTGCTGGCCGAGGTGGGGCAGGGGTTGAAGTCCTTGGTGCGCGATGTGGATTCAGTCTTTCGCTACGGCGGTGACGAATTCATTGTGTTGCTGCCGGAAATGGGTAAAGCTGGGGCGCAGAGGACGGCAGAGCATCTCCTGGCGGCGCTGCGAGAGATGCGCCTTGCCCTAGACGGCGGGTTGAGGCTCGAAGTACGGGCGAGCTTTGGGGTGGCGACTTATCCGGAAGATGGTCGCTCGGTGCATGAAATGATCCGGTCGGCCGATACGATGATGTACTTAGTCAAAGGCACGACCCGGGACGCCGTAGCGGTGGCGGGCGTGGGGATGATTCCCTAGGCCTTTCGCTTAACCGGCTCTTAGCTGCCTCAATTCAGGGTACGGCATAAATGGCGCTGCGGGCATCCTTATTTTCGCGAGCCCGGGGGCTAACGCCGAAGGCCCATACATCCAGGTTGACCTCGTGCGGCGAGAGGATTTCGACCAGAGCGTATTCCCCGATCAGCAGTGGAATCTTGGGCGTTATCTTCATCCAGCGCCCTCCGCGCATAATCTCCTTGTTGGTCTCGATGATGTCTTCGGAGTGACCGGGCTGGCCGAGGCGGGCGATCTCCGTGGCCAGGACAGTACGGAGATTGTGGCTACTATTGACGCGCAGGATAGCGTAGCGGCTGTCAGGCGAGCTATGGGAGCTTTTGTCTTTGACGGCTGAGCTGACGCCGTGAGTATCGACGGTGAGCGCGGAGCTAGGAACCTCTTCGCTAGCTGCCGATGGGTTGTCGAGGCTGATGTAGAGTACCGGATCGTCAACGTGAAGCTGGACTTTGGCGCTTGCGCCCTCAATTCGGATAAGTTCTTTGGCTCCTTGAGAGGAGACGATGTTGGCGCGCACGATGCTGTGCTCGGTGGCGCGGTTAAGGTCGCCATTGGACTGCTCGACGTGGACCAGCTCCGGCGTGCCTTGGAAGGTATCGAGCACCCAAAGGCCGCTCTCGTCAGGTAGGCGCAGGCCCGGGGCGACGATAGGAATGCGTGCGCCCTCCGCTTCGCGTGCGGCGCGTTCCTCAGCGTCGATCTTTGCGGCTTCACTCTGTCCCGAGTCCGTGACGGCAGGGGTAGCTGCCGAGCTTGCTTCAGCGCTCGGCCTGTGGTCGTGGTTCCACTTTCCGGTCGCGGTCCAGTCGATAAGGTTCTCCGGGATTTCTTCCCACTCGTCCCGCTCAGCGCTGTAGAAGCGAACTCGATCGCCTTTCACTTCATATTTAGTTATGACCTGCCAGGTGCCGTCTTTGAGAATAAGACGCTGACGGCCGGGTTGCGCGAGAGCAGGGAAAATGGCTGTCATCAAAACCAGGGCGGCGAGGAAACCGGTGAAAAAGTGACGAAAGGGGCGCATACAACGTCCTTCTATGAGGCGCGATGGCATGCAGAGCATCATCGCGTCTCCACTGCTATCCTACTTGTAAGTGTTTACTATGGCAGCGGGCTGGTTTCAATGTGGCGAAAAGCGACGCGGGATTGTCCGCGCGATTGCCATGGTATGCGCCTGCCTCATGATGTTCGCGGCGACGGCGCAGGTGGCCCACTCACATGCCGCGGTCCAGGGGCCGGAACACTGCCAGATCTGCATGGCAATCCATTTGGCGATGCCGGCTGGCTCCGGCGTGACGGACCTGCACCTGGGGTTCGCGGGGAGGCCAGTTTCGTTTGCGGCTCCGCCACCTCCGGCGCGCGTGTGGGTAGTCTCTCTCTCTGATCGCGCTCCTCCTGTTTTGAATTAGCGTTTCTTCTTATTTTCACGCTATCGACATTCGACAGGAGTTCTAAATGTATGTACCACGGCGCATTCACGCGCTGGCTTTTCTTTTCTCTCTCATATTTTTGCTACCGCAATATTCCGGGGCGGCGCAGGCGGGTGCGTCCGGTCTGGTTACGGGTGTCGTTACGGACGCTTCGGGCGCTGTAATTCCCGGCGCTGTGGTTACGATTCACAGCACGTCTACGGCATACGAGAAAACGGTAACGGCTGGCGCTGACGGCACTTTCAAGTTCTCAAACCTGCCTTTCGGCGTCTATAGGCTGACCGTGAAGCAGGCCGGGTTCGAGCCGTTGGCACAGGACGTTTCCGTGCAATCGCCCGTGGCAATTTCAAAGATATTGGCACTGCAAGTGGAGGCGGCGACGCAGACAGTAACGGTCGAGGCGAATGCCAATGATGTTCTGGAGAAGGATGTAACTGACCACACCGACATCGACCGTTCGTTGACCGATCGGCTGCCTCTCCTGAGCAGCAGCTCGGGTGTGAGCGCGGCGATTACACTGGCCAGTCCGGGGGTGGCAGCGGATTCAAACGGGATGTTCCATCCACTGGGCGAGCATGCGGATACGACCTATTCCATCGACGGGCAGCCCATCAGCGACCAGCAGAGCAAGACATTTTCGAATCAGGTTTCGATGAACGCCGTTCAGTCCCTGGAGGTGATCGCCGGCGTGATTCCACCCGAGTATGGTGACAAGGCCAGCCTGGTAGCCCGGACCACGACACGCTCTGGGCTAGGAAATCCTAAGCCGACGGGAAATCTTTCCATCAACTACGGGAGCTTTGGAACGACGAACGGATCGGGATCGCTCGGTTTCGGCTCGACAAAACTCGGGAATTTTGTAACTGCGGACATTGCAAACAGCGGACGCTTTCTGGATACGCCGCAGTTCGTACCCCTTCACGCCCATGGCAACAACCAGAGCATCTTCAATCGCATCGATTACGCGCCCACCAGCGTGGATACCTTCCATCTGAATCTGACGGGATCGCGGTCCTGGTTTCAGGTGCCTAATCAGTACGACCAGGAGGCTCTAGGGCAGGACCAGCGCTCGGAGATATTCAGCTTCAACATTGCGCCGTTCTGGACGCGGGTCTTTGGGCAGACGGGAGTATTGAGTGTGAATCCCTATCTTCGGCAGGACAACGTCCACTATTACCCGAGCAAGAATATCTTCCAGGACACGCCGGCGACGCTTTCGCAGGATCGAAGCCTGCGGAATCTTGGCCTAAAGGTCGATTATTCGTATGCGAAGGGGATTCACAACGCCAAGTTCGGAGGGGACATCAACCATACTTTCCTGACGGAGAACTTCGGAGCGGGCATTACCAGCTCAACTTATAACGCCCTATGTACGAATGCGGATGGAGTTCCGGTCACGGCTGAGGGTGTGAGCATGACCTCGCAGTGCGAGGAGGCGGGGTATTTGGTGAATCCGAATTTTCAGCCCGCATTGCTCAACTTCGACCTGACACGCGGCGGGGCTTTGTTGGATTTTCACGGCTACACGGACATCAAGGAGGAATCGCTGTACGCGGAGGACCAGATCACGCTGAAGGATTGGCAGTTTATGGTCGGGGTGCGGGGCGATAACTATAACGGGCTGAGCAGCAAGTACATGGCGGAGCCGCGGGTGGGCGCCACCTATAACCTGACAAAGACGGGAACGGTATTGCGAGGAGGTTACTCAAGGTTGATGCCGACTCCGTACAACGAGAACCTGATTCTTTCGAGCTCGACTGGAAATGGAGGTCTTTCGAACGAACTGGGAGCTTTTGGGCAGAACCCGCTGGTTCCGGCGGCGCGCAATCAATTCGACGCGGGCTTTGAGCAGTCCGTCAGTAAATACCTGATCATCGATGGTGAGTACTTCTGGAAATTCACGAAAGACGATTTCGACTTTGACGTTCTGTTCAATACTCCATTGGCCTTCCCGATCCAGTGGAGAAAGTCGAAGATTGACGGCTTCGATCTGCGGGTGACGATGCCGGTGTATCGCGGGATTTCCGCTTACTCGGTGATGGGCCACTCGCGGTCGCGATTCTTCGGGCCGGAGCGCGGCGGCATTCTCTTCAATAACCCCAATGACCTGGATTCGTACGCGCCATTCCGCATCGACCACGATCAGGCCTTCGAGCAGACGACGCACTTTCAATATCAGCCCAGGCCCCAGGGCGGCGGCTGGTATGGATTTACATGGCGCTATGATAGCGGACTGGTGGCGGGAAACGTTCCCTTTGCAACGGACACGACAACGCCGGTCAACGTCGCCTATCTGACCGCCAATCAACAGCAGCAGATTCAACTGACGTGCGGCGGCGTGCGGGCTACGCTGACGGCTCCCCTGACGAGCTGCGCGCCGAATGAGCTCACCGCACCGTTGGTCAGGATTCCTGCCCCGGGAACGCAGAACCCCGACAGGAATCCGCAGCGAATCGCGCCTAGAAACCTCTTCGATATGTCGGCAGGGTGGGATAACGTGCTGCACCGTGACCGGTTCAAAACGAATGCAAGCTTCACGGTGACCAACCTCACCAACAAAGTGGCGCTCTTCAATTTCCTCTCGACATTCAGCGGTACGCACTTTGTTCCGCCGCGCGCCTACACAGCCGGGTTGTCGCTGAATTTCTAAGATATTTTGATCGCGGTGGAATAAAAATCGCCCGGCTCAGTTCTCGTCGGTGTGCAGCAAAACACACCGAGGAGCCATCGTGAGTGAAACTTCAAGACATCGGATTCATTCTGTCGAATCCACCCTGGATACCAATCCAGATCACACAAGCTCGGACGGCATTGATCGCCGTGGTCCAGCTTGAAGGCATGGGGAAACTGGGTCAGGTGCAGCTTCACTGGCTGAAGCAGGATCTCGGCGGCCTGAAGAGCAGTACTCCGATTGTCGTGTTCGCCCGCGGCTGCGCAATGTCTATGGCCGCAAGGCAGGCAGCGTTCCCACTTTCAAATACTCGAGTGTTTTGAAATCCGCTCAAGTGACCTGGGATGATGCTTCTCTGGATAAGTGGCTCACCGATTCAGAATCACTGATCCCCGACAACGATATGGATTTCCGGGTGCCGAGGGCCGATGAGCGTACAGACATCATTCGGTTTCTCAGAGTATCCTCGGGCAAATAGGCACCGTGTCGTGCTCACATCAAATGGGGAAAGGGAGGGATGGACCCCGAGTTCTTCGAAATGGTGGCGATGCCACTGTTCGACCAACTTTACAACTTTGCTCACTGGTTAACCGGCGATCGAACCGACGCGGAAGACCTGGTGCAGGAGACCTATGCCAAGGCGCTCAAGGGATTTAAATCATTCGAGGAAGGCACAAATCTTCGGGCGTGGATGTACAGGATTCTGCGCAACACATTCCTGACTTCGCGCAGCGGATTGATGGCCCAAAACACGAGCTCGCTCGATGACGACGCGGAGTCGGCCGAGGTGATCGCAGACAACGTCACTCCGGAATCGCTGTTGCTGCAACTGGAGAGCAGGCAAACCGTAATGGACGCGCTGGCAGGTCTGCCCGTCGCCTATCGCGAGATGATCCTGCTATGCGAGGTAGAGGAACTCTCATATAAGGAGGCTGCGCAGGTATTGGTCGTGCCCATCGGAACAGTGATGTCGCGTCTCTCCCGGGCCCGGAAGATGGTTCGTCAGGCATTGACAGCAAAGCTCCCAGAGAGCAAATCCCGGGAGAGGTATAAAGATGCACTGTGATTTCAATCCCGCAACGCTGGGTGCCTACCTCGATGGCGAACTGCCGCCGGATCAGGTAGCCGCCGTCCGGGAGCATGTAGGAAGCTGCCCGCGCTGCGCCGCGGAGATCGCCGAGCTTGCGAGGCTGCAACGAAGCCTGCGCCCCGCGCGCGAACATTTTGCGCCGAGTGCCGAGTTTCGGCGCAGGATGCAACAACAGATCGCCGTACCCAGACGTCACCCCTGGTCGCTGCGTATGATTCCGGCAGCGATTGTGGTCGCGGCCGTGCTGCTCACAGCCTTTGTCTGGATCGGGTATTCGCATCGTTCAGACGCGTTTGCGGAGATGGCCGATCTGCACGTAAATGCGCTTGCCAGCACCAATCTGGTGGACGTCGTGTCAACCGACAGGCACACCGTCAAGCCCTGGTTCCAGGGTAAAATTCCATTTTCTTTCAATCTGCCTGAATTTACGGGCACCGAATACACCCTTCTCGGCGGACGCCTCATTTACTTTCATCAAACACCCGGCGCTCAGCTTATCGTAGCCATGCGCCAGCACAAGATTTCGGTTCTGATCTTTCAGGAATCGCCTGAGATGGCCCGGGCCTTTTCCGGCTCCACGGGAGTGCGCCATCGCAATTCATTCGGCATCGAAAGCTGGGAGTCTCAAGGACTCAGATTCGTCCTCATCAGCGACGCGGAACCCGCCGGCATCGACAAACTGGCTGAATCGCTGAAGCAGGCAAATCAGTAGCCATCAGAGAAATTCTCTGGCTTTAGAGCGCTGCCGCGCCGGCTTCGGCAACCGCGTGATCCTGGTCGCCTGACCCTCCGCTGACGCCGATTGCGCCGATGACCTTTCCATCTTTTTTGAGCGGAATTCCGCCGGCGAAGATCATGATCTTGCCGTCGTTCGAGGCATGGATTCCGAAGAACTGGCTGCCGGATTGCGAATGAGGCGCGAGGTCTTTGGTGGCGATGTCGAAGGCGCGCGAGGTAAAGGCCTTCTTGATGGAGATGTCGACTGAGCCGATCCATGCGCCGTCCATGCGGACGTGGGAAACTAGGTTTCCTCCGGCGTCGGCGACAGCGATGTTCATGGGCTGGCCGATTTCGACGGCCTTCTTTTCAGCAGCTGCGATGATGCGGCGCGCGTCGGCGAGGTTCACGGATTCAACGGCTGTGGGCATGAAATCTCCTGGCAATGGGGATGGAGGCTACGGGTTTGAATATTACAGGATCAGATGAGCGAAAGTCGTGAAGGGGCCTTTTGCGGCAGTATCGCGGTTTCGTTCCTGCGATAACGCAGTTATTACGCAGCTCGTAACCATAAGCAAAGTGGTAGGGAACATCCATATCACTCTCATCATATCGCTCCAATCTCGGTTCCCCAGTGACCTTGGACTATACACGCTTCGAACTTCGGGCAAAAGAAAAAGGCGCTGTTGCCAGCGCCCCTCGTTAGATCGCAACCCCACCCTACTGCAGCAGCGTGCCGTTTTCCGGCTCGATCTTGGCTTCCTCCGGTGGGATGACGACGGCGGCGGCCACCTTGTCTTCTTCTTCGAGGTAGAGCAGCTTGACGCCCTGCGTGGAGCGCCCGGCGGCGCGGACGGTCTTGGTGTCGATGCGGATGATCTTGCCGTACTGGCTGATGACCACCAGCTCTGAGGTTTCGTCGACCAGCTGGATGGAGCTGACCTTGCCGTTGCGCGTCGTGGTCTTGACGTTGATTACGCCCTTGCCGCCGCGGGTCTGCAGCCGGTACTCGTCGACATCGGTCCGCTTGCCGAAGCCGTTTTCGGTAACGGAAAGAATCAGGCAGTCACAGTCGGTTCCTGCACCGTTCTTCTTGCGCTCCTTCGGCGTGACGGCGATGCCAACAACGTAATCCTTTTTGCCGAGATCGATGCCGCGCACGCCGTAGGCCGGTCGGCCCATGGAGCGGACGTCGTTCTCGTCGAAACGGATGGCCATGCCTTCATGCGTGGCGATGAAGACGACCTGGTTGCCGTCGGTGAGGCGCACACCGACAAGCTCGTCGTCGGTGTCGATGCCGATGGCGATGATCCCGCGCGCCATGACATTGCAGAAGTCCTTGAGTGGCGTCTTTTTCACGGTACCCTTGCGCGTAGCAAAGAAGATGAACTTGCCCTCTTCCTCGAGATTGCGCACGGGCAGAATGTTGCGGACGGTCTCTCCCGGCTGCAGGTTCAATAGGCTGGCCATAGACTTGCCTTTGCCTGCCGCGCCGACGTCGGGAATCTCATATACCTTAAGCCAGTAAACGCGGCCGGTGTTAGTGAAACAGAGCAGGTAGGCGTGCGTCGAGTCGATGATGAGCTGCGAGACGAAGTCCTCCTCGCGTGTCTTCATCCCCAGGCGTCCCGTGCCTCCGCGGCGCTGCTGGCGGTAGGTGGAGATAGGCGTGCGCTTGAGGTAGCCGGAATGCGAAACGGTGACCGCGACCTGTTCGTCGGCGATCAGGTCTTCGAGTTGCAGTTCGGCGGTTTCGTCGAGAATCTGCGTACGGCGCTCGTCGCCGTAGTCCTTGCGGACGGCCTCGAGCTCCTTGACGATGACCGAGCGCAGCTTCTTTTCCGAAGCAAGAATCGCCTCGTACTCAGCGATGTTGTCGCGGACCTGGGTCAGTTCCTTGAGCAGCTCGTCAATGGAGAGCTGGGTGAGGCGGTACAGCTGCAATTCAAGGATGGCGTCGATCTGGCGATAGCTCAGCGTGAGTGTGGGTACGATGAGCGTCGTCGGGTCAATCGCGTACTTCGCGGGATCGAGCTTGACGCCGGCGAGCGCCTGGTCGCGCACCGTGATCGTCTTGCCGGAGAAGAACTGGAAAAGATTCTCCCTCGCGTCTGCACGTGAAGAAGATCCACGGATGATCTTGATAACGCTGTCGAGATGGTCGAGCGCGATCTGATAGCCGAGCAGAATGTGCTCGCGTTCGCGAGCCTTGCGCAGCAGGAAGGCGGTACGGCGTCGCACCACATCCACGCGGTGGTCGATGAAGTGGCGGATGGCCTCGTGCAGGGGTAACTCGCGCGGCTGGCCGTTGACCACAGCCAGGAAGATCATCGAGAAGCTCTCCTGCATCTGTGTGTGCTTATGGAGCTGGTTAAGGACGATCTGCGCTTCGGCTCCGCGTTTGAGCTCGATGACGATGCGCATGCCGTCGCGGTCGCTTTCATCGCGCACGTCGGAGATGTCGTCGATGACCTTGTCATTGACCAGGTCGGCAATGCGTTCGATGAGTTTGGACTTGTTGACCTGGTAGGGAATCTCGCTGACGATGATCGACTGGCGTCCCTGCGCCATGTTCTCAATGGCGGCCTTGGCGCGCATCAGGAACTTGCCGCGCCCGGTGGCGTAGGCCTGGGCGATACCGCTGCGTCCGTAGAGGAAGCCGCCGGTGGGGAAGTCCGGACCCTGCACATGCTTAAGCACCTCGATCAGGCCGGCGTGGGGGTTGTTCACCATCTCGATGGCGGCGTTGACGACTTCAGTCAAATTGTGGGGCGGAATGTTGGTCGCCATGCCGACCGCGATGCCGCTCGACCCATTGACGATGAGATTCGGAATGCGCGTGGGTAGGCAAAGGGGTTCGAGCGTCGACTCGTCGTAGTTCGGCGTAAAGTCGACCGTCTCCTGCTCGATATCGGCCAGCATCTCGCCGGCCACGCGCGTCATACGGGCTTCGGTATAACGCATGGCTGCCGGCGGATCACCATCGACGGAGCCGAAATTTCCCTGGCCATCGACCATGGGATAACGCAGGCTGAAGGGCTGCGCCATGCGCACCAATGTGTCGTAAATGGGCGCGTCGCCATGGGGGTGAAAGACACCCATCGCCTGGCCGACGATCTTGGCGCTCTTGGTGTATTTCTTGTTGTGCTGCAGCCCCATCTCGTGCATGGTGTAGAGCACGCGGCGATGCACGGGCTTGAAGCCGTCGCGCACATCGGGCAGGGCGCGCCCGATGATGACCGACATCGAGTACTCGAGATACGACCGGCGCATCTCCTCTTCAATGTTGATGGGGACAATGCTGGCGGCTCCCGTGGGGTCGCCCTTGCCATCATTGCCGTTGTTGCCGAGAGGAAGTTGAGGGTTCTGATCGTCTGCCATAGGATTCGGAGTCATCACGCAGGACAGGCACTGGATTCTCGCTTTCAGAAGCCAGAATTTGAGGACTGCCTGAAACCTTCATTTGACCTAAATCTATGATACTGCTTTAGTTAGCCATCGGCAATGGGGTTTGGGCCAATGGATTCAGCGATTTGCGGGAGACCCTAACCGGAGACCGGAAAAAGCAGTTCAAGCGGAGCAAGTTAGGCGCAGAAATATCTCGATTTTCGGGACCAGATATCCTCGGGATGCCTCATGAAAAGCATTTCATTATGAAGCTCGTTATTCAAAGTTTGGCCGTAATTTCTCATTAGAGGCGGCCTGGGGATAACCTCTCTGGGTCTGCCGGTCCTCAACCATCCTGCGGTTACACTTACCTTGGACCGACCCCGCCGGAAAGATGCCCTCGACCCGACACCGCCTGCGCAAATTTCGCTTCGACCGCCCGCAACAGATTGCCGGCTTGGTGTTGCTGATTCTGCTGGCGCAGTGCCTGTGGGTGATCGCGCGCAAGACGCTCTCCGAGAGCGACTATCAGTACGCGCGATGCGGCCGCGAGATGTGGGAGAAACCCTCCCCGCTCACCGGGTACTTTACCAGTTGCGGAAACATCCATGACGGGACGCTCGCCTATCGCGCCGCCGGACTGCCGCTGACGCTGGGGCGCATCTTTGCTGGGCAGGCGTCTACGACCTCGACCTGGGAGATGCGTCACGAGGTAAGCCACATCAGCATACTGCTGCGGCTGCCGTTTACCTTCGCCGCGCTCGCCCTGGGAGCCTGTCTGTGGTGGGTGACGAGGCGCCTCTACGGCAATACTGGCGGATACATCGCGCTGGCGATGTACTGTTTCGCACCTCCGGTGATCGAATCGGCGACCTATCCCAACAATGAGATTCTGGCAGCGCTCGGTCTGTTTGCGGCGGTCTATACGGCGATTGGCGTGTCCCATGCGATGCAGGGGCCGCGGAAGAAGTGGCGCCCGCGCATCGTCCTGCTGACGGTGGTGTTGGGTTTTACAGCGGCGGCGCATGTCTCGGCATTTGTGCTGGCGCTGCTGCTGACGGTCTGCTTCATGGCCTATCTGGCAGAGGGCAAGCGAGCATATCTGCCCACGCTGCTGATCGTGTGGGTGCTGGGCACGATGCTGATTCTGTTTGCGTCGTACGCATTCCGGCCGGATGCTTTCAGCTACGTGTTTCGCAGCGAGGCTGCGAAGCTCGCCTTCTCGCTCGAGCCGGCGCGAACATTCTTTGCGACGCTCACCAATGCGGGGCTCACGATTGCGGCCGCGGGGGCTTTCGGACTCTACCTGGCGATGCCGCGCTCGCGCTACTTCGGCAACACCGCGCCCCTCATCGTTGCTGTGTTGCTTCTGGTGTTGGTGACTCCAGGGTTAGCGACCGCGCCGTGGCTGTGGGCTGTGCCGTTTCTGCTGGCGTTTGTGGGAGGAGTCTTCGCCGACGTGCTCGAAACGCGCTACCGCCGCTGGTTTTTGTGGATCACGGGCGGATTGCTGCTGGCTCAGGCGGCGTTGTGCGTGGCCAGCTTACCGCTGCTGGCACAGTAGACGTGAAAGATTAGAGCGCAGCACTATGAGGCTCAAAACCGCAGTGCAGGGGGATCTCGCCCCTGGGATAGGTCTCGTGGTGTCAGCAGGCGGAGCACATACCTGCCTTTTTAAAGAACAGCCCTGGCTCTATTGTGCAGAACGTCGCTTCTCCTTGCCTAGGCGCATATAGATCCCAACGATTGGGCCGTAAACGTTGATTCCGAAATCCTCATATCTCGGTTCAGACAGGTAGAAATTTGATACGTGCATATACGTCATTCCGGCCGAAATGCCATATCGAGAATTGAAGTTATACCGCGCTCCGCTGCCCATCATGAGCGTAAATGTCAGGTCTTGACCTTGCGCATATTCCACCCCGTACGGGCCTTTAGCGTTAATATTCCCGACGCCGCCACGCGCGTCAAAGTAGGGCACAATCCTCCAATTACGCTGGATAAAGTTACGCCGAATACCGTAATTGAAAGCGAAATACCGGGTTTCAGGTCCTCTTGCAACAGCGGTGTAGGCAGCGCTGAATATGAAGTCGGTATTGCCACGTAGAAATCCCCAGCCCCATATGTTGTCCAATTGCCATCTGAGAGAAGCAATGTTGGGCACCAGCGTGTAAGAAAGCGGCCATTTTGTGTAGGGGCTGTCTACGATGAAGTCGAACACGAACGGGATATTGTTAGGAAGCCATCCGGTCTCGATGGAAAATTCGAGCTTGTTTTTGTAATAGATATCTCTGTTGAAATCTGCCGATTTAGAGTTCCGAAAGGTTCCGTCCGAAAATTGCCTTTTCGACTCCTGGCCGAATGCGGGATTGCCCTGTCTCTTGTCCCCACCTCTCGCGTTCCCCAACTGTGTACTTGGGTAACCCAGGGATTCGCTCGAGGGTTGCCACTCGGAGCCGGGAACCAAGTCACCAACGCGTTGGCTAGTGTGGCTATTCGGGCTAAAGGGGGTGGCTGGCAAATCTGCTGGCTCAGTCCTGCCAGCGAAAAATGCTCCGGACGTGACGTACCCATCCTTGGAAAGAACATCGAGGGAAGGAACGTCACGGGGAGACACCCGAATTCCTGACGACAAAGCGTAAGGTTGGGAGAATTCCATCTTGAAATCGAGCGGCTTGTACGAATCGAGGACTGAAAGCCCCGTGCCCGGAAGCGAGCCCTCGAATGGCTCAACTATCGGCACGGTCTGTTTCGATTGTGCCTCGGTTGTGGCCGCCAGAAAGGCCAATAGCAGGATGATGACGGGCCGGGCGATTTGCGCCAGATGGAGGCGCGAACCTGGTAGTTCCGGCGGTTCACTCACCCGTCGTGAGGCGTCACGACAATGGAGGTATTGACCGATGCAGTCAAAATCTGGCAGATGACGACCAGACATCTCGCACCTCAGCGAAAGACGTGCCCTATGCGAACGCCTTTTTTACCATCATCGAATAGAGAGTCACGGCAAGATACTCCGTCAGGCTCTCAGTTACAAGGTACACGGTGGCGCGGTATAAGTTCCGGAAATCTAGCCGTTTTGCGGTAGGCTAGGATCCCGCGTTGCTTCTGGTCACCTCACCCGGTAGACTCCGAGTGAAATGGCTGGGAACAGGGACGATCCGGAACGGTTGGTGAGCGCGGCGCGCGCCGACGACGAAAGCTCATTTGAGCTGAAGCTGCGCCCGCGACGGCTTCAGGAATTTATCGGCCAGGAGAAGGCCAGGGAGCAATTGGCCATCGCGCTGGAGGCCGCCAGGTCACGCGGCGAGGCACTCGATCACGTGCTGCTCTTCGGGCCCCCGGGCTTGGGGAAGACGACGCTTGCAACCATCATCGCGAATGAGCTGAACGTGGGCTTCCAGCAGACTTCGGGACCGGCGCTGCAGATTCAGGGCGACCTGACGGCGATCCTCACCAATGTGAGGGAGCGGCAGGTGCTGTTTCTCGATGAGATTCACCGACTCCAGCCGGTGCTTGAAGAGAAGCTCTACACCGCGCTCGAGGACTACAAGCTCGATATCATCATCGGCCAGGGCCCATCAGCGCGTACGCACGTGATGGACATCAAGCCGTTCACGTTTGTGGGAGCAACGACGCGTCCCGGCTTGCTCTCTTCTCCCCTGCGCTCGCGCTTCGGGATTTTGTTGCGACTCGAATTCTATTCCGACGACGATCTGCGCTTTGTGGTGGAACGCTCGGCCGAAGTGCTCGGCGTTCCCATCGACCAGGACGGGGCAGCAGAAATCGCCATGCGCTCGCGAGGCACTCCGCGCATTGCCAACCGGCTGCTGCGGCGCGTGCGCGACTACGCCCAGGTGCGCGGTTCCGGTGTAATCGATCGCGCGACAGCCGAGCACGCGCTGAAGATGCTCGAAGTGGATGCGCATGGTTTCGACGAGCTTGACCGCCGGCTGCTGATGACGATCATCGACAAGTACGACGGCGGTCCCGTAGGCCTGAACACGCTGGCCGCTTCGCTGGCTGAGGAAGAAGACGCGCTCGAAGAGGTGTATGAACCGTTTCTCATCCAGCGCGGTTTTCTGGACCGCACCCCGCGCGGACGCGTGGCCACCCGGCTGGCGTATGAGCACTTTGGATTGCCGCTGCCGCGAAAGGGAATGCTGTTCTAAGCTGAGAGTAAGCTGTCGGGGAGCGTCGAACGATTCGCCAGGAGGAAGAAGATGGCTCGTACAGAATCCGCGATGCTGGCGTTGGGCACCTCCGCGCCGGATTTTGTTTTGCAGGATGTAGTTACTGAACATGAGGTGAGTACGCAGGCCTTGGACACTCCCAAAGGCCTGCTGGTGATGTTCATCTGCCGCCACTGCCCGTTTGTGAAGCATTTGGAGAAGGGCTTGGCGCAGCTCGGTCAGGATTATGCCGGCAAAGGTGTAGGTATTGTGGCGATTAGCAGCAACGATGCGGAGAATTATCCCGACGATGCACCAGAGAGCCTGGCTGAACAGGCGCGCGCACTCGGATTCAATTTCCCGTACCTTTACGACGAAAGCCAGGAAGTAGCTCGCGCCTATGGCGCAGCCTGCACACCGGATTTCTTTCTCTTCAATGACGAACTAAACCTGGTCTATCGCGGGCAGTTCGACGACAGCCGACCGGGCAACGGGGTTCCGGTAACGGGCAAAGATTTGCGCGCTGCCCTCGATGCATTGATTACAAGCCAGCCCATTAGCCCCGAGCAGCGCCCAAGCCTGGGCTGCAATATCAAGTGGAAATAAAGAAGTGCGCTCCTTCTGTCTATAACGACAGTGACTTCAGATAGTCGCGAAACGGCGGGCCAAGGTCGTCTCGCTTCAGAGCAAAATCAACGGTGGCTTTGAGCATACCCAATTTGTCACCGGCATCGTGACGAGTTCCTTCGAAATTGTAACCGTAAACCTTCTCTGTTTTAAGGAGACCCTTGATGCCATCCGTTAGCTGAAGTTCACCGCCTGCTCCGGGGGTAAGGTTCTCGAGCAGCTCGAAAATCCTTGGCGTGAGGATATAGCGGCCGATGATGGCATTCTTTGAAGGGGCATCCTCAAACTTCGGTTTTTCGACCATGCCGCGGGCCTCGATGACGCGTGGATCATTCGTCAACGGTGAGCCATCGAGCACGCCGTAGGCTGAAATCCCGGGACCCTCGACGATCTGAGTTGCGAGAATAGAGCCTTGCACGCGGTCAAACGCATCGATCATCTGTTTTAGGCAGGGCACGGGCGCATCGATCACATCATCGGGCAGTATGACGGCGAACGGTTCATCGCCAACCAGTTCCTTGGCCATGAGAACAGCGTGGCCAAGGCCCTTGGCTTCTTTTTGCCGCACATAGGAGAGGTCTGCCATGTTTGAGACCTTGCGAGCGATGGACAGCAGGTCGGTCTTAGCCCGCTTTTCCAGAGAAGCTTCGAGCTCATAGCTGATATCGAAGTGATCTTCGATCGCAGACTTACCGCGGGCGGTGACGATAATGATCTGATCGCAGCCGGAGGCGAGTGCCTCTTCGACGCCATACTGGATGATCGGCTTGTCAACCAGCGCGAGCATCTCCTTGGGGATAGCCTTCGTAGCTGGAAGAAAGCGGGTTCCAAAGCCAGCTGCGGGAAAGACGGCCTTGCGTACTCTAGGATTCATGTGGGTCCTTAGGTCTGGAATCGGCGGCAACGATGTTCTTGTCTTCAGTCTGACAGAGGATTCCATCAGAGCAAAATTACGGAGAGCATCGGCTCCCTTAATTTGGATGCGTCTACAGTACGGGCGAGTCGTCTCCCAGCAATGCGCGGCGTACGATCTTGATCGGCGCGCCGCCCTGCCGCATCAAGTCGTCGTGAAACTTCTGCAGGGAGAAGTCGGCGCCTTCCTTCTTCTGCAGATCCGCGCGGAGCTTCATGATCTGCAACTTGCCTAGGGTGTAGTAGAGATATGTGGGGTCGGCAGTTCCGCGCTTGGTTTCGACCGTGCCCACAGAGCGTGACTGATATCCCTCGGAAACGAAGAAGTCGACAGCCTGATCGAACGTCATCTGTCCGGTGTGCATCTTAATGCCAACGATGAAGCGGGCATTGCGCAGCAGCGCGTCCTGCAGTTGACCCAGGCGAATCAGCCTGGCTTCGCGTTCGTCCTTCGCGCCTGTCCCGGGCTGCCCATAGCCCTGGTCGAGCATCATCTGCTCGCAGTAGTGCGCCCAACCTTCGACATTGGTATTCGATGTTACGATCTTGCGCACCTGGCTCAAGTCCCCATGATTCACCCAGAGGAACTGCACGTAGTGGCCCGGATATGCCTCATGCACCGATGTGCTGATGATGGTGCCGACGTTAAAGGCCGCCATGTGTTCGGCGATGTGTTCGGGAGTCCAGCTTTTCTCGGGCAGCGTGACATTGAAATAGGCCGTAGTTGATTTCGTCTCGAAAGGACCGGGCGAATCCATCGAAGCCTGCGTAGTCGCCCGCATGAAGGGTGGCGTCTCCTCAAGAACAGGCTGCACATCGGAAGGAATGGTGATGATCTGCTTTCCGCGGATGAAATGGATCAGGCTATCAAAAGTATTTTGAAAGGTCGGAAGTAATTGGTCGGGAGCAGGATGGATACTGGCAAGTTCTGCGAGCACCTCCTTGGGAGTCTTCGATGGATCAACCTCTTTCGCCACGCGCTCAAACTCTGCCTGGTTCTTGTACAGGTCGGCATAGGCGACGGTCAGCAATTTGTCGAGCGGAGTATCCACCATCTCGTCGTAAAGCAGTTTCTTCGAAAACGTATCGGCGCCGATACGGAAGTCGCCGTTCGAGCGCGGCAGCAGCTCGGTCTTGACCCACTTCTCGTAGTCACGTAACGACGCGATGACCGCGGCATTCGTCGTATGGAACTCGGCGATGGTTGCAGGGTCCTTGGCGTCGGTAAAGGCTTCAGGAACATCTTTCTCAAAGAAGCTGATGATGTCGGGCAGTTGTTCAAGCGCGATCTCGGTGTAGATGCGCGGCGGGTTTTTGAGATTCTGGCGTGCAGCAACGAAGACGGCGGGCATCTGCTTCTCGCGTGCGATTAGAGAGCGCAGCCGCTCATCCGGCGGCGCGAATTTTCGCTCCATGAGCACGAAGGCGCTGTTGGCGATGCCGCTCGAGTAGTTGTCCGGGTTCTTTTCCCATGGACGGATGGTTTCGAGTTCGAGCAGCGTGCCGCGAACCTGGTTACGCATCATAGCCAGATCGCCCTGCGTGGTCTGGTCAAGCCCCGCTTCTGAAACGGCGTCGAATTTCGTCTCGAAACTTCTTAGGGCGGCGATTTGCCGATCGATACCTGCACGACTGTAGTCCTCAAGGCGCGAGTTGTACTGGTGCAGCCCCGCCGCGGTGCCGAGGGTCGGCGAAAATGTGAAGTAAACCTGCTCGAAGTATTGGGCTGCGAGGTTGTGGAAATTGGCAGAGGCATCCTGGTCGGCGGCCTGGGCATACGCGGTTGCCGTCATCATGCCTCCTGAAGCGACGATAGCGGAGCTGAGTGCTGCGGTGAGAAATCGGCGATTCATTCTGCCTCGTTTCTATTTGTAACCTATGCAGATGCTTATTGTACGGCAAGTTCGGTAAGCGCCAGTTGATCGAGCAGCGCTCGTATTTCCGCCAGTACTCCATCCGGTTTAGGAGACGTTAGAGGATATCGCAGCATACCCTGCGGCGTGAACTGCGCGCCCCGCTTGGCATTCTTGGCGACGAGCTTCATCAGGCGGCCGGGATCGATGCCAGCGCTCTCAGTAAAACGAATGTGCAGCTGATCACGCTTGCGGTCGATTTGCGCGACGCCGATCCGCTCGCACTCGATACGCAGTAGCGAAGCGTCAAGCAGGTGGCGCACGCTCTCCGGCAGCGGGCCGTAGCGGTCTTCGAGTTCGGCGCGCACATCGGCAAGTGCGGCTTCGTTCTGAATGCCGGCAATGACTTTGTACATGCGAAGGCGCTGGTTCTCTTCCGCGATGTAGTTCTCGTCGATACGTAGCGCGATTCCCAGACTGAGCTGAGTGGTGGGAACCTCGACCCGTTCTTCGCCCTTCAGTTTTCCGACCGCTTCTTCCAGCATGCTGGTGTACATCTCGAAGCCAATAGCCTCAATGTGGCCGCTCTGCTCGCCTCCCAGCATATTGCCCGCACCGCGCAGTTCCAGGTCGAGCGCCGCGATCTTGAAGCCCGCGCCGAGATCGGAGAATTCCTTGAGTGCAGCCAGACGTCGACGGGCAACTTCGGTCAGTTCCTGCTCGGGCGGAATCAGCAGATACGCGTAGGCTCTGCGATTCGAACGGCCCACGCGTCCGCGCAGCTGATAAAGCTCGGAGAGCCCATGGCGATCGGCGCGATTGATAATGATCGTGTTGGCCAGCGGAATATCGAGACCGTTCTCAATAATCGTCGTCGCCACCAGCACGTCGTGCTCGTGGTGCATGAAGCTGAGCATCACTTTTTCGAGCTCACCCTCGCTCATCTGTCCATGGCCCACGGTAATGCGCGCGGCGGAGACGAGCTCCTGAATTTTCGCGGCGAGTTCGTAGATCGTTTCTACGCGATTGTGGACGAAGTAGATCTGACCGCCGCGTTCCAGCTCGACTTCGACTGCTGAGCGAATCAGCTTCTCATCGAACTTCGCCACCACCGTCTGAATCGCCATGCGGTCTTTGGGCGGCGTTTCAATCACGCTCATATCGCGTAGCCCCACCAGCGACATGTGCAGCGTGCGCGGAATAGGCGTGGCCGACATGGCGAGCACATCGATCTCGCGTCGCATCTGCTTCAGCCGTTCTTTGTGGCGCACGCCGAAGCGCTGCTCTTCGTCGACGACCAGCAGGCCCAGGTCGTGAAACTTTAAGTCTTTCGACAGCAGGCGGTGAGTGCCAATCAGGATATCGACCTTGCCCGCCTCCACCCGCTCTAGGATGATCTTCTGCTCCCGCTGTGTTCGGAAGCGCGAGATCATTTCGACCGAAATGGGGAACTGGCTGAAGCGCTGCTTGAAAGTCTCGAAGTGCTGGAAACTGAGCACCGTCGTCGGCGTGAGTACGGCGACCTGCTTGCCCTCCTGCACGGCTTTGAAGGCTGCGCGCATGGCGACTTCTGTCTTTCCGTAGCCCACGTCGCCGCACAGCAGGCGGTCCATGGGCATAGTCGATTCCATGTCGCGTTTGATGTCATTGATAGCCGAGATCTGATCTTCTGTCTCGTTGTAATCGAAGGCGTCTTCAAACTCGCGCTGGAATTCATTGTCCGGCGCGAAGGCGTGCCCCTGCGCAGCCTTGCGCTGAGCGTAGAGCTTCAGCAGTTCGTCAGCCATGTCCTGCATGGCCTTACGCACGCGAGCCTTGGTTTTCATCCACTGCTGCGAGCCGAGACGATTAAGGACGGGTGCAGGTCCGGCGTCAGTCGACCGATATTTCTGGATCAGATCGAGGCGCGTGAGAGGAACATAAAGCCGGGCTTGTTCGGCAAACTCCAACACCATAAATTCGAGCGTCACGCCGTCCTGCACAATCTCCCGGAGCCCCGTGTACTGGGCGATACCGTGTTCGACATGCACGACGTAATCGCCGACAGTGAGATCGCGAAAGTCGGAGACGAAGGCGGCGGTTTTGGATTTTCTGGGAGCTGGCCGCGCAGTTACATCCGCTTCGTCGGAAAAATCATTGGCGCCGAAGAGGACCAGGTTCGCATCCGGCAGGCTCACGCCGGCCGACAGAGAGCTGCGCACCAGGATCGGCGTACGGTAATTGCCCGCCAAATAGCTCGATTCATCGTAGATGTTCTCGCTGCCCGCGTGTTGAACGCGGCTGCCGAGCCGGTAAGGCAGCTGATACTCGCGCAGCAGGTTAGCCAGCCGCTCCACTTCGCCCTGATTGGGAGCAACGAGCAGCATGCGCGTCTCCTGCTCCATCAGCGAGCGAACCTGTTCGAGGAAGGCGGGAATCGAGCCATGAAAACGCAGCGTAGGCCGCGATTGGAATGCAATTTCGCCGAGCGTCGTGTCGTCTTCGAGCACATCCACTACACCCAGCTGATCTATATCGATGCCGGGGTGCGACGACAATTGCGCCTCAAGCACTTCAGGCCGCAGATAAATATCTTCCGGGCGGATGAGCGAGCCGATGCTCGAGCGCTCATGCCGCTGTTCGACCTTATTCCACCAGCGATCGATCTGGTTCTTGATCATCGCCGGTTCTTCGACGAATAGCAGACAGCGCGGAATCAGATCAAGCAGTGTGGCATCGGCGCTCGAAACCCCGGCAAAGAATTCCCAACCAGGGAAGACGCTGACTCCTCCGGCGGCAATGGCTTGTGCCACCATCTCGGGCTCATCTTCAGCATTGATGTGAGCTCCGCTCAGGCGCGCATGCACGCCGGCCAGCAGGCGTTCGGTAATAGGGGTCTCGGTCAACGGGAGCAGCAGGGCTTCGTCCAGAGGCGCCGACGAGCGCTGCGTTTCCGGATCGAATTTGCGGATGGTCTCGATCTCGTCCCCAAAGAACTCGAAGCGCACCGGGCGGTCGGCCTCGGGCGAATAGATATCGAGGATGCCTCCGCGTCGCGTGTACTGTCCCGGCATCTCGACGATATCCATGGGGGTATATCCCACGCTGGCCAGATGCGCGAGAAGGGTTTCGACATCGACCTCTTCGCCGCGCCGCAGATATTGGGCCAGACCTGCGTAGAAAGGCCGGGGAAATAGCTTCATCGCCGCAGCTTCAACCGGCGCAATGACGATGGAGGCTGCACTGGTTGCCATCTTCCAGAGCGTCGCGGCGCGCTGTTCCTGGATTTCCGGGTGCGGCGAGAGATTTTCGAAAGGCAGCACATCGTGCGCGGGCAACTTAAGCACGCGGTTGGGCTGGATGGCTCCCGTCAGGTCGCACCCGGCTCGCAGCGCGATCTGCAGTGCATCGGCGGCCTTGTTGTCCGGTACAACCACCACGACGGATGAGTTGGCGGCTCGCGCGAACAGCGGGATGTAGAGGGCACGCGCAGTCGAGGTGAGTCCAGAGACACGACGACGCCCACGGGCAAGGGCGAGATGCCTCCGTGCCTGCTCAAATGACGGTGAGTTCTCCAAATCCGCAAGCAATTCGCGGACAAACGGGAGGATCATGCAGCTTTTAGTTTAGCAGTGAGGAAAGGGCGCGCTCTTCCGCTGCCACTCTGTCCCTTGCATTGTCTGGCTGATGAGGGCTGCGCCACGTGTACATTATCTACAGACCCAATTTCAGGAATCATGAAGAAATCAATCGTTTTACTCGCCGTCGGCCTGCTTTTCTGCGCCCCGCATTCCTCTCAAGCACAAGTCTCCATTCCGTACACCACCGTGACGAACGATCCGCCCGTATATGGACCCTACAACGGCGTGTTTCTGCCCGACGGCGAAGGTCTGAAAAAGAAGCTCGCCGAGAGCGACACGGTGCTCCTGGCCGATTCGCCGTGGACTCTCTACGCCTGGGTGAACGTGGGCGAAGCCGCCGCCAAGCCTACGTTGATCGCAGGTCTGGGCAGGCCGGAAGACGAGTATTCGCGTTATCTGGCCATCGCTCCCGGCAAGCTTGTTCTATGGGGCGGCAAAGGCAACAGCCTGGAAGCGCTGCTTTCGCTGGGACCGGCGAAATGGCACCTGATTGCGGCGACCTTTGACGGAGAGCAGTTCCGGCTCTTCAGCGATGGCGCGCAGGTAGCGAGCGGCAAGCTGGTGCTGGGCAGCGTGAGTGGCGTGCTCGAGATGGCTCCTGCGATACGGCCTGCGACGGCTCCCGCACTGCCGCTTGCCCCCGACTGGGGCCATTTTGGTGGAAAAATTGCCGGGTTCACGCTGCTGCGCGAAGTGCTGGCGAACGATGTGATTGCACAGATTTACAGCAAGGGTAGCGATTCGTCTGCAATCGAGTACGAAGAAGGCTCGAAGTCCTGGCCGGTGCAGACCCGCGGACAGGCCGGATATCGCGCGCCGCAGGATGCCTCCCAGATGCCGCGCAGCAAGGCTCCGTTTTCAGCGCCTGTTGCCAGACCTCTGCCGCCCGCGCATGAAGCGCTTGTACCGGACGGCGACAAACAGTGGACGGTTGACGGCTGGACACTGATCGAGGCCCCCAAGGTGCAGGCGGATGGCGCGGCAATTTCTACCAAGAATTTCAACGCGAAGAACTGGTATATAGCCACGGTACCGGGCACAGTGCTCACCACGCTGGTCGATCGCGGTGTCTATCCCGATCCCGATTACGGCCTCAATAATCTCGTCATTCCCGAGACCCTGAACAAGCAGGACTACTGGTATCGCACGGAATTCAAGACGCCCTCGAATCTAGGCGACAAGCACCTCACGCTCACCCTTCACGGCATCAATTACAAAGCCGTAGTGTGGCTGAACGGGCAGTCGCTCGGAACCATCACCGGCGCATTCATTCGCGGCAATTTCGATGTGACCGGCATTCTCAAGCCGGGACAGACGAATGTCCTCGCCGTACGCGTCTCTCCTCCGCCGCATCCGGGCATTCCCCAGGAGCAGTCAATCAAAGGCGGTCCGGGAGAGAACGGCGGCCTCATGTGCCTCGATGGCCCGACCTTTGTCGCCACGGAAGGATGGGACTGGATCCCTGCCATCCGCGACCGCGACACCGGCATCTGGCAACCTGTAACACTCACGGCTACAAATTCGCTGAAGATCGGCGATCCGCAGGTAGTGACGACTCTGCCGCTACCCGATACCACGCGCGCCAACGTTGAAATCAAGGTGCCGCTGACGAACGAGTCGGACACTCCGACGAAAGCTACCCTCACCGCCAGCTTCGAAGGCGTAACCGTGAGCAAAGACGTAACCCTCGCTCCGGGCGACAGCACAGTCAAGCTTGCGCCGGCGGAGTTTGCGCAGCTCACAGTGCAGAATCCGCGCCTGTGGTGGCCCAATGGCTACGGCAAGCCCGAGCTTTATCACCTGAAACTCTCCGTCACCTATGGCCGCGACGTTTCCGATACAAAGCAACTGCGCTTTGGCATTCGTGAAATCACTTATGAACTCAGCCTGCTCGACAGTGCCGGGCGTCTGCGCCGCGTGGAGTACGCGCCGGCCAAGGGTCAGGCTGGTCAAGAACCAGTCGTCGATGTGAGCCACCATGGCATGCGTGAGATTCCTGCCGCCGACCCGCCTCCGCCGACCCTTCCCGAGGAGTGGCGTGAAAACTGGCGCTCATGGGTTGCATCGCTCGCGCCCGGCGGTGAAAAATCGCCCGCCATTCATCTGCTCGACGACGCCAAAGCCGCGCCGTATCTCGTGGTCAAGGTAAACGGCGTGCGCATCGTCTGCCGCGGAGGCAACTGGGGCATGGACGACGCCCGCAAACGCGTCTCACGCGAGCGCCTCGAACCCTACTTCCGTCTCAACCGCGACGCCCATCTGGATATCATCCGCAACTGGGTCGGCCAGAGCACCGAGGACGCCTTCTACGACCTCGCCGACGAATACGGCATGCTGGTGTGGAACGACTTCTGGGAGTCGACACAAAACTACAACCTTGAAGCACAGGACCCCGACCTTCTTCTCAAGAACGCAGCCGACGTGATCTCACGTTATCGCAACCACCCCTCCATCCTGGTGTGGTGCGGACGCAACGAAGGCGTACCGCAGCCCATCCTCAACGAAGGCCTCATCCATCTGATCGCCACGCTCGATGGCACGCGCTACTATTTCCCCAGCTCGAACCAGGTCAATCTGCAGGGCAGCGGGCCCTACAGCTATCAGGACCCGAAGCTCTACTACACAATGCTGAATCACGGCTTCTCGGTCGAGACGGGCACGCCCTCGATGTCCACCCTGGAATCGTTTCAGGCATGGGTTCCCAAGGCCGACCAGTGGCCCATCGACGATGTGTGGGCCTATCACGACTGGCATGCCAGCGGAAACGGCAAGACAAAGCCCTTCATGGATGAAATACAGACCGAGTTCGGCGCGCCCACCAGTCTCGAGGACTTCGAGCGCAAAGCGCAGATGTTGAATTACGTGAATCATCGTGCCATCTTCGAAGGCATGAACGCGCACCTGTGGGCGCCGAACAGCGGCCGCATGTTGTGGATGACGCAGCCGGCATGGCCCAGCACCATGTGGCAGATCCTGAGCTCGGACTACGATACGCAGGCCTCCTTCTTCGGCACGATGAAAGCCTGCGAGCCGGTGCACATCCAGCTCGATCTCGCAACCCACGACGTGGAGCTGATCAATACCACGAACACGCCGCTCGCGAACGCGACCATCACGGCGGATGTCTTCTCGCTCGACAATAAATCGCTGCTGCACCACGAAGCGCCGCAGAGCTCGGCTGCCGACTCGTCAACGAATACCTTCCATCTGGACCTCGCCCCGCTGCTGGCAAATGGAGTGGTACTGGTGAAGCTGGAACTGAAGTCTGCTGCCGGCGAAACGCTGTCGCGGAATTTCTACTGGCTTGCGGATAAGAGCGAAGATTATCGCGCCCTCAACAACCTGCCTCCAGAAAACGTAACAGCAACTGCTACATTTTCTAGAAAAATAAACGGAGAAGGCCGCATCACCGTACAACTGAAGAATAACGGTGCCACAGCGGCTCTCGAAAACAAGCTGACGTTGATCAACAACAAAGACGGCTCGCGCATTTTGCCCGCTTACTATAGTGATAACTACGTCTCACTGCTACCGGGCGAAACACGCGAGATTAACGTCACGTATCCTGAGACAGCAGCCGGGAGCACAAAACCGGAACTGACTTTGCGCGGATGGAACTTACTCTCGCAGACAATTGCAGTTGCCGCAGGGAACTAGGGCGAGAATGGTGACAGCATGGCCGTGGTCAGCAACAAAGATCGTGATGGAAGTATTGACCGGAGTTCTTATCCGTCGCGACCCGACGGTGGTCAGCCGGTTGATGACGACTATGCGCAGTACAACCCCACAATTCCTAACGGGCCCGACGCGATTCTCGGCGTCCTTGCCGCGCTCAGCCCGGACTTCAATTACGAACCGGGCATGGTTGCGGCCGACGGCGACATCGTCATGGTTAAGGGCCGTTATGTGGGCTGGGCTCCAAAACCAGTGGTAGGAGTGGATATTTTTCGAGGGTCCGAGGGTAAAGTTGCCGAGCATTGGGACGTTCTGCAGGAAGAAGTGCCCGCCGAATTAACGAAGAGCGAACGACCGATGTTCACAAAGCCCTGAGCGGAATAGGTCTCGCGATCGCTCTCAGTCCTACACGCTGAAGTTCACCACCTGGCCAACCGCCAGTTGATGCGCCTTGATCGAGCCCACCGGCAGCTCGAGTACATAAACTGAGGTCTGGCGGCCGCCGTAGTTCGGGCACGTATCAGACGCTCCCTTGCATGGCGGCGTGTTGGGAGACATCTCGACGATACGGTGACTCTGGTCCATCCAGATAATGTCCAGACCGATCTTGCAGTCGTACATCCAGTAAGGGTATCGCCCGGGCTCATCGTGAATGAAGAGCATGCCGCGCCCCTGCGGCAGTGAGGTGCGCTCCATAAGGCCGAACTGGCGCTCAGCTTCAGTCCGCGCCAGTTCCACGTGGACGGTCGATCCATCGGGCAGCATAACCAGCGTGTCCGCAGCTCGCGGCGCGACCTTCGTGATGTGCTGATCCAGCGCGTGGGCGGAAAATCCCGGTGCGAAAAATCCCGGCACGGCGAGCGTCATGCTCAGCATCCATGCCAGCGTTTTGCGGCTTACCTGAATCATCATCCCTCCAGTTTTAACACCAGCAGGGTCATATCGTCGTGCTGGGGAGCGCCCGCCGTAAATGCGTCCGCTGCGTCAAAAAGGGTGCGCAGAATTTCGCAGGCTGGTTTGTCTTTCACCCGTTCCGCGGCCTTGATCAGCCTCTCTTCGCCCCATTCCTCATCGTCGTGGGTCATCGCCTCACTGATGCCGTCGGTGTAAAGCAGCAGCAGATCGCCGGGCATTAACGTCATCGCCTGCTCCGTATAGGGAGCGGCCGGCAACAGGCCCACCACCGGTCCATCAGCTTCCAAACGCAGTGTTTCCGTTTTGCTGTCCAGCCCCGTCCGCAGCAATATCGGCGGATTGTGCCCTGCGTTCACGCACTCCAGATGGCGCGTTAAGGGGTCGAAAGCCGCGAAGAAAAAAGTGGCGTAACGGTTCGATGCCGAGGCCTCAAAGACCAGGCGGTTGACCTTGTCCATGAGATTGGCAAAGTCCCGTGGATTGTCGAGCGTCACGCCACGCAGAGAAGCTCGCAGGCTGGCCATGAGCAGTGCCGCGGAAATTCCCTTGCCGCTTACGTCGCCAATCGCCAGTCCAGTGCGCCCCTCGCCCAGATCGAAGACATCGTAGTAATCGCCGCCCACTCCCAGCGCAGGCCGGCACGCGCCGGCGAGGGTGGCTCCGGGGAGGATTGGCATCTGCTGCGGAAATAGCCGTTCCTGTACCTCGCGGGCGATCTCAATCTCCCGATTCACGCGCTCGCGCTGTGCCGCTTCGGTGGCCAGCGAGTGCGCCAGCTCGGCGACTTCAATCGCCAAACCTGTCTGCGTCGCAACCGTGTGCAGCAGGTGCAGATCGGCGGGCGTGTAGGCGGCCTCGGAGCGTTTGGGGCCGAGCGCCATCATGCCCATGAGGCGATTCCGTCCCGGCAGGGGCAGTAACAATTCCGCATTCACCATGTCGAGCACGTGACGCTCGCCGGTTCCCGCCATCAGATACCAGGCGTCGGGATCGTCCCGATAGAGACGTGCCGGCTCGTTCGTGGAGGTCAGATAACGCACCGCAGAGGCCTGCGCCGGCAGCGTAAGCGTGCCGTCGACAGTCACTCCAATCGACTGCTGCAACTGGAAAATCTCGCCGCGTCGTAACAGCATCGCCACCTGGTTGATGTGCAGGGTTTCGGCCACGCGTCGGGCCACTGTTTCGAGCAGCGGAGCGGTCTCGGTAAAGCGGCGAACCTCGTCGGAAAGTTCATTGAGCACCACTTCCGCATCGTAGGCCTCACGGAAGAATTTGCGGTCCAGCCATGCCTGCACGCGCTTCTGAACGCCCAGCCGCAGGGCCAACACCAGGCCAAAGAAGATCAGAACACCTGCAAAATCGGATGCTCCCGGCTCCTTCTTGTGAAGCACTGGCAACAGCAACCGCCATATCCCGATCGTTATCAGCACGAACTGCAGTACCACAATGAAGGCCTTGGCCATCAGGTAGCGCGTTCCCATGCGCAGGATGACGCGTATGTCCATCGCGCGCTGCACCAGCACCACGTACGCAAGCGTGAGCGGCGCGATCATAAAGAGCACAGCCCCGAGATAGCGAACCCAATAGTGCTGACGGTCCTGCTCATTAATGCCGAAGTGCGGCAAGAGGATGAAGACGATCAGCAACGCGCCCACACCCACGCCGGTTCCGGCGGTCAGCACGCGCAGACGCCGGCGGGCGTCTTCGGTGGAGGCGGAGCGCAGCTTGTCCACCGTAAGAACCAGGTAGAAGGTGACGCAGAGCAGGTTCAGAAAATTAAGGACCCTGGCCGCGTTGTTGCCGACTACGGTAAGCAGTGAACCGTCACCGCCCGAGTAATAGTCCGCAAAGGCTGCGACAAGAAGGATGACGATGCATGCGGCGAGAGGACCCAGGATGATCCACTTCAGCCACGGCGCGCGCGCGTCGATGCGGGAGCGTTCAGGAAAGTAAACGCCGAAGAGCAGCAGGGCTGGCGAGGCGGCGAGCTGAATCACCTGGTACCAGAAACCGCGCAGGAAAAGAGAAACGCCCGTCGCCAGTCCGCTGTTAACAGACAGGGTGCTGGGAAATGTCAGCAGGACGAGCAGCAGCCAGGCATTGCGATCCAGTGGCCGCGCCAGAACCACCCAGTAGCCCATACCCAGGCAGAGCAGCGGCAGCAGACCCGCAACCAAAAGCTCCTCCCAGTACACCAATACTGCTGATGTGCTGCCGTAGGCATAGGGCGCATGGTCCATGGTGATCGTTCCGGTTTTTTGCGAGCCGTCGGGTTGAGCAAATTCCACATCGAGCGTGTCGCCGGGATGGCCGTCGGACAGAATCTCGCTCCACTGCGCCAGCCCTGTATATCCGCCGCCGTTCAGGCCGACGATTCTGTCGCCCTTGTTCAATCCAGCAGCCTTGGCTTCCGGCTGCACGCTCTCCACGATGCGGGTGTCGGGGTCGAAGCGGAATGGCGCCTCGACCCGCTGGTCCCAGTGCACCCGAATCTGCCACATGTCCAGGGCGGCCGCAAGGCAATATCCCAGACTGGCAATCGCGTACAGCACCAGCAACGCTCGCAGCGGATTCGGGGACAGCTTTTTCCTGGACGGCCTTCGCTTCTTCTTCATTGGTCTGGCCACCATAGTACCTTGGCTGCCAGACTTCTACGCAGTCATTCCTGCACCGGTTCGCCTACCTCTCCACGGCACACTATTTCTATGGCGCTCGATCGGTTATCTTGGTATGGCTCACCCGCGGTCTTCTGCCCGAGGTCTTTTGAATGAACCGTCTTCTCGGTATGATGTTTTCGCTCTCGCTTCCTCTCGTTGCCGCTGCTCAGGCGCGGCCGCCGATCATCGGCATCTCGCACATTGCCGTTTACACTAGTCATCCCGAGGCAGCCGAACGCTATTACATGCACGACATCGGTCTTCTCAAGGCCACGGACCCCGAGAATCCCAGCGGCGTCCGCTATTATGTGAATCCGACCCAGTTTGTCGAAGTCCTACCGCTGCCTCCCGGAGACGTGCCCACCCGTCTCGACCACCTGGCTTACATCACTACCGACGCCGAGGCGCTTCGCCTCTACCTTGCCGCGCACAAAGTCGATGTACCGGCAAGCGTCGAACACGGCTCCGATGGCAGCCTCTGGTTTCATGTGAAGGATCCCGAGGGGAATGTCGTGGGATTTGTCCAGCCGCCCGCGCATCCGATTTCCCTCACTGGAGCGCATCCGATTGGCCATCGCGTCATCCACGTCGGCATGAGCATCCACAGCCGCGACGCCGCGAATGCGTTCTACCGCGATATCCTTGGCTTTCGGCCCTACTGGTTTGGTGGCATGAAGCCAGGCACGACGGATTGGGTTTCGCAGCAGGTCCCCGATGGCCACGACTGGCTGGAGTACATGCTCACCCCTGTGCCTTCCGGAAATGGCGTTTCCGTGGCGGCCACGCAAAAGCAGCTCGGCGTCCTCAATCACCTCTCGATCGGTGTAGTGAACATGGAGAACGCGGTGACCACGCTCGACTCCGAAGGCCGTTTAAGCAATGAGCATACCGGCCCGCAGCTCGGGAAAGATGGCAAGTGGCAGTACAATCTCTTCGATCCCGACGAAACACGTCTGGAGTTGATGGAGTTCGCGCCGGTTGAGAAACCTTGCTGCTCGCCCTTCACTGCAGAGAACCCGGCTCCGTCGGAGTAGGCTTTAGCGATGCACACTCTTTCCCGGCGAAGCTTCTTCGAGACAGGGCTCAAATCCGGCCTGGGAGTTTCGTTTGCCCTTGGAGTTTCTCCCGCTATGGCAGAATCGTCGCTCACGCAAATCGCATCGCCCGTCCCTGGCGGACGTATTCGCCAATCAGTCTGCCGCTGGTGCTACAAGGACATGTCGGTCGAGCAGATATGTGCCATGGCGGCAGACCTTGGTCTGAAAGGCGTCGATCTCCTCGAAGTGAACGAGTATGAGATTCCCGGCCGGCATGGCCTGATCTGCACCATGGGCTATGCCGGTGGCGGAACGATCTCCGACTCGATGAATCGTGTGGAGAATCATGCTGCGATCGAGGCGGCCTTCCGGAAGAACATCCCGCTGGCCGCGAAGGCCGGCGTCCCCAACGTCATTACATTTTCAGGAAATCGCCGGGGCATGTCGGACGAGGAGGGTGCCCGCAACACTGTAGCCGGGCTGAATCGCGTAAAGAAGATTGCCGAGGACAACGGCGTCACCATTTGCCTGGAGCTGCTCAACAGCAAGCTGAATCACCCCGATTACATGGCCGACCACACCGCCTGGGGGGCGGCGGTGATGCGGGAGGTGAACTCGCCCCACGTAAAGCTGCTCTACGACATCTACCATATGCAAATCATGGAGGGCGATCTGATCACGACGATCCGCGGTAATATCGGAGTCATCGGGCACTTTCATACGGGCGGGGTTCCCGGCCGCCATCAGCTCGATCACAATCAGGAGATCCAGTACGACGCTGTGATGCGAGCTATCGCCGACACCGGCTACCAGGGTTACGTGGCCCACGAGTTTCTGGCCACCATCGACCCGGTCACCGCCCTGCGCCAGGCGATAGCACTTTGCGCCGTGTAGGACATGACCTCAGTCGTAACACTTGGTTTTTTGATGTGGCTCGATTTTTTGGTCAATCTTCCTTCAGCTAACAATCTTTTCTTCATTCTGTAACAAGCCCGTAAAGTATTGATTGCATCCGACATTTATTCCTTGGACTGATCGGCGCGAGTCGCCGCTCGACGAGGAACCGTGATGCAAAAATTAATGGCAACATCTCTGGCGACACTCATGATTGCCGGCCAGATGGCAGGACCCGCTGCTCTTCAAGCGCAGTCCTTTGGTTCGACTTCAACCCCCGTTAAGCATGTTGTTGTCATCTTTGGGGAAAACATCTCTTTCGACCACTACTTCGGCACGTATCCCAACGCGACCAATCCGCCTCGCGAACCCAAATTCAAGGCCAAGCCCGACACGCCGAGCGTAAACGGGTATACCGACGGCCTGCTCTTCAACAATCCCAATTTCCTGAACAAAACCGGAAATGCCGGCGGTGCATCGAATCCCTTCCGCCTCGACCGCTCCGAGGCCGCGACCGCCGATCAGGACCATGACTACACGCCCGAGCAGCAGGCCTTCCACGGCGGCCTGATGGATTCCTTCCCGGAATTCACTGGCACCGCCGGACCTCCGCCAAGCGGCTCGAAACAGGAGACGACCGGCCTGGTTATGGGCTACTACGACGGCAACACCGTGACGGCACTCTGGAACTACGCACAGCGCTACGCCCTGAATGACAACTCTTACGACACCAACTTCGGCCCCTCGACCCCCGGCGCCATCAACCTGATCTCCGGCCAGACCAACGGCATTGGCGACCAGAGTAACGCCGGCGGCGATGTAGTCGATGACGGTTCGGGTGGATTCACCCTGGTCAGCGATGCCGATCCAGTGGGCGATATGTGCTCGACGACAACCGGCGCGCTGGTGCAGTTCACTGGTCAGAACATCGGCGACCTCCTCAACGCCAGGGGCATCACCTGGGGCTTCTTCGAAGGCGGTTTCAATCTGCAGACGAAAAATCCCAACGGCACCACCGGTTGCGCGCGCTCGCACACCTCAACCATCACCAAAAGTCCCAAGGCCGACTACATCCCACACCACCAGCCATTCCAGTACTATGTCTCGACCGCCAACCCCAAGCACCTGCGCCCGAGCTCGACCAGCATGATCGGCGTTGATGGCGACCAGGCCAACCACCAGTACGACACCGACGACTTCTTCACTGCTGTGAAGGCCGGCAACATGCCCGCCGTCAGCTTCCTGAAGGCCCCCGGCTATCAGGACGCCCACGCCGGCTACTCCGACCCGCTCGACGAGCAGACCTTCGTCGTGCAGGTCATCAATTTCCTGCAGCAGACAAAGGAGTGGAAGAATACAGCCGTCATCATCGCCTACGACGATTCCGATGGATGGTATGACCACCAGATGAGCCCCATCGTCAACCAGTCGCAGACCGCGATGGACGCGCTGACCGCCCCCGGCCAGTGCGGCAGCAGCGCCAACACCGCTCTTCCCGGCACCTCTACCGAGCATGCCCAGGGACGCTGCGGCTACGGTCCACGGCTTCCCCTGCTCGTGATCTCTCCCTTTGCCAAGAGTAATTACGTCGATCACACGATCACCGACCAGTCTTCGATCACACGCTTCATCGAGGACAACTGGCTCGGCGGACAGCGGATCACCGGCTCCTTCGATGCTCTGGCCGGCACGCTGAACGGCATGTTCGATTTCAAGAACGAGCCAAACAAGGGACTGTACTTGCTTGATCCCAGCACTGGTCTGGTCACCACCGATAGCGACGGCGGCCACGGCGGCGGCTGGTAAACTCTGTTCATCCACTTGGGGTAGCGGCCACGCGCTGCTACCCTTTTTCATTTAGGAGAATCTTTCCCTGATTACCCGCCGGAGCTTCGTCACTTCAAGCGGCCTGGCTATCGCGAGCCTTGCTCTCCGCTCCGACCTCCGCCCCGACCTCTGTCTGGCTCTCGCCGCCGAATCCAAAGCGCCCATTCTCGACCCCTCCACGCTCCAACCCTTCGTCGATCCGCTGCCCATCCCTGCTGTCGCCAGACCCGACGGAACCCGTCCTGCACCCACTGACATTCCAGGCAGCGATCCCAAACAGCAGATCCCCTTCTACCGCCTCCCCATTGCCGAAACGACCGTCAAAGTCCACCGCGACCTGCCCCCCACCCGCATGTGGACCATCGGAGGCAGCTTCCCCGGACCCACTCTTAAGGCAGCCATCGCCGTCGGCATGATCGTCGAATGGCAGAACCGCCTTCCCGCACGCCACATCTTCCCCATCGACCACTCCCTCCACGGAGCAGGCCGCGACATCGCCGACGTCCGCGCTGTCGTCCACCTCCACGGCGGCCGCACCCCGCCCTCGAGTGACGGATACCCCGAGGAATGGGTCCTCCCCGGCCATTCCCAGACCTGCTTCTACCCCTCGCTCCAGCACGCCGCCACGCTCTTCTACCACGACCACACCATGGGCATTAACCGCCTCAACACCTACGCTGGGATGATGGGCTTCTGCATCCTGCGCGACGCGCGCGAGGACCACCTCGCCCTGCCCGAGGACCGCCACGACATCCCTCTGCTTATCTGTGATCGGATCCTCCGCAACGACGGCCAGCTCGACTACCCCGTCTCCGAAAAGCCCGGCGAGGTCTGGGTGCCCGAGGTCTTCGGAGATGCCGTCCTGGTCAACGGCAAGCTCCTGCCTTACTTCGACGTCGAGCCTACCCTCTACCGCTTCCGTATCATGAACGGAGCCAACGGACGCTTCTTCCGCTTCTCCCTCGCCAACAAAAACGAATTCCATCAGATCGGATCGGATCAGGGACTACTAGCCGTGCCCGTCGTCGTTAAGCGCATCACCATGGCTCCCGCCGAACGCGCCGACATCCTCATCGACTTCAGCTCCATGGCTGGACAGCGCGTCGAACTCGTCAGCGACAGCTTCTCCATTCTGCAGTTCCGTGTCGCGCCGTCTAGCTCAAAGTCCTCGCCCGCTACCATCCCTGCCACGCTGCATCCCATCGAGCGTCTCGCCGAATCGAGTGCCGTCAAAACACGTCGCCTTACCCTCGACGAGCGCATGGACGACGTGCAGCGCTCGATGGGCATGCTGCTCAACAACACCCCGTGGCACGCGCCCATCACCGAAAAGCCCGTCCTCCACACTACGGAGATATGGGAACTCCTCAACCTCACCGACGACTCGCACCCCATTCACCTGCATTTGGTCCGCTTCCAGATCCTCGACCGCCGCCGCTTTGATACCTTCGAATTTCAGTCGAAAGGCACCCTCCGTTACACCGGCACCGCCCAGCCGCCCGAGCCGAATGAAATAGGCTGGAAGGACACCGTCCGCACCGACCCTGGCATGGTGACGCGCATCATCATCCCTTTCGACGGCTATCCCGGACGATACGTCTGGCATTGCCACATCCTCGAACACGAAGACAACGAGATGATGCGACCATTTGAGGTGCTACTGTCATAGTCACAGATACTCCTTATTCAATTCACAGGGTGTTCAGTGCTTCGTTCGCTAAAAATCCACGATAAATTCATCGGACTGTGCGGCAAGGTCTTCTGTGGCCATAAGAATCTGATCACGGGAATTTATCCCGAGAATAGAGGAACTTTATGGCACACGAAGCACATCGCAAAGCAGCTGAGCATCATGAACACGCCGCCAAGGCCCATCACGCCGCGGCCGAACACCACGAAAAGGGCAACCACGGGGAAGCCCAGAAGCATTCGCATACCGCCCATGAGCACTCGGCGAAGGCTCATGAGCATTCGCGGGCGGCTCACGAGGAGTCGAGCCATGTTGTAGCTCACTAAGTCCGGATGGGAGGCGTGGGCCGCCCATGCGGCCCGCCTTTCAGGCTAGTTCTGGTCGGATGTCGACCAATTATGATGATTCACATCTATCGCATTTATCGGCACTTGCGCGATAGACATCGATCGCTGCTTACGCAACCTGCGGACCCACCAACAGAAAGCGTCAAAAACGCCACTACAAATTGGGCGATTATTGGACACGAGTTTAACGACAGGCTCTCGCATGGATGACTAGTCTCTTCTTGAAGGAGACTCCCCATGAAACGAATTGCCGTCATCGCCCTCATCGTTCTTGCAGGCTTCTGCACGGCTGGCAGTCTGCAGGCGCAAAGCCATGAAGTTCGCGCCAACGTACCGTTCGACTTTACTGTAGGCAACAAACAGCTTCCTGCCGGAAGTTATAAGTTCTTCTCCGGACCCAACGATATGATCTGGATACAGAACGGCGATCAGCAAATCGCGGTGCTGAGCAGGACTGAGGATGCTTACATCTCGTCGAAATACGTTAGCGAATTGGTTTTCAACAAGTATGGCGACCGCTATTTCCTGAAGGAAATTGACTGCACGTCCATCGGATTGGATGTAGATATTGTTCCGTCGAAGCTGGAGAAACAAGTTCGCACGCAGCAGGCCTGGTTGGGTCCACAGCAGGTTTTGGTCGCGATGAATTAGTTGGACGTTGATTCCTATTGAACCCGTAAACAATGTCCGCCCGAGTGTGGTTCGATCGGGCGGATGCTCGTTTTTTGCGCAGAAGTAAATCATCCTGCACCCATGCGCGAGCATTTCTACCCGACCTACATCGTCGCCAGCCGCACACGCACGATCTATGTCGAAATGACCAACGATCTCTTTCCATCATGGCACGGCGGAAACGCCGTGTTCTACTGAGCGAGATTGCTGTCATCGGCTGGTGTGGTGTGTGCGGCAAGAGAATGGGAATTAGACTCCATTCTCTTGCCGGATGGCCGCGGACGACAAGTCCACCGCCGCAGGCAGATGTTGTCTCTAGCTGCAGCCGCTCGTACTCCCGCAGGACATGCATCTATAGCAGCTTCCGTTGCGGACCATAATGGCTCCGCAGGTATGACAGCTGGGAGCATCGCCCATGTCGTAGAGACCCTTCATCGCATCGGCGGCATGGTAAACGCCGCGGTCTTCGATGTGGAGTTCGCCGCGTGATTGGCCGACGGCCCCGAGTTCAGGGAGGATTCCTCCCTGAGGGGAAGAGGTTGCGCCCATGCCGCGAGAGGATTCGTGCTGGTCGGCGGAGAAATGCTGCTCCTGAGCCTGGGTTTCTGATTCGTTCGGAACAGCGCCCTGGGCAGAGGCCGGGGCTGCCAATCCTGCGAAAAGCGGGAGCTGCTGGCCGGAGAGGAAGCGCAGCTGGACCCAGCGGAAGATGTAATCCATGATGGACTTGGCATAGCCGATCTGCTCGTTGCCGGTCCAGCCTGAGGGCTCAAAGCGGGAGTGCGCAAACTTCTCGCACAGGACTTTCAGCGGAACTCCATGCTGGAGAGCGAGCGAGACGGCGGTCGCGAAGCTGTCCATGAGGCCGGAGACCGTCGAACCCTCCTTGGCCATCTTGATGAAGATTTCGCCGGGCTGTCCATTGGGGTAGAGGCCGACGGTGATATAGCCCTCGTGTCCGGCGATGCCGAATTTGTGGGTAAGCGAGGCGCGCTCCTCCGGCAGACGGTGGCGAATCGCGCGCGGCGGCGCGTTGTGATCTTGGTCCTGCGCGGACAGCAAATCGCTTCGCGTGCCGTTCCCGGCAGTGGGAGTGAGTGTTGCGAGTGCGGCGCTGAAGGCGTTGGCCGCCGCAGTCACGGAGCGGGCCGTGACTTCAATCTTCTCGGAGACTTTGGCTTCGAGGGTCTGGAGGTCGGCTTCGGCTGCTGTCTGTCCGGACGACAATGCGGCGAGGACGCGATCAGCTGCGGCGGAGACGACGTCGTCAGCGTTCTCCTTCGCGCTCTTGATGGCCTTGGCCTTGTTGCCGTCGGAGACATTAAGCGGCTGCGCGCCCTTCGACCCGTCGCGATAGATCGCGACGGCCTTGAGGCCTTGACGCCATGACTCGAGGTAGGCCTCGGCGATATCGTCGATGGTGCAGTCGTGGGGCAGGTTAACGGTCTTCGAGATGGCTCCGGACAGGAAGGGCTGCGCGGCGGCCATCATCTTGATGTGGCCCATGTAGTGAATGGAGCGCGTGCCCTTGGATGGCTTGAAGGAGCAGTCGAAGCAGGCCAGGTGCTCGGACTTGATGCCGGGCGCGCCCTCGATGGTTCCTGTGGCATCGATATAGCTAACGATAGCGTCAACCTCGTCATTGTTGTAACCGAGTTTGAATAGCGCGGCAGGCACGGTATTGTTAACGATCTTGATCATGCCGCCGCCGACCAGCTTCTTGTACTTGACAAGCGCCAGATCAGGCTCGATGCCGGTGGTGTCGCAATCCATCATGAAGCCGATGGTGCCCGTTGGCGCGAGCACGGTAACCTGCGAGTTGCGATAGCCATACTTCTCGCCGTGAGCGAGCGCTTTGTCCCAGCAGTCGCGGCTGGCATCGATTAGAGCATCGAGCTGCGGAGCAATGAATGGCTCGGCGCTATTTTTCGACTTGCCGATGTTGTTGACCTCGGCGCGGTGCATGCGGATGACGTCGAGGAAGGGCTCGCGGTTGACGTAGAAGCCGGGGCAGGCTCCGCCTTCATGTTCGGCTGACGCGGTGAGCGAGGTGGCAGAGGCCAGCGGCGGGCACTTTTCGGCAATACGCGAGGACTGCAGGTACGCTTCGCCACACATGATGGCGGTGAGGGTGGCGGCGAAGTCGCGTCCGGCGTCGCTGTCATACGGTAGCCCAAAAGACATGAGCAGCGCGCCAAGGTTGGCGTATCCCAGGCCGAGCGGGCGGTAGTCGTGCGAATTTTTGGCGATCGATTCAGTGGGGTATCCGGAGTTATCGACCAGGATATCCATGGCTGTGATCATGATATCGATGGCGTTGCGATAGGCCTCGATATCAAATGTGCCTGCTGGTGTTACGAATTTGAGCAGGTTGAAGCTGGCCAGGTTGCAGGCCGAGTTGTCGAGGAACATGTACTCGGAGCAAGGATTCGACGCATTGATACGCGCGGTGTTCTTCGACGTGTGCCACTTGTTGATCGTCGTGTCGTACTGCATGCCCGGATCGCCGCACTGCCACGTGGCTTCGGCAATCTTGTGCATGATCTCGCGCGCCTTGTGCGTCTCGACGGGTTTGTGATCTTTGACCGTGTAGGTGGTGAAGTCGCCGTCACGCTCAACGGAACGCATAAACTCGTCGGTGACGCGGACGGAGTTGTTGGCGTTCTGGAAAAAGATCGAACTGTAGGCCTCGCTGTCGGGGCCCGAGGCTCCATCGTAGCCCTCGCGCATCAACGCCCAGGCCTTGGCCTCCTCCTTCATTTTGCACTCGACAAAGTCGAGAATGTCGGGATGGTCGACGTTGAGAATGACCATCTTGGCGGCGCGGCGGGTCTTGCCGCCGGATTTGATGACTCCGGCGAAGGCGTCGAATCCGCGCATGAAGCTGAGCGGACCGGAAGCAGTGCCGCCTCCGGAAAGCTGCTCCATAGACCCGCGGAGTGTAGACAGGTTGGTGCCCGTACCCGATCCCCACTTGAAGAGCATGCCCTCGGTCTTGGCCAGCGTTAGGATGGAGTCGAGTGAGTCGTCGACGGCGTTGATGAAGCAGGCAGAGCACTGCGGCGTGCGGTAGCCGGTGACGGAAAACTCAACAGCGCAGGTATGCGCGTTCCAGTGCCAGTTCTGGGCGTCGGACTCAGGATCGAGGCGGTCGCAACCCACGTTGAACCATACAGGCGAGTTGAAGGCGACCTTCTGCGTGACCAGCAGGTGAACGAGCTCGTCGTGAAAAATGGCTGCATCTTCCGGGGTGGCGAAGTATCCTCCGGCCAGCCCCCAGTCACGGACGGTCTCGGAGACGCGGGCGATGAGCTGGCGAACACCGGTCTCCCGCTGCGGCGTATCGAGCTGACCGTGCAGGTACTTGCTGGCCACGATGTTGGTCGCGGTCATGGACCAGTCGATGGGGACCTCGACGTCCTTCTGCTCGAAGATGGCCTTGCCGGTGGCGTCGGTGATGAGCGCGGTGCGTCGCTCCCACTGAACCTCGTCATAAGGCGAAACAGTGGGTTTCGAGAAAAAGCGCTCGAAACGCAGAGCTGCCTGGGTAGAGGTTCTTACAGCGATCGGGGAGGCGGTGGTAACGGATTTCTTGGTGGCCTCGGCCATGGTGCTCCTTCTCGGGGGGTACTACGAATTGGGATGCCCGCGCGTAGCGGGTTGTGTCTCGGCCTGAGCGGCGAAAAAATCGGGCCTTTGCCGCCATAAATCCTCAAAAAACAGAGGCCGCGGGAGTTATCTTCCAGTCAACGTGGGACTTGCGGGCTGAGGGCTGGAAATCGTGCGTTTGTCCCGTGAACCTGCGGTAAATTTTAAGGCCGCAAGTGGGAAATTACCGCTGTTAATAGTGGGTGTCAAGCCATAACCACAACATCTTGTATTTTAGATTCAAATTGGTAACCTAGTGCTTCAATTTTGGGACATTGCCTGTGGAGAATCTCTAGCGACCGCGCTAGCTGCGGGTGGGAGGGTTTCGGGAGATGTCATTTCCGCCAACCATAGACCGGACCAGGAGAACTCGGCGAAACCACTGGCACTTTTCGCAGGCTACGCGTCCGGAAGAGTACGTACAAGGCGCAGAAACGGTGCAAAGCTGTGGAGGGGTGTGGGAGATGTGGAGAATCGGCCATTCGCCATGGTGGCCGGGCCTGATCACAACCCTTGCTCCGGAAGATTCAGTCCAAGTATGCGCTGGTCTTAAGTTACCAGGGAACATCCCGCCGGATCAATTCGATGTTTTCGCCGGAGACATAGGTGTTGAAGTCCAGGCCGGAAACTGCGCGAAACATCGCTTGGGTCGTTCCGGGGCGATCCCTTGTCTGCACACTCCACGATGAGGACCTTCACCCTGTGGATCCAGGATTCGTAGTTCCTTGAAAAAACTTCGTATTCGGCTTCCTCGATGTCGAGCTTCAGAATATCGATTTCCGTGAGGCTCCTGTCATCCTTTGCGCGCCTGCGGCGTGGAAGTCCCCCAGGCCTTATCCAGCTGACGTCAATGCGTAACTTTTACTGATACATATTTTACCCGTCGTGTCGGACAAGCCTTCCTTCCGGAAGGAGAGACGAAGCGAAGATAAAGCGACGAAATCTCGGGGGAGTTTGCGCGGCGGGCTAACCGTGTGAATTGCTGCGTCTTCCGGCAGACTCCAGAATCTAACTCGCAGTCGGGGAATACCTTCCCCAGGGGTGATCTCTTGTCTCATACAGCAGAAGAAGTTGAGCGGTTGAAACATGCGCCTGCCGTGCCGGGCGTGATTGAAGAGATTCTGGAGCGCTGGAGCCCGCGGGCTTTTTCCCACAGGGCCGTGGCTGGAGAGGATCTCAAGAAGATTTTCGAGGCCGCACGCTGGGCTGCATCTTCCTACAACGAGCAGCCGTGGCGCTTTCTGGTGGGCCATCGGGGCGACGAAAGCTACAAGAAGATTTTCGACAGCTTAGTGGAGTTCAACCAGGGATGGGCGAAGAGCGCTCCCGTGCTGATCCTGTCGGCAGCCAGTAAACACTTCGCGCATAATAAGGCGCCGAATCAATACGCGATACACGACACGGGTGCGGCGACCGCATACCTGGTGCTACAGGCGACCGCACTCGGGCTGCATGCACATTCCATGGCAGGTTTCGATCACGACAAGGCGCGCGCGGCCTTTGGCATTCCTAACGAATACCACGTTGGCGCGGTCACAGCGCTCGGCCACCTCGGAGACGTGGATGCGCTGCCCGAAGGGCTTCGCGAACAGGAAGTATCTTCACGGCAACGGAAGCCCTTGAACGAGATTGTCTTCACGGAGTGGGGTCAACCGGCAAAGCTCTAAACCTGGAGGGGCAGGTGCGACTTGAGCACCTACCCTTACCTCGGACTAGGGGTCTCGTGTTCACTTCGGGGATTCTCCCGACAAGGTTCTCATCTTTATTAATGAAGTGCTGACGATTCCGGCCCTTACTCTTCTTTTGGGCATGCGCCGCGTTCTTCTCTTTCTCAATCCGATCCTTATGGAACGCCACGACCGACGGGCAACGGTTGATCGCGTGGCCGAGCTGCTGCGAAGTTCGGGATGTGAGGTCGAGATGCAGGACAGCCTCTCAGCCCACTCAGCAGGCGAACAAGCCCAGGACGCGGTGTCGAGCGGCTTCGATACCATCTTCGTCTGCGGTGGCGATGGAACGAATTTCCAGGTGATTCAGGGGATGGCCGGGTCGGAGGTCGCGCTCGGCGTGATTCCGTTTGGCACGGGAAACGTACTGGCGCAGAATCTGCGACTGCCCCGCGATCCGATGGCCGCAGCGCGCGCGCAGATGCATGCCCCGGCGATTTCCATTCCGCTTGGCAAAATCGTTTGCAAGACTCCGGGCCATGCCAAAGACAAAAACTGGTACTTCACGATCGCAGCGGGCATGGGTGTACACGCGGCGCTGATGAATCTGGCCCCGACTGGAACGGGTAAGCGAGTGGGCGGTCCGTTGGCCTATTACGCCGGCGGCATACGTCTGTTGATTCAACATCCGATCGAGCCCTTCGACTTCGAAGTGACCACAACCGGCGGCGAAGTACGCCGCTTTCGCGCCAACGAAGCAATCGCCCTGAGGGTGCCGGCGGTTAACCTGTGGCAGGCTGGCGGCGATCTGCTGAAGCCGGAACTACGCGTGGCAAGCGTTCGCGAGACGACTCGCGCGGGATTGGTGCATGCCAGCTTTCACGCCCTGGTGACACGCAAGAGCAACGGGGATTCGAGTCTTCCTTATGCTCAGTTTGACGACGCGAGCATGGTGGTGTGCAAGCCGTTGCCGGACTACGATTATCAAACTCCTTTGTTAATCGAGGCGGATGGCGAAGTCATTGGTCTGGAGCGGGCGATCATTACGGTTGCGCAGAGGCGGCTGCGTCTGCTCTGGCCGGAAAAGCGCAATTCGTCACAGTAATTGACCCTTTATATCTTTAGATATGGTTTCGTGACTAAACATCCTTGTAGTCGTGAGATCTTATTCCCTCATATTGCGAGGATAGAGCACAATCATAACTGTCATTGTTTCTTTTCCGGTCGCGCCTCCGCAACGTCAGCGTCGAAGACGCCTGTCTCGACCATGTTGCCGTGCTTCATCTGAACGAAGATGCGATAGGTTCCCGCGTTAGGTAATCCGTAGGGGAAGCGGACGTTGTTCGATGCAGTGCCTTGGCTCATGTCCATTCCAGGCATGCTTTTCATGTCAGCCTGTGAAGATGGCTGCGCTCCCTGCATCTGGTCGTTCTGTGCCTGCGCGATCATCAGGGCAGCCATAGAAGCGGTTCCGGAAGGATGGATATGAGCAAAGACGCTTCCGTCTGTTTTGACGAAGGCTGCATGGCCGGGCATGCCCATATAGAGCGCCATATCGCTCGCCGGATTGCCATCCGGATCAAGAAGTTCGAAGGTGAAATCGTACGGCGTCTTTGCAACCAGGGTATCTGGGCGCTTCCAGACCATGGTGTAGCCGTCGGGAAGCTTGTAGGTTGGGCTACTCTGCGCGGCATCGCCTCCGTACTTGAGAGCGACGGAGGTGCCTTCGGCGTCGTCGCCATCGAGGGTGCGACCAGAGATAAAGGGAAGCCTGATGGAGGAGATGACGGTTTCGGGGAATCCCATGGCATGGACGACGTCGGCATAGAGACGATAGTCTCCCGCGGGCATGATCGGAAGAGCAAGCTGAAAGTCGCCCGTGCCGACAGGCTCAGGGTGCAGGTGAAAGACAACATCCATGGCCGGCCAGCGCAGCATGTAGAGATGCATGAGGTGATTGTGGTCGGGAATGAAGTCGTCGAGCCTGCGCTGCTTGATCCAGCCAGGATCGGAGAGCCTGAGGTCGAGGATGTTGCCGGGTTGCAGGCGCGCCTGCATTTCAAGCGGCTTATAAATGTAACCGGCGTAGTCTGCGGCGCTTGAGCCCCACCATTTGTTTCCGAGGATGATGGCGGCGAGCAACACAACAAATGTAACCGCCATGGCGATATAGGCGCGACGGCGGCGAGCGGGCGGCACTTCCGCGCCGGGAGGGAGCTGCGCCTCGCGCGCGGCGGCTCCGACGATGCCCACCAAGCCTGCGAAAAGAACAATGCCGAGGAAGGCCAGCGTAAAGCCGAGGCCGGGTTGCATTTTGCGTGTACCTATGGCGGTGGCGGGGACAGGGACGGAGAAAACTCCGTGCCCTTGAGTGCCGGAAACGATAAAGCGGATCTGCCAGGAGCCGGTGGCCATGATCCAGAGATGGCCAGTAAAGTAAAGGGCATCGGCGGCAGATTTCTGCATGGTGTCTGGCACAGGCGGATGCTTCGAGGCCTCTCCGGTAAGCGGGATGGGCGTGATGTCGATGCGGTCGATGCCGGGAGTCTGCGAGCGGACTTCGATCTCCGCTACCCCGGGGATGACGAGCGGTGGTCGCACGACAAGGGACAGCTTATAGGGACCGGCATTGCCGTCGACGTAGACATCGGGGCTACCCACGTGGGCCCGCGCGGGTAGCGTGGCGAGCGTCAGTACGATCGCTGCGAGAATCACCAGTACGAAAAAACGAGGTCTAGACATCATCGCTGGATTTTTTTCATCCAGCGGCCGAGCGCTAGGCCCAACCAGGTAATGATGGCGGCATAGAGCATGGCCATGAAGAGGCCTCGCCAGAGGATAAGGCCATGTTCCGGATGAAGAAACTGGCGCTGGACATCCACAGACGTTGAGGGCATGTTGAAGTCATGATAGGCAGTGCCGAAGAAGCGGTTCTCTGCGGCTTTACTCATCAGAAAGTTGGCGAAGGGCCATTGGACGGCCACTAGCGGCAGGACAAAGACAGGACCGGCGAGGAGCGCGGTGAGCCACGGCTTCCAGTCTTTCGCGTATGTAAGAAGCAGATCGATGGCGATCGCGGGAACAATCAGCAACAGGGGAAACTTGGGCGGAATGAACTGCGTGACATGCTGAAAGACCGGCCCCAGTTTGGGCTCAGCGGGGAAGAGCGGAAGGATGAGAATAAGCCCGCAGACGAAGACTGTATAGATGACGCTTATCCACGTCGCAGCCCAGCGACTCCGTGAGGCGACATGAATCGCCGCGAAGTAAAGCGGCGTGCCCAGCGTGACGGCTATATAGGCGCTGGCGCTGTGCAGAAAGACGTCCCAGGTGTACTCCATGCGAAAGAACATGGAGAGCACAAGCAGCAGTCCGGAGATATAGAGCATGAGCCATTGCAGATGGCGAAATGGCGCGCTTTCCGGACCGGTAGCCGCTTCGGCGCGGTTCATGGCGGCGACGATGAGGAAGAGAGCGCCGAGGCAGATGGCCCAGATGCCGAGCATGAGCACGGTGTGCGGAGGCGAGACGATCTTCACGTCGAGGCCGTAGGCGTTGTGCCACCAGTTGTCGAAGGGCGCCGATGTGAGCATGGCGACGCCTCCCCAGGCGGCGAGAAAGGCCCCGAAGGGTCCGCGCAGGCCAAAGATGCGGACTGAGGAGGCCACAAGCTGCGGCGGCTGCAGGAAAGTAGTTGTGAGGATCAGATAGCCGCTGGAGATGCCGGCGAGGATTCCGCACAGATAGATAGCTAGATGCGCGGAGGTCCAGAAGGTATCGCGGCCGATCGAGCGGTGCCAAGAGACATCCCAGTGAGCGCCGATGGCGACGGAGGTGACGGCGAGGGCGGCACACCAGAGGTACCAGGGGATCTGCCCGGGCAGATCGTTAGACGTAAAAGTCGCCATCTTTCAGCCTTCATTTACGAGCCTTAGAATACCTCGTAACGCGGTGTGCATCTAGCCCAGTGAGTTGCTCTCAGCATCTGGAGCGAGGTTTCCCTAATGGCACGATAGGATGATTGATCCCGCAATAGTGGCATGGTATAGTGCGTTCATCCCCACCTTTCCCCCCGGTAAACCTATGCATTGATGCGGGTTCTCGAAGAGAGAAACTCCCTAACCCGCTGTGAAGACGATAGCACTGGCGATGGAATGCAAATAGACAAACGAAATGCTGGCCTCGACGTACTCCGAGCCGCTGCAATCCTAGGGGTAGTCCTCAGCCATAATATGACGGTCAATTTCCTTGGTCGAGACATCATGCTCTGGCTCGGCGTTGGCGTAGACCTATTTTTCGTCCTGTCGGGCTTCCTGATCGGGCGCATCTATTTTCGCTCAATCCAAGGCGGCTCCTTCTCGTTCTGGGAATTCTGGCGGTCACGCTGGTGGCGTACGCTGCCTCCATACTTCGCCGCCGTCGTAGTTTACTTGGTTGCCCGCAAGGTGGCTCCGTATCCGGGCCTGGCTTGGTATTACATTTTCTTCTTGCAAAACTACCTTGGAATTACCGCCGGTCCGGGATCAGGCGGTTTTGCCCCCTCCTGGAGCCTTTGTGTGGAGGAGCACTTTTATCTCCTGCTTCCTCTTTTGGTCCTAGTTGTCGCTCTCTTGTTCGGACGGAGACGCCTGAGATATGTGCTGCCTATCGCGATCCTTGCGCCGATGGTTCTGCGGGCGATCACCCTCGCGCTGATAAGGCCGCTGCCTTTGCAGTGGAACTGGTTTAGCCATCTTCACTGTGAGGGGCTGATTACTGGCGTCTACCTTGCGTATCTGTTTGTGGAGGATCGCGCCGGTTTCGATCGCGTGAAGATACTCGCGAAATGGCTGCTCCCGGTCGCTCCTATTACGCTGATCGTGGTCACATTCTGGGATCTCAACCTCATGTTCGCTAGAATCTTTCTATTCACGATCTTTGCAGTCGGCTTTGGGGCCTGGGTTCGCTACCTCTATGACCTGAAGTGGGATCCAGTGAGCATGCCTGGGCGGCTTGCCAAAGCGTCAGCACACGGGATTGCGCTGTGTTCTTACAGTGTTTACCTCACCCACACTACAGTCGATCCGATTATCCGCACCCATCTGGTTCAAAGCCTTCATCGCGGAGTGGTTAAATCGTTCATTGTGCTGTGGTGTACTTTTCTGCTTTGGATCATCTTCTACTTCGTAGTGGAGCGGCCAACGATCATCAGCCGGAACCGTTATCTGAAAGGGAAACGTCGACCGTTTGTCGACGCGCGTCCAGCCGTCGAGGTTTCCTGAGAACGGCTCACGGCGCGCGAAAGTCTTGATCGAGCGTTATGATTGTCCTGAACCAAGGAGGGTTTTTGTGCGCAGGTGGATTGTGTTGCTGATGATGGCAGGTGCGGTTTCGGCGTGGGGACAAACGGGATTGTCAACGAAGTGGGAAGAGCTCACAGGGCCGGACTTTATCGCGGCCATTCACCAGTCGCAGGGCGTTTGCGTGCTGCCGTTCGGGATTATCGAAAAGCACGGCCCGCATCTGCCGCTGGGCACGGACCTGATCAATGTACGTTATGCGGTTGAGCATGGTACGCAGCAGGAGTATGCGGTGATCTTTCCGCCATATTATTTTGGCCAGATCGCAGAGGCGCGGCAGCAGCCGGGAACGGTCTCCTATAGCATGCGCATGCAGCTCGATCTGCTGCAGGAAACGACCGACGAAATGGCGCGCAATGGGTGCAAAAAGGTTGTGATTGTAAACGGCCATGGCGGCAACGAAAGCCTGCTTCCCTTCTTTGCTCAGTCACAGTTACAAACTCCGCACGATTATGTAGTTTATGTCTACCGCTGGTCGCCCGGGAATCCGCCGGGGCGTCCCCCGCTGCATTCGAAGAATGACATGCACGCCGGTGAGTCGGAGACTGCTCACACGATGGCGTCGCGGCCCGATCTGGTGCATCTGGATCGCGCGAACCAGGAATCGGGCGAAGACCAGGCGAGGCAGCATTTACCTCCCGGGGTCTATACAGGCATCTGGTGGTACGCGCGGTTTCCTAATCATTACTCAGGCGACGGGAGCACCGCCACGAAGGAACTAGGTGAGTTTGATATGAAGGCCTGGGCGGATGGGATCGCTAACGTGATTCGCGCGGTGAAGGCCGATCAGGTAAGCCAGGAGTTGCAGAACCAGTTTTATAAAGATGCACAGCATCCGCTGGAGACGAAGCAGTGATTAGTATGCTTATAAGGCGTGAAGCGCCGTCACCGATCCTCTTCAAGAGACAGAGGGCCGCTGTTGAGGAACTCTTCGATCTGCTTGTTGATCTTGGGCGAGCTGACGTCGTTAATGATCCAGATTTTTCCTCTGGCCGAGCCGATCAATCTCCGCGTCGGCTTGGTCGGGACTGGCACCATCTTCACCACTGCCTGGCCTTCGCGCGCAATGATCACTTCTTCTCCATGCTCGGCCAGTTCAATCAGCTTGGAGAGACGGGTCTCAACGTGATGGATATTGACTTCCATGTCGGAAAGATTAGCGAAACGGGGTCAAGTTAGGCAAGCTCGCTCGGACGGTCGAAACCAGTGCACCACAGCAACTCGAGCTGCCGCCAGCCATGCTGAGTCCTCGCACTATTCCATGGAATAACTAGTACTTTTGCAGTTGACCCGGCTACACTGCAAATCGAAACTGAACTAGCTCGTAGTGCAGCCTGAGTGAAGTTGGGCTCGGCAGGCATGCGTAAAATCGAATGCTATATTGGCGTACATCTCTATGCTGGCGTCGCTGCTCGAGACGGAAGAAGGCTATGGCCGAGAGATCTGCCAAGTCTGCAAAAGTCGTTGTGGCGCCGGAAGATTATGAATTCAATCGTTGTTAGCTCGACCGTCTTCGCATTCGTCTTCGCGGGAGCACTTGCGGGCATGGTTCTCCGCCGGGCTCTGCCTGATGATCATCTGGGATCGGACGCAAAAGACGTTCTCAAGTTGGCGATAGGGCTCATCGCGACGATGGCCGCACTGGTCCTCGGAATGCTAGTCTCTACAGCTAAGTCCTCCTACGATACTCGCAAGAGCGAAGTCGCCGAGATGTCCTCCAGGATTGTCGCCATCGATCAATTGTTGGCGAACTATGGGCCGGAGACCGGGGAAACCCGCGCCGAGTTGCGCGACCTTGGTTATTGGTCTCGACCGCATCTGGCCAGGAGAGGCATCTCGACAAGTCGATCTTAGGCCGAAGGAGAGCAGCCAACGTTTTTACAGCGGGTTGCAGACCCTGACGCCGAAGAATGACTCACAGGGCGCCGCCAAGGCCGAGGTCATCTCCATGGCCGCTAATTTGCGGCAGACACGCTGGCGCATGTTCATCGAGGCGGAGCAAACCACGATGTCAATTCCCTTGCTGGTGGTCCTGGTCGCATGGCTGGTGGCCATCTTCGTCGGCTTTGGTCTTTTCGCTCCGCCTAATCCCACAGTTATCGTGGCGCTGGTGATCTGCGCATTGGCGGTTTCTGCTGCTATCTTCATCATCATGGAAATGTATACCCCGTTCAGCGGAGTACTCAGGATTTCCTCGACCCCGATTCGCGAAGCTTTGAACCAGATAGGACACTGAAATCAGTCGGGAGTCAGCTTGTTAGGGCCTGCATCTTCGCAGTCAGAAACCAACTGACAGGCGCGCAAAAAGGCCAAGCGGGAGGCTCCGCATAACCCTCCATTGCAAAGATCGTCCCGCATATGTAGCGCCAGAAATTTGTCAGTTTGTGAATCCGCTCAAGCAGCAGAGCTGCGATCTTGCGGCTTCAAGTCAGGAGAGACTCTCAGCGGGGCACCAGATCCGAGTGCGTTCGGGGCGGGTTCAGAATCCGGCTCGGTCGTGATTTCTGCATAAATGGCAAGGCGTTGAAGCAGTTCCGCAGCCTGGCTGGCCGCTGGCGCGTTGGCCAGGTCCAGGTCATAAGCGAGCTTGAGGAGATCGCGGAGGCCTTTGAAGTCTCGCGTCGCAACTCGTCTGCGCAGAGCGACATTGAGCAGGAATCCTGCGAGTGCCTCGGCTTCCGGCTCAGCAAGTTGGCGGAATTCGTCTTGCCAGTGCGGGCGTTTGCCATCGGCATCCAGAAGCTTCAGGATGTGCTTTGCACGGCCACGACTTGTGTCTGTTGCCGGGACGGATGCGGGCGGCGCGAATCCTGGCTGTAGCGAAGCAGCGCAGACGAGTCCCATGACGTAAGCGGTGTGGTATGCAGTCGCGACCAAATACTGCCTGCGCTCCACACTTTCTCGCGCTTTGATCTCGCTGATGCGGGTGCTGGGAGTTGGTAGAAAGCCGGCTTTGTCTTCAACGTGCGCGAGCACACGGAAGGCAAACGACGAGGCGGCGCTCCACACTTTGCCGGTAAGCGGCCAGCTAAGCAGCACCTCTCCACTGAGGTCATAATCCTGCTCATCAAGACAGTGGGCAAGCAGCGCTTCCGCTTCCGTAAGGATGATCGAGCGGCGGCGCGGTGGGAGCGCCGGGATGAGATTGAAGTCGGTGACATACATCAGCGCGTGCGTAAAGGCGTAGATGTCATCGCGGGTGCACGCGAGCAGGTCCATTGGCTGGCCGGGGGCGGCCCGGCGTGCGCTGGGCGGGCAGGCCAGGCGGCGGCCTGGCTTCGGCTGATACCAGCCGGTAGCGACCCACTCTTGTTCAAGGACGCGATGTGGCACGCGCTCGCGCCCGCATCGTGCCTGCGATTCGAGACTGGCGCGCAAAAGTTTGTCGAACTGGTAATCGTGATAATCCAGCCGGCTGAGACAGACGTGAGGCAGAGCATAATCCAATGCGACGGCGGGTTCGAGGCAAAGCCCAAGCAGTGCGCGGTCGCAGCGCGCATGCGGGATAAGGAGCTCGGCGACATGGCGGATGCGCGTCTCGACTTCCGGATGCACCATCGCCGAGGAGGCGGCGACCAGCAGAACGGCAGTCTCCGAAATGATTTTTTCGGGGCGAATGTTCCTCGATGGATCCTGGTGATCGGTATATCCCTCAACCGCGAGCTGCTCAACGGCGATCCGCGCAATATCGAGGGCATGGCAAAGACGACGGATGAGATCGCGCTCGTCCCATTTACCGCGTTCAGTCTGTAAAGAAGCCGGTATCATGTCGCTCCGCGATGTCACGATATTTGCTGGTTGTAATCAACCGCCGCTAGCGAAGATCTTCCGCGCTGGCAGCAAGTTCGCCAAGATTCTCAACCGGATGACCCGGATTGAGTATCCTGTAGCAGTGAAAGAAGATGCGGTTGGTGCCGCAGAAAAAGTCCCCAGGCTCTTCGGCGAGTGAGAGCGAGGGACCGACTTCGGCGATGACCCGACCGACGGCATGAAAGTCGACGGCTTTCGATTCCAGCAGCTCTTTCACGATTTGTCTGTGTTGATCAGAGTTGCTCATGTGAATCTCCTATAGCGAGGCAGCGAGCGAGGTCTCGTGTCTTATTGCCTCGCTTGCAGGAATGGTGCGGGCGACGCGGATTTCGTTTCACGCGAGCTTCAGTCGATTCCTGTTCGTCCCTTCGCGAAGGATGGGCCCCCGGGTCCGCTTACCAGACTATCTTTGCTGAATATTGGTGTAGCAGTCTGTCGGAGGAGAGGATAGCGAGATCTTCTTCCAACGCCTGGGCGACGAGCAGCCGGTCGAAAGGATCGCGGTGATGCAGAGGAAGCGATTCGAGGCGAACGATGTGTCCGATGCGGATGGGCAGCAACTGCGCCCCTCTTTGCTTCAGAACCTCGATCACGTCGGTAATCGATGCGCCCAATGGAGTCAGCTTTCCGTTTGAGATCTTAAGCGAAAGCTCCCAAAGCGAGACCATACTGAACAACAGTTCGTGTTCAGGATGGCTGAGCAGTTGACGCGCGCGCGGAGAGATTCGGTGCGGTTCAACGGTTGCCCAGATCAAGGCATGCGCGTCAATCAGAACTCTCAAGCGGACTTCTTCTTCTTTTCGTTAATCTGTTTCTTCTCGCCGGCGCCCTCGGGAAATAGCTGGCTGTTGTAGAACAGGTCTTCTATCTCCGGATCGGGCAAATGAAAATCGTCGCTGATGGTAAATTTCCCCTTAAGGGCGCCGAGCAAAGACTTCCGCTTTACAGGCGCCACCGGCACGAGCTTCACCACTGGCTTGCCGTTGCGGGCAATGATGACATCCTCTCCCTTCTCGGCCTGCGCGATGAGCTTGGAGAGATGGGTCTTGGCGTGATGGATGTTGACGGCCATAGATTGAGATTAGCTAGGTAGATTAGCTAGGTCAAGGTGCGGATTCTGGAAGCAGTCATTTCGCTTGTTCCGGAAGGGCAATGAACAACAGGAACTCGTTTCCCAAGGGGAAAGGGCCCATCCCTGCAGCGTTAGGCTCTCTGGTGACTCGCGAGTTCGGGTAACAAATGGCGGGGGTCGATCATTCCAGTCGAGCACCATCGGATCAGTCAACCGCCGCCGCTCCCGCAGCTCGGCTCTGTGTTCGGAAGGATAGGCTCCGGGATTCACGCAAAGTCTCAAAATCTCCAAGTGAGTAACCGTAAATGGAAGAAAAGCGAAAAGCCCCAGCACGAATGCTGGGGCTTTCGGTTTGCCCGTCCGGCCGGGACTGGGGTCCCCGACAAGCTATAGGTTTGTCGGGGTGGTAGGACCGCCCGCCGCGCAGAGCCAGCGGGAGGCTTTTGCTATTCTGACGCGGCCATCTCTTCGGCTTCGCCTTCCTGGCGCATCAGTTCGAGCTCGCGTTCGGCTTCTTCGTAGGCCTGGCTTACTTCCTGCTGCACGCGCTGGGCTGCTTCTTCGAGCTCCGGTGAGAGCTGGATGTTGCGGTAGTACTCCATGCCCGTACCGGCGGGAATCAGACGGCCGACGATGACGTTTTCCTTGAGGCCGCGCAGGTTGTCGACGGCGCCATTGATGGACGCCTCGGTGAGAACGCGCGTGGTCTCTTGGAATGATGCCGCGGAGATGAAGCTGTCGGTCGAGAGCGAAGCCTTGGTGATGCCGAGCAGGAGCGGACGGCCGATGGCCGGGCGTCCTCCATCAGCAATCGCGCGCTCGTTCTCCAAGCGGAAGCGGAACTTGTCGACCTGCTGCTCGAGCAGGAAGTTGGTGTCGCCGACTTCCTCGATCTTCACCCAGCGGAGCATCTGCCGAACGATGGTTTCGATGTGCTTGTCGGAGATGGTCACGCCCTGGAGTCGGTAGACTTCCTGAATTTCGTTCACCAGGTAGCCCTGCAGCTCCTTCTCACCGAGCACGGCGAGAATGTCATGCGGGTTGAGCGGTCCATCCATCAGCGGTTCGCCGGCCTTCAGGCGCTCGCCTTCCTGCACGTTGACGTGGATACCGCGCGGCACGGAGTATTCCTTCTCTTCTCCGTTGTCGGCGGTGACGTAGATCTTGCGCTGACCCTTGGAGACTTCGCCGAACTTCACCACACCATCGATTTCGCTGATAATGGCGGTTTCGCGCGGCTTGCGAGCCTCGAAGAGTTCGACGACACGGGGCAGACCGCCGGTGATGTCCTTGGTGCGCGTGGTTTCGCGCGGAATTTTGGCAAGGATATCGCCGGGGAAGACCTCGTCTCCGTCCTGGATCATCAAGTGAGCGCGCGAAGGCATGAGATAGCGCTTGTTGCCCTTGGCTCCCTTGATGATGATCGCAGGCTGGCGCTTCTCGTCCGAGGCTTCCGATACCACCAAACGCGACAGCCCAGTGACCTCGTCCACTTCTTCGTTCAGCGTGATGCCTTCTTGTAGATCCTTGAACTGGATGGTGCCGCCAATCTCAGTGAGGATAGCGAAGGTGTACGGATCCCACTCGGCAAGAATCTGGCCGAGTTCGACCTGCTGACCTTCTTCCACCTTGAGGCGTGCACCGTAGACGATCTGGTAGCGCTCCTTTTCACGGCCGCGGTCATCGAGAACGGCAATCGCGCCCGCGCGGTTCATGGCAACCAGGCCACCCTGCTTGGAGCGCACGGTAACGAGGTTGATGAAACGGACGGAGCCATTGTTCTTGGCATCGAGCCGGGACTGCTCGGAGACTCGCGATGCGGTACCACCGATGTGGAAGGTACGCATGGTGAGCTGTGTTCCGGGCTCGCCGATGGATTGTGCGCCGATGACACCGACTGCTTCGCCGAGCTCAACCATACGGCCGGAGCCGAGGTTTCGGCCATAACAAAGGATGCAGACGCCGCGCTTGGATTCGCAGGTAAGCACGGAGCGAATCTTGACGCGCTCGATGCCCGCAGCCTGAATCGCGGAGGCGGTATCTTCGTTGATCTCATGGTTAACGTCGACGATGACGTTGCCTTCGAAGTCCTTCAACTTCTCAAGCGATACGCGGCCGATAATGCGGTCGCGCAGCGGCTCGATGATCTCACCGGACTCGACGATGGGCATGACGTAGATGCCTTCGACGGTCCCGCAGTCCCTCTCGCTGACGATGACGTCCTGGGCCACGTCGACGAGACGACGCGTCAGGTAGCCGGAGTCAGCGGTCTTAAGAGCGGTATCGGCAAGGCCCTTGCGCGCGCCGTGCGTAGAGATGAAGTACTCGAGCACGGTGAGACCTTCACGGAAGTTGGCCGTGATGGGGGTTTCAATAATTTCACCAGACGGCTTGGCCATCAGGCCTCTCATACCGGAGAGCTGACGGATCTGCTGCTTAGATCCACGAGCGCCGGAGTCGGCCATGATGTAAATCGGATTCATGACACCGGCCTTGTCGGCTTCTTTCATGTTGTTAAACATTTCGTCGGCGACCTTTTCCGTCACCGTCGACCAGAGCTGAATGACCTTGTTGTTGCGCTCACCGTTGGTGATAGCGCCATCAAGATACTGCTGTTGCACGGCGAAACGCTGTTTTTCCGCTTCGCGCACGACAGGGTATTTCGTCTCCGGGATGACCATGTCATCCAGACCGACGGAAAGACCGCTGCGGGTTGCGAACTGGAAGCCAAGCTCCTTGATACGGTCGAGCATCTTGACCGTGACCTCAAGGCCGAGGTTCAGATAGCAATAGTTGACCAGCTGGCCGATGCCCTTCTTCTTGAGCAAGCCGTTGACGTAAGGCATGCCCTCGGGGAGAGCGTCGTTGAGGATGGCGCGACCGACGGTTGTCGAGATGAACTGCTTCTGGTACTCCACCGGCTCGGTGTGCGTCAGGTCCTGATCGTCATACGCAGTGGTCATGTCGAGGACAGGACCGGTGTGGCGCAGACGAATAGGCGAAAGAGTTTCGAGCTCCTTGGCTTCGAGGGCCATGAGCACTTCCTCAATGTTTGCGAAGACACGGCCTTCACCCTTGGATCCCTTGCGTGCTTTGGTGAGGTAGTAGAGGCCGAGAACCATGTCCTGCGTAGGTACGGTGATCGGCTGGCCCGATGCCGGCGACAGGATGTTGTGCGAGGCCAGCATGAGCACGCTCGCTTCCACCTGTGCTTCCGGCGACAGCGGAATATGCACTGCCATCTGATCGCCGTCGAAGTCCGCGTTAAAGGCGGTGCAGACGAGCGGGTGAATCTTGATGGCCTTGCCTTCGACGAGGACGGGCTCAAAGGCCTGAATGCCGAGGCGGTGCAGGGTTGGGGCGCGGTTCAAGAGCACCGGGTGATCCTTGATGACCTCCTCAAGGATGTCCCACACGATGGGCTCCTGCATCTCGACCATTTCCTTGGCCTGCTTGATGGTAGTGCAGTGGCCGGTCTGTTCAAGGCGGTGATAGATGAAGGGCTTGAAGAGCTCGAGCGCCATCTTCTTGGGAAGACCGCACTGGTGCAGCTTCAGCTCCGGACCAACAACGATGACCGAACGGCCCGAGTAGTCCACACGCTTGCCGAGCAGGTTCTGGCGGAAGCGGCCCTGCTTGCCCTTGAGGGTGTCAGAGAGCGACTTGAGCGGACGGTTGTTGGCGCCACGCAGCACGCGGCCGCGGCGGCCGTTATCGAAGAGAGCGTCGACGGCTTCCTGCAGCATGCGCTTTTCATTGCGCACGATCACCTCAGGCGCATGAAGGTCCATGAGCTTCTTGAGGCGGTTATTGCGGTTGATAACGCGACGGTAGAGGTCATTGAGGTCGGAGGTCGCGCCGCGGCCGCCATCGAGCGGCACCAGCGGGCGTAGCTCAGGCGGAATGACCGGGATCACGTCGAGAATCATCCACTGCGGCTTGTTGCCCGACTTGCGGAAGGCTTCAACGACCTTGAGACGCTTGGCGTACTTGAGGCGCTTCTGGAGCGAGGTCTCGACCTTCATGCGCTCGCGGAGCTCAATCGACAGCTCGTCGATGGCGACGCGCTTGAGCAGCTCCTTGATGGCCTCGGCGCCCATCATGCCCTTGAAGCCGGTGGGACGATATTGGGTGTCGAGCTCGCGGAAGCGGGTCTCGTCCTTGATGATTTCGCGCTCCTTGACGGGCGCGTCGCCGGGATCAACGACAACGTAGCTCTCGAAATAGAGCACGCTCTCAAGATCGCGCAGCGAGATGTCGAGCAGATGGCCGATGCGCGAAGGCAGGCCCTTGAAGAACCACACGTGCGAGCAGGGCGATGCCAGCTCGATGTGGCCGAGACGCTCACGGCGAACCTTGGAGACTGTGACTTCAACACCGCACTTATCACAGATCACGCCGCGGTGCTTCATGCGCTTGTACTTGCCGCAGAGGCACTCCCAGTCAGTGACCGGGCCAAAGATGCGGGCGCAGAAGAGTCCGTCGCGCTCCGGCTTGAAGGTGCGATAGTTGATGGTTTCCGGCTTGGTGACTTCGCCGTGGGACCAGCTGCGGATTTTCTCCGGTGAAGCGAGCTGGATGCGGATCGCGTCGAAATCGGTGATCGGGCTAGTCAGTTCAAATGGGCTGGAACGGTACAAGGTGTTCCTCCTTGCAGCTAGCTTTTAGCTTCTAGCTATTCGCTCTTAGCTGCGGTTGCTTCTGTTCTTTAACTACGACGTTTCTTAAACGTCGCTTCAAACTTGTGCGTCAGGGATTAGCCACTGGCTAATCCCTGATTGGCTAATGGCTCATCGCTGCCTTTAGTCGGCGGCTGCAAGCGTCGGCAACGGTTGCTTCTTGGCTTCGCCGTTGGGAGTCATCTTCATCAACTCCACGTCGAGGCACAGCGACTGCAGCTCGCGGATCAGCACGTTGAACGACTCAGGCACACCAGGCTCGATAGCTGCCTCGCCCTTGACGATGGCCTCGTAGATCTTGGTGCGGCCATAGACGTCGTCGGACTTGGCGGTGAGTAGTTCCTGGAGGATGTACGCTGCTCCGTACGCTTCCAGTGCCCACACTTCCATTTCTCCGAAGCGCTGTCCACCGAACTGTGCCTTGCCACCCAGCGGCTGCTGCGTGATGAGCGAGTACGGCCCGATGGAGCGAGCGTGGATCTTGTCGTCAACCAGGTGCGAAAGCTTGAGCATATAGATGTAGCCAACCGTTACCGGCTGCTCAAACTGCTCACCCGTCATACCGTCGAACAGGGCTGTCTTGCCCGACGCCGGCAAGCCGGCCGCGGCGAGAAGCGCCTTGATCTCCGTCTCCTTGGCGCCGTCAAAGACTGCCGTGCCAAACCAGATGCCGCGCTGCATGCCGAGGCCGACGCGAACAGTCTGTTCATCATCGAGCTCGAGCAACTGACGCAGCGTGGCCGTATTCGCGAAGCGCTCCTTGAAGATTTCGCGGATGGCATTGGCGTCCTGGTTCTTCTTCACGAGCTCGGCGACCTGTTGACCGAGCTCGTGTGCCGCCCAGCCCAGATGCGTTTCGAGGATCTGACCGACATTCATACGGGAAGGCACGCCGAGCGGATTGAGTACGATCTCAACCGGCGTTCCATCGGGCAGATACGGCATGTCTTCCTCGGGCAGAATGCGTGCAATGACGCCCTTGTTACCGTGGCG
>JBAVYX010000274.1:0-3975 GCA_049588475.1 Silvibacterium sp. | reverse complement strand
ACGTGAATTCCAGCCTTCAGCGCGGGTACGATAAACTCCGCATGGCGCCAGTTTGGCGTGGCCAAATAGATGGCATCGAAGGTCTTAGAAGTAAGCGCTTTGTGGAATTAGCCGTAGATGAAGACTGCTTCAACCCCGAACTTCTTTCCGAGTTCGTTTGCCTTAACCGGATTGAAGTGATGAGCGCAGTAACTTCGGAGTTTCCAGTGTGGTCAACCCGCGGCATCATCGCTCATAGGCGGATCAGAGCAATGCCAGATTCAGGGTCGATCTCTTTCTGAAGGTGTTTTGGACTTTCGGTAATAACGATCTCGCAGGTCGGGCGAACAATAGCCCTCACCAGGTGACCGCCGTGAGCTGATCCATCCTGTCGTCCTATGACGAGGTGCGCATGAACCTGCGGCTCGCCATCTTTAAGAGCGATATCTCCAATGAGCGACAGTAGCTCGACCTGTTCCTCAATCTTAACCGCCGTTTGATACTTCCTTGTCTCCCAGTAGAACCAGCCCACTTCGACCAGGCACAGGGCTCCGATCGCCTTGAAACTGCTGCCAGCCAGCCGTTCAGTTGGAGCGACGGATTCGAGCGACGAGAGAACTTCGTCTCCCGTGTCAAGGATGACCACAAAGGTCGTCGGGTCTTCGGCCACTCGTTTCGAACGCATCCTGCCCCCTGGACTTCTTCGATGCAAAGGACCCAGAACACGCTCAATCCAGCGAGTGTGAACCTGGCAATATTGTGTAGTTCTGCTCATTTGTCCCGGTATCAAACCCCAATGACCAAACGCGCGTCCAACCGTTTGTCCAGCCAGGAAAGGACCAGTTTGCCTCGGAGAGAAATATGAGTAACGCATCGGACATACTCGTAGAACGCCTGCTCGCGTGGGGTGTTGACACAATATTCGGTTTGCCGGGCGACGGCATCAATGGAGTCTTCGAGGCTCTTCGCAAGCAGAAGGAGCGGATACGATTCATTCATGTTCGCCATGAAGAGGCCGCCGCTTTTATGGCTTGTGCCTACGCGAAATTCACCGGCAAGCTGGGAGTGTGTGTTGCAACCTCTGGGCCGGGCGGAATCCATCTCCTCAACGGTCTGTATGACGCGAAGATGGATCATGCGCCGGTTCTTGCGATTACGGGACTGCAGCACAGCGATCTGGTTGGTACTTTCACTCAACAGGACGTTGCCCTCGATAAGCTCTTCATCGATGTCGCCGACTATAACGAGCGGATCATGAGTGGAGCCCACATGGAGAGCGTGGCCGATCTGGCAATCCGCACCGCTTTGGCTTCCCGTGGCGTGGCGCATATCACTATTCCTGTGGACGTGCAGGTTCAGGAGATCAAGAAGGGCCGGTCGGAGCGTAACCCCATACATCACACCTCGGCGGTCCCAGCCTATTTCGATCAGCTGCCAGCACGGATCGAATTGGAGCATGCGGCGGATGTTCTTAATCGTGGAAAGAAGATTGCAATACTAGCCGGTCAGGGCGCTTTGCACGCGACTCAGGAACTTGAGGAACTTGCGGAGACGCTCGGTGCACCAATCATCAAAGCTCTGCTGGGTAAAGCCGCTGTGCCGGATGACAGCCCTTACACCACTGGCGGTATCGGCCTGCTCGGGACTGAACCTTCTCAGGACGCGATTGAAGGATGTGACACGCTTCTGATGGTGGGAACATCCTTCCCATATATTGAATTTTTGCCCGAGCCTGGATCCATCAAATGTGTACAAATCGATATCGACCCGCAGCGCATCAGCCTGCGCCATCCTGCGGATGTCGGCCTCGTAGGAGACGCAAAGAACACCCTTCGCGCGCTCCTTCCACTACTTGAAAAGCATGACAAGGGCTTTCTTGAGAAAGCTCAGAAGGCCAAGGCGGAATGGCAGAAGCTCATGGAAGAGCGCGGGACGCGACCGGATAAGCCGATGAAGCCTCAGGTCGTCGGCTGGGAACTCGGCAAGCGAATCCCGTCGAACGCCATCGTTACATCTGATTCTGGAACAATCACCACGTGGTGGGCGCGCTATGTACCCGCCTTGCGTGGGCAGAAACACAGTTGCTCGGGAAACCTTGCCACCATGGCTTGCGGCCTCCCCTATGCCATTGCTGCGGCCGTCGCATATCCCGATCGGCCGGTCTTCTGCATCATTGGCGACGGCGGGCTGAGCATGCTGCTGGGCGAGTTGATTACCGTTGCCGCCTATAAATTGAACATCAAAATCATCGTGATTAAGAACAATACGTTGGGACAGATCAAATGGGAGCAGATGGTTTTTCTCGGAAATCCTGAATATGCCTGTGATCTCTATCCTGCCGACTTCGTAACGATTGCGCGTGGCGCCGGAATTGAGGCCATCCAGATCGAAGATCCAGCCACCTGCGGCGCTCAACTTGATAGCGTCGTCGGACGTCCGGGTCCGGTACTGATTGAGGCTGTCGTCGACGAATTCACTCCTCCGATGCCGGCGAAGATCAAGGCAGGCCAGGCTCTCAAATTGGCCGAGGCTCTCGTCCGCGGTGAGCCAAACCGTATGAAGATCGCGCTGACAAGTGCGCATGATAAGGTTCGTGAGCTGGTATAGCCGCGCAATGAGGAGCCACCGTAGATATGAAGTCCTCGGACATTTCGGTGGGAAGGATGGATGTTTCCGCCTATACGATACCGACCGATACCCCGGAAGGCGATGGCACCTTGCGATGGGATTCTACGACGCTCATCATTTGCGAACTTCATGCAGCAGGCGAGGTAGGATTCGGGTACAGCTACGGCAATCAGGCCACCGCATTCGTGGCCGATTATCTGGCTGGTAAATGCCTGCTGCATCGCTCGCCGCTCGACATTCCGGGTCTCCACACGAGCATTCTCCAACAAGTGCGGAACGACGGTAGCCGCGGGATTGCGTCCATGGCAATCTCGCTCCTTGATGTGGCCCTCTGGGACCTCAAAGCCAAGCTGCTGGACTGCTCGCTCCTCGATCTCCTGGGCGCAGCTCACGCGAGCGTGGCTGCATACGGGAGCGGGGGATTTACCACCTACAGCCATCACCAATTGGCGGCACAACTGTCCGGCTGGGTGGCAGAAGGCTTGAAGAGCGTAAAGATGAAGGTCGGCGCAGCGCCGGAGGTGGACATGGCGAGAGTCCAATCGGCTCGCGATGCCATCGGGCCATCCACGAATCTATTTGTGGATGCGAATGGAGCTTACGACGTGCGACAGGCCATCGCCTTTGCTGACAAATTTGAGGAGTTCAACGTTACGTGGTTTGAGGAGCCTGTCAGTTCCGATGATCTCGATGGTCTGCGACGAGTGCGTGATCGAGTCCCGAGCACGATGGAGATAGCGGCCGGCGAATACGGTTACGATTCCCTCTATTTCCGGCGGATGCTTGAGGCAGAATCGGTCGATGTCCTGCAGCTGGACGCGACCCGCTGCAAAGGGTTTACTGGCTTCCTGGAGGCAGCCGCTATCGCGTCAAGCTTTGGATATCCCCTCTCCGCGCATTGTGCGCCGTCGCTTCACATGCACATCGGGTGTGCAGTTCCGAAGTTTCGCCACGTTGAATATTTCCACGATCATGCCCGCATCGAAGAGATGCTCTTCGACGGATTCATTCCACCCAAAGATGGAGGCCTAAAACCCGATCGATCCCGGCGTGGCATGGGTCTCATCTTCAAGCGTTCTGATGCGGAGCGGTTCGTCACGTGGAGAAGCAAATGAATTACGACCTCAGCCAGCCAATCTTCAACAACGTGTCGCAGGGGCCGAAGTTCCGCCCAACTACGATAACGGTCCCGTATCTCACTGCTATTGAATCGGTGAATTTCGAACGGCTGGAATTGATGACGCATACCGGAACGCACATGGATGCTCCCTTCCATTTCTTCCCAGACGCAGAAACCCTCGATGTCCTTCCCCTGAGCCATTTTCATGAACCGTGCGTGGCGCTTGATCTGCGGCCCAAAAAACCCAA
>JBAVYX010000273.1:0-2002 GCA_049588475.1 Silvibacterium sp. | reverse complement strand
TCCTGCGGTTTCAGGAACTCCAGCAGCGCCGTATAAGTGGGAAAGGGAATATCGCCGAAATACTCCTGAACTCGGTCGAGCGCTTCTCGCGCCATCTTGCTTTCAGCATCGAGATCTTCCTCCACTTCAGAATAGGAAGCAACAATCAGGTTGATCTTGCCGGCCAGCCTGCGAAACTGCAGGCTCGGCCCCATCGCCACCTGAGAGTCTGCGAGAGTATCGAAGTTCGCCGCCTTTGCTTTTGTGCTCTCCTTTTGAGTGCCAGGCTGCGGATCAAGTGTGCTCAGGACCGGCCAATCCCGGGGACCGATGGCTTCCAGGGCCACTGGATTCTTTTCCAGGCCATCGATGTAGCCGAATACCGAATATCCCAGGATCATCAAATAACCGTCGCGAAGTTTTGACGACTCGACGGAGTCCCTGATCTGATCGTCCATTTTTTTAATGTCGACGCGATATTCGATTCGGGCAACGTTTTGGCCTTTGGCTCCGATCGCCCATCGCGGACCATCGGGATCCTTCCCGCAGTCGAGAGATTTTCCGTCAGGCGAAAACGCGTGGACCTGCTCGACGAAGTCGTCGTAGCGAACAAAGGAATATCCTCCCGGATAGGATCTCGGGATGATGAGAGTGACAGGGGAGGCAAGCGGTGTCTCAGGAGTGATCTGCAGGCTGACACGTGAATCACCAGCTCCGGCGTAACGCAGCTGGTAGGACAACAATCCGGGTTGGATAGGCGCTGCAATGAGATGCGCCGGTACGCAGAAACTGTAGGACAAAGCGGCCAGCAGGATGCGAATCGAGCGAACGATGCGAGAGCGTTTCTTACCTAGCATGGGACATAGTTCTAGTCTTGGGCGGATTCAAAAAGCAGGAGTAGCTTACATCACGCCTTCAGGAATTCCTGAACACTGGCTAGGTTGCGATACAAATGATTTCTCCCTGCGATAGAGATTTAGATCCTGAGTCGCAGCTGACCTTAGTGCTTGCCCCATTTGCTTCTCCCCTGAGACAGTGATTGAGATGGTACGAACGAGTCTTCCTCATTTTCGTCTCGACGTGTTTCGCTCCTTCATCGGGAGATTCACGTTGTGCCTTGCTCTCGCTGTGGGAGCTTTTCCGACCTGGTGCCTAGCCAACCAGGAAACGCCTAAAGGGAAAATTAGCGATCTCAGGATTACACTCCTTTCCACGATGCTTGTCAGCACACGTGGTGGTATCGGCGAGTGGGGATTCTCTGCGCTGGTGGAGGCGAACGGTCACCAGGTGCTTGTCGATACTGGCGCGGCTCCGGAAACCGTCTTAAGGAATGCTGAAACACTCGGCATCGATCTATCCAGGGTTCGAGACGTCATTCTTACCCACAATCATGACGATCACACCAGCGGGCTGGTGACGTTACGGCGCGCCTTGAGCAAGCGGAACCCCGCAGCGTTGTCCCGTGCTTATGTAGGGCCGGGGATTTTCTGGAGTCGGCCCTCGAAGAACGGCGAGGAGAACCCAATGATCGCGACCCGGTCCGCTTATGAGGCCACTGGAGGAGAGTTCATTGAAGTAACGCAGTGGCAGCAGATATTGCCCGGGGCATGGCTGACGGGACCGATTGTCCGTAAGTATCCGGAAAAGAACTGGAGCGCTCTCGGCAAAGTAATGACGCCCACCGGCTTGGCAGAGGACACGATTCCTGAAGATATTTCAGTCGTGCTGAATACTACCCGCGGTTTGGTCATGATAACCGGTTGTGGTCATGCAGGAATCGTAAATATCCTCACTCAGACCGCAAGCAAGTTTGAAGGCCAGGCTGTCTTCGGGGTAGTCGGTGGAATTCATCTCTTTCGCCAGACAGACTCCCAGTTGGACTGGACCGCAGACAAGTTGAAATCCTTTGGAGTCCAGAACATCCTGGGAGCGCACTGCACCGGACTCGAAGCTGTGTATCACCTGCGACGGCGCATGGGCCTGGATCGCAAAGCCGTACTGGTCGGCAGCGTCGGCGCGCAGT
>JBAVYX010000272.1:0-5867 GCA_049588475.1 Silvibacterium sp. | reverse complement strand
CGAGTTCGTCTGCGCCAGTGCAAGTATCTCAACAATGTCATTGAACAAGATCATCGAACCGTCAAAAAGCGGACCTGGTTGGCAAAAGGCTACGGCTCCTTTCAAAGTGCTTGGCAAACTCTCGAAGGAATAGAAACCGTGAACATGATCCGCAAGGGGCGAGTCAGATGGGTAGCAAAGGGTGACGTTGTTGCGGAAGCACGGTTCATGGCCAACCTCTTCGCTATCGCTGCCTAACTTTCCCCTCACCTTCACAACTCTGCTGCGCCTCAGCTTCGTGGACAGTAAACTTCGCAATGAAACCTCGGCTACATCACCCAAGAGGACATGCTCGCCGGGCACCAGCAGGAGATTCAAGCCGAGTGGGATCGGAAGTTGGACGCGGCGAAGGAACAGCGGAAGAATCGCCGCCAGGGGGCGGCGTGATGGATGAAACGGATTGCTCCCGTTAGCCGACAATGCAGAATTAACGCAGCGGGAAGGCCAAGCATATAGTCAACGAAGCGAATCGCCGCGCTTCCCTGAGGAGTCTCTGCATCTCGGTATGCGCGCGGCGGTGAACCAGGTCCTCTAACGTTCGGCAACGCGCGGCTCACTGATAGGCGCGCCGGCCGGCGAGGGTTGTCTTGCCGGGAGGAGTGCAAGCAGCGTGACTCCAATCACGCCAAAGATCACAATGTCCTGGGGGCTATCCTTCCTGTGCATCCCGTGCGCCACGGCCTGCGCCGACATGATTGTCATCGTGAACCCATGGGCAAGGCTTGACCACGCCCCATAGGCGATCATCAAGCGATGCTTGGCCGGCTGATTAACGGCCACCAACAGACAGACCCCAAGCACCGTGTTAAGGCTCAGGAACATCGGCACGACGTCACTATGCCCGCTAAGCCACCTAGAGTGCCACAGATCGTCGAACAGGAGATAGCCCCAAAAGCAATAAAACAAGCCCACCAACACCAACACTACCTGTAAGGCGCGCTCACGTTTCATACCGTCCCCCGTTTTGTGCGATGCAAGGTTATTACCACCTTTTTTACTTCAGATTGTGCGATTGTCAGCTGTGATGCGTCCGATACTGGAACCCTGCGAGCATCCGCAGTGAGAACAGAATGCTTCTCCCCCTCGAATAGGCTTTCCACAGGAACTGCAAGGCTCAAGGATAGGCCCTCGGAACAGAAAATAAAGGATGAATCCAATCAAATTGGGTATGAGGAAAGCGGCAATCACCCAGGCCCAAGCAGGCATTTGACGCCTTTTTGCGTCCCCATAGATATATCCGAGGGCAAGGAAAAAAGCCGCTGTGAAGACGCCAAACGTCAAGCCAAACCAAAGCGCGTCCGGCATGGTACTGAGCAATCCTTTGGAAGCAAGGAAGGAACGGCCCCGGCTGGAAGCAAAATAAACTACGCTAATCGGGATCGCCAGTGCTGCGATGGCCATTGCAAACCTGGGTAGAATATTCCGTGTTGCGGTTCGCAACAAGACAGCCGCAACTACAAGCCCGCACAAGAACGCTATCAAAAGCACCGCCGATTGCTGTGTCATGCAATACCTCTATTCTCACCAGGCGCTGCGAGCAGACATAAGGCCGAGCAAAAAGATGGCAGCAGCCAAAAGACGAGCACGCCTGCCTGGACTTGAGCAGTGTCAAAATGCATTGGGACCGCCAGACGCTTGGCCATCTGGTACACGAGTGCCGATCCGACAAATGACATCGAGAGTGCTACAGCAAATGCAGCCCAGTTCTTGAATTGCACGTTGTGCTGTCGCATTGCTCCGGTGTGATGCGCAAGAATCTCACGGGCCTGTTCCACCTGCAGCCTGAGGGCTGCCAGAACCCTGGCATTGAGGGTTGGATTTACCTCGAAGGAAAAACCGCTAAGGCCCGCGATAACCCTGTTGCTGGCGCTGAGATACTCCTTGCATGAAGCGCAAGTGGAGAGATGCTCGCGAAGAGATTGTTCCTTCTCCGCTGGGATGGCGCCCGCCAGACTCTCGTCAATCATGCGTTGGAAACTTTCGTGGTGGTCAATTTTCATGCTGTTTCTCCCTCGAACTGCGGCCGCAGCGTTGCCAGTCCTCGATAAATTCTGGAAGCTACGGTAGTGACCGGCGCTCCCACAATCACGGATATCTCCTGTAGAGATAAATCTTCTTGAAAACGCAGTACGAGGGCTTCGCGATAGATGGGCTCCAGAGTTTGCAGCGAGCGGGCAAGCCGCTCGGCATCTTGTGTTCGCGCCGCAAGCGTGTATGGCGAAGGCTCACCGGAAGCAGGCGATGAGCGAACACCATCCCCCTCATTTGAGTCCAGACCGAACATCGGTAGCTTACGCATGGCATCGAGAGCAATATTGCGTGCCACCCTGAAGAGCCAGGGTTCAAAGCGGGAGTGCCCGTCGTAGGACCCACCTCGCTCCAGGACTCGGAGCCACGTCTCCTGCACGAAATCGTCAACTCCATCGCGTCTGCCCAACAGGGAGACGAGATACCGAACAAGCCGGTATTGGTATTGCTCGACCAGCATCTCAAGGACAACGACATCTCGCTGGCGCAACCCAAGCGCGATTCGATGCGTATCGCTTTCCATGGACGCCCTCGAAGTCAGCTCATAATCGAACATACGACGGGTATACGAACCATGGACCCGAAATTACGAAAAGTAGAACCGGTGGCTATTGGAAACCCGAAACTGGCTTCTGGCGGTTCGATAACATGACCAGATGACCCCATCAGAGCGGCGGATGGTCCACAGCGCCTACCCGAGCAGGTTCGTTTGGCACAGCTTGTCGAGTGCAAAAACGAGCTATGGGTCGGGTAGTCTGACAACTCGTCATATCTGGCGTTCGCAGCTTTCCAGTTAATCTTCTTCATTGTTTCCTCAAGGTAAGTATGCGCAGAAAAGGCGCCTTATTACTGACGGAGCGCCGTCGAACACAGGGGCGCGTCCAGCGCGGAACGGCCACAAATCAATCTAGTGAAACGACCTGCCGAACGGCACGGTAGCCCTCGGTAATCGAGGCGCGGTGGTCCATAATCCCCGACAGATCGGAGTTCGCAAAGGCGATGCGCCCGAAGGGATGGTTCCGCATCAGTTCAGAAGGTGCTGGCTGGCCATTCCTACCAAAGAAGAAGCCGGGCTGGGGCGCAAGGTAAGCATGACCCCAGCGGTTGAGGATGATCCCGGCAAGGTCGCGGCGGCCATCGAATCCCTGCTTGCCAAACATATTGGCGAAAAGATCGCGGAGCTGTTTCTCGTACACGCTGAAAGGAGTCGTCATCAAAGTGTAGCGGCCGGTATTCACCTGTTCGGCTAGTGAGCGGCCGGGCTTCGCAAAGAGGATCTTCAGTGTCAGCACCGTTGGTGTATCGGGCGAAAGTTCAGGCGCCCCGCCGCCAAAGGTCGCCACGCGGCGCACCGCCATGTAATTACCTATTTCGCCAAACCACTGGCATTGGCTGATGCCCATCTTGGCTAGGAAACGCCAGTTTCGCACCGCCACGTTAGCCATGATGCACGGAGCACGGAAGAACTGCGCATAGGCGTGTCGATAGGCGGTTGGCAGGTCGCGGACAATGGAGTTGATCGTCCAGTTGCCGTTGGCAAGAACAACCGATCGCGCGCGCACAAGATGGAGCTGCCCTTCGCGGAGATAGACGATATTCACATGCGGCGAGTGTGCCGGCTCGCCTTCGTGTTCGATGGAAATAACCGTCGTGCCCAAACGAATCCGCGTCGGTTGGTGCGGCCGATCGAGCGCGCCAAAGTTCACCGGCGACTGGCAGATGTCTGCCATAGTCACTGGTCCAGGAATTGCAGCTGGTAGCAGCGCCTTCACAATGTGCCGTGCCACGCCGGTATTACCGCCCGGAAACATCTGCGGACCATTCTGATGTTCCCACGGGAATAGCAAATCAGGAGCGTAATCGGTATAGGCTGAGAGCACATCCGCACCTATCCCCGAACCTCCTCCGGTCACAGGTGACAGATAGCGCCGAATGGTATCGCGACTTAGCCCATGGCGCACCATCAGATCGTCTTCCAGCGTGATCGAGTCGAGCTGCCGCGCTACCGGATCGCCATGGCTCCGCGGTTTAGGGCGATGGTCTGGCATTGTCCGCATCGCGAGCAGCTCACGCTTTGCCTCAACAGGAATCGGTGCGCCCTCTAGTTTTTTCCCCCAAGGATCGACCAGCCAAGTGTCTTCCGCGTATCCGGCATCCGCGCCGAAAAAGAATCCGAAATTACTCCCGTCACCGGCATAAGGTGTCACACCCGTCGCGATGTTGCTGGCATTCTTCTGGTATTGAAACTGGCGTGGATCAATGCCTAGTGAATCATAGAAATGCTGAAGAAAGCTCCCTGGCATCGGCTGGAACCACATTGCCGAGCCTTGGCTTGCGATCAAATGTTGCCCATCCACGTCGAACTCGTTGCGCTTCGCCTCTCCGCCGAAGATCGGATGGTTCTCAAGCACGAGGCAAGATTTTGCACTCGTGGCTCGCTGATAGAAAAGAGCTGCTGAAAGACCACTAATGCCCCCGCCAACAATCACGCAGTTGTAAGTTTCGCCTGTGTCCTGGATCGCAGCCCTGGTTCTGTCGAAGACATGATCGCGAATAACGTGGCCATCGACCATCACCTGGTGCGTGTTGCCATTCGCATCGGCATAGTCTCCGATGCCGGGAGAGCCGTTCCAGTCCTCAGCGGCCATGAGTTGGAAGGGGCATGTGGCGGAAACCAAAGCTGCTCCCGAAGCGAGGAGCGTGCCGTTCAGAAAGTCGCGGCGAGTAATCTTCTGAGAATCAGGCATCTTAGATAGCATCCAGCATAAACGGACTCCCGCTTCCCGCCGAGCCGCGAAATTGGTTCATCAGACACCGCGTGCCTCACTTCCCCACAGGCGAATGGGCAAGAAATGGCTCAACCCACTCGACATACCCTTACAACCCAACTGATAAGAAACAACCCGGCAGAGTTGGCCGTTGCGCGGCGCATTTATCGACTCAGGAGCATTCAGAAAACACGATGATTCGACTTGGCGAGGTTGCTGCGTCCATGGCTACGCTTCCCTCTGGGTTGAAGGACCCCGAAATTCACGCTCCCTTAACCAGGCACGACGCATGCTACGCGTGTTGGTGCCATCGCTCGTGCGGGAGTAGAACGATCTGTCGTTGGCGGTACTTTCGGAACATGGGGATGGCCGCAACTAGCACGATGGTGTATGCGCCCGTAACGACCACAGGAACAGTTGTTGCATCTCTTGAGTTCACCTTTGAACTCAAGAGATGCAGCAACTGGAAAGCAGTCGGTATGTGCGTCAGGCCGTGACAGTGACGACCACATAGCAAGGCCTCCGCGAGGATCAACCGCCTTTCTCATCAAGGCATCCGATCGGCTTATTCCGCACGCAGATGGACGGCGCCTGGATCGTGCGTAGGCTTCATCAATCCAAAAGCAAGCTTCTCGGCATCTTCCTGGGTCTGCCTGTGGGTGGACAGAACCTCTTCACCAGAGATGGCATCGATGACGATGATGTCGAAACCGTCTCCGCTCTTACGCACATTCGCGGTCAGCGCCAGCGTGTCGTTGCTGTAGGTCGCTATCAGGGAGACGTTCGGTTGGGATTTGACTTCTACCACTTGGGCTCACATCCTTTCATCTACTCAAACGTTTGATTAGGAAGGTGCGGTCAAAGTGGCTAGAGAATTCCTAAAGATTTCCTAAAGATTTTGGTGTTACTGGGTATCCATTTGACTCAGGTAGGCCCAACCTGTAGTGTTCGGGGCCATGGAAGAGGATTATCCGCGAACGCTTCTTGAGCTTGAGCGGCGTTTCAGCACAGAGCAGGCCTGCCGGGAGTACC
>JBAVYX010000271.1:0-8303 GCA_049588475.1 Silvibacterium sp. | reverse complement strand
GGCTTGACGCGAACCATCGATGGCACCGACCGCGATCAACTCTCCGCCGAAGTTGAGCTTGAAACATGCTTCAAAGGAGACCGTCCGACAGCATCAGAGATTCGTGTTCTTGGCTACGACGTGGTGGCTATGAAAGATGTTGGTCAGGGGTATGGCTCTGGCGGAGCACCGATCGGGTTCGTCAGCAAGGGACGTAATCTGCTTTTTCTCCGCCGGACGCAGAATCCGGATGACTTCGAGGTTACCGTCCCCGTCTATGAGACCGCCATTCACCTCGCAGATGCGCGTCCTGATAATACTTCCGGCGGGAGCCGACAATCATCGCATCTCGTTCTCACTCAGGAACTCGAGGCCGCTGCCTTGCTGTTCGACGACGCCGACCTCAGGTATATCGACTACCTGTTTGACCTGCTTGGAACGCCGGCAGGGATTGCCGAGCTTTCCAGATTCTCGCGGGGCGTTCCGGTCGCCGTTCAGCGCGATATCGCTGTGGCACTTCTGTTCCACGGTCAACCCGACGCCGAGCCGGTTGTCGTCTCTCTTTTGCTCGACACGTCCGCACCGACGTGGAAACGCGGGAACGCCGCGGGGGCTCTTGGAGAACACGGAACGGAGGCGGCACTTGGACCTCTCCAACAAATTGCGTCACAACCCGCAGCGACTGATGATCTGGAATCATTGCGGGGCACAGCGCGATCATCTCTTGATCGTCTTGAACATAGGCTGCAAGCCGCGCATGCTGACCCTCCCGCTCCCCGGTAACCGCGACTGGGTGCGCCGTCACCGCCTTATGCTTTCCGTATTGTCGAAAAGTCGTGCCTTTGCGATAAGTTGCCGGTTGGAGCAAGTCGCCAGAAGTACGAGGCATCGCGACTGATCCCTGGAATCGTAAAATGATAGAGAAACTCAAATCCTTTGCCACCGTTTGATTGCGACGTGATGATCCGAGGAAAATTGTGAAGCAAGTTTTTCGCCTCACGATGATGATGCTGGTGACAAGCACTGTCTTGGGACAGAGCCCCCCTCCTCGTCAAGCAGTTCCTGCCCCCACGATCGGTCTACCTCAACGCTGGTAATGGTTCCGGCGTTGGTTCTCTCCGACTCAGTGAAGCTCGTGAGAGGTCTAGCCGCGAGCGATTTTCGCCTCGCCGATAACGGGATCGAGCAGAAGATATCTGTGGAGGTGGCGGAGCCTCAGTCACTCGCCGTAGTAGTCCTGATACAGACGGGTGGCACAGCCCTACGTCACTTCAAGGACTACCGCAAGCTCGGCGCCGTGATCGAAAACATGATGGGTGCTCCTCGCCATAGAGTTGCACTGGTGACCTTCGACAGCCGACTGGAAGAAATCTGGAACTTTCCCCCCATGGTCGATGGCCTGACTGGTGCCTTTAGATATCCTCAAAGCGGCGACCAAGGCGCAGCACTTATAGACGCGATGATCTGCGGCATCAACCTGCTCGAACAGCAAGCGGCAAGTCATCGTCGCATCATCATCTTGCTTAGCCAGCGACAAGACAATGGGAGCGAAGCCACTCCGGAGGAATTGGTCCGTCGTCTTGGTGAAAGTAATATCACCGTCTACAGTGTCACGTTCTCGCCCCAAAAGACACGGAAGGAAGACCAGGGTGTTAGACCACTCCAAGGCGACATGCATTTTCGCTTGTCTCCAGATCATGGTTTATTGGTGGGGAAGTCCGGCTCTTCGGAACCTCTTGATATTGCCTCGGAGGCAGCGCGCGAGGACACCGCTGCTGCGGTCGCCGCACTCTCCGGGGGAGAAAACCTGCGGTTCGCGGACAGTAGTGATCTAGAAAGCGCATTGTCGATTTTGACGAGCGACATTGCCAGTGGCTATACGCTGAACTTCCGTCCTAGCTCGAGTGAACCGGGGCTTCACATCATCAAGGTTCAACTGAAGAAAAAGGCCAACCTCGACGTTACGGCACGTGCGAGTTATTGGTCTCTGGAAACACCTACAAAGAATTGAAGGCCTCGGATTGCCCAGTTGAGGCAAGAGCACCGTCTAGAACTATCCAGACCAAGGCGAGCTGAACCTTTTTGCAGCGAAAATACGCGTGCGACTGTGGACAGCCGTTCGGCACTTCTGATCTTGTGCAAACGAACTGCCGTGAAATCCGGGTTTACGGAAACTCCGCAATCCGCTAAAGGGTTAAATTTCTTGATAACGCTGCTTTTTCCGAAACCACTAACTTGCGACTGAGCATCCAGATTCGCCAGCGGATTGTCGAAATTGAATCCAAACAACCGAGGATTTTCTCCAATCACGGCGGCGGAGACTATATAAAAAACATAGTCATACGTTTCCTTTGGAATCTTGTCCCGATGCTTCTGCAGCAGCATCCAGAAGTTCCGGTCCTTGGGATTCAGCGGCATGCTCCGCACCAGCGGCAGGACGTAGTCTTCTCCCCAGTTGTAGCAAGCCATCACCAGCAGACCCGACCCCTGCGCATCACTCCCATAGAGATCCTTCAGATAGTGGGCCGCAGCGACAGTCTCCCGCTCATAGTGATGCCGATCATCTAGGGTGTCCGGCCGAGCCATATCGACCAGCGGGCCCAGATGCATCCCATACTTCACCGCCGTCTCAGGAATAAACTGCCACATCCCCTTCGCGATCCCCTTCCGAGTCGGAGGGCCGCTGATATAAGGATCGAAGTCACTCTCTTGCAATGCCAGATAGAAGAACTGCGGCGGAAGCTCCTCGGCCAGCATCTCCCGCGAAATAAGAGCGGTGTAATTATTCGCTCGTGCCCTGGTAATTGCCCTTTCCAGACGATCCGAAGACTGCCAATACTTAATATATTTCTTCACCTCAGCCACAAAATCTGGCGGCATATCCAGTTCGCACTCCCCGAATATCCTCGCCACCCTAAGCACCAGCCGATCCTGCTCCGACATCTTCGGACTGTAGACATGCAAGCTTGCGAGATAGCGGTCATAGCTATTCTCCATCTCCGCCCGCTGTGCCTCAATCCTCTTGATCTGCTCCATCCCCCGCTGATTGTTCGACGCCTTCACCGCGTCCTGCAGATTGGCAATGTCTATATCCAGTGCCTTCATCGAGTAAAAAATATCCTTCGCCATCGTCCGCTGCTTGCTCACTTGGCGATACTGATAGAGTGCAAAGCTTCCCAGACATACCATCACACTGACCAGGACCGCTATCGCTCCTCCATACTTTCGCTTCTGCTTCTTCTGCACTTCGGCAAACACCGTTCGGATGAGCATCGTGTGTTCACCCGCTGGGCGTGTCGCGTCACCTTTGCCGAAGTAATGCTGAACGTAGTCAGACTTAACCTTCTTCGTATCGGCAACAGGGGGTGTAACAACAGGCTTTAAGACACGGAAGCGGACTTCAGGCCCGCGAACGCCCAGACGAACAATCAAGCCTTCCTTTAGCTGTACTCGCGGAACACGTTCATCGCCGACATAAACGCCATTACTGCTGTTGAGATCACTCAACCACCATTCGCCATTCTCAATGGAAACGCTGACATGGCTCCGACTGACAAACTCATTCTTGATGCAGATCTCGCATTCCTCAGCGCGCCCAATCTTGAATGGCACTTTAAAGGTGTAATCCTTGTCGGCAGCATCCTCAATTCTGACCGTCACGATGACGGTAGCCAACTGAGAATCATCGTGTTTAGCGGAAAAGTGCATGGCTGGTCAAGAATTCATATTAACTAGACTCGGCTCTCCTCAATGGGTCAAGCCGAATCTAACTAACCAGTTGAACTGGAGGAGGCAAAGGCGAGGTTCCATTTAACTGTGGGAAGTCGCATGGTAGGAACTATGTCATGCGAGACCTGCCGCAGACTCCCCTCTCCGAACTGCCTGGGAAAGTCCGAGTTTCGGTAAATTCCCCAGCCCGGTTATTTCAGTTCAGGCAAGTTACCCATAACGTTTTCAAGGGCACAACAACAAAGAGGTCTGACTGTCGGTGGCAGGATTGCTTCCTTGGTGATGAACCAGAGGGCGACAATGCGGATCGGAAAGGAGATCAAGCCGTTTGCCCCTATTCAGCCATCCAAAAAGCGGCATTGGAGCTACCGGAAAGTCCTCACAGTGGTGGGCATTGAACGCAGCGTGCCCTACACTCAAATCGTCGGTTTCGACACGATATATCCACGCGCAGCGGCCACACACATATAAGATTTTTCCGTCGAACAGTGGAATACGGCATCGAAACCGGCGCGGTCGGGTTGGCTTTGCGGACAAAGATCGGTTGGAATCGCGTGGACGCTCCGCCATGGCCCCAAAGACGCGTGTCTGCCCCTAAAAGACCCAGCTGTTGGCCGAACGATAAGGCTCGATTGGATCGTCAGGGCCGAAAAGAAGAGGGCGCCGGGGGGACGGCGTCCATAACCGGTTTGTCTTGGAGTCACTAACTGCGCAAAAAAGATACCCGGGGGCCCCCCCATTCTAGGGATGTCCAGATCAGGCGATTTCAGACGTTTCGGGATGTGGGAAAGTGAGCGTATATCAATCAGAATCCAACGCGGTGAACAGATGGACAAGGTAACGGCGTTGCTGCCTGAGACGCACGATCAAAGCAGAAGTCGATAACACTGATAAGTCGCGCACTATCGAACCAACTGAACCAACCGTGCCTCCTATCCTGCAAGCAGTGAACTCAACCGCCTGAATAGTCACGTTTTCGGAAAGAGCGATTCGGAGTTGCGCAACCCCGTTTTCGGTGAAGGAGTCATTGATCTGACATCATCAATCTCTTACTTGACGTTAGAGGCGAGTTCGATTTTGTACCCGGTCGGAATTTGGAAAAGACGAGGATCAGGCTCGACACGCTGAAGATTTTTGAGTTCTTCGCGCACCTCACCTCGCCCCCGCGGACCATCGCCGCGCGTAGTGACCTGGGAAAGATCTGAGGCAAGCTCTTCTGATTGGAAGAGTTCGGTATAGTCGCTCTCGATCATCGCGCCATCGACGGGAACCCACCAACGATAGCCATGTGCCTGGACGCCAAGAACCGTTTGCTCCCCTATGTCTTCGAGCTTCCTGGCCTCGGGTTTGCTGAATTCGTGAAAGGCCGATGGCTGGCTGGCAGACGAAAGTGTGTCGTCCTTCGCTACCTTTACTTTCCCTGTTATATGAAGGACCAGACTAGTTCCGTTCCCGGTCGCTGCCTCAGAATGGTTGTCATATACGCCTTCCTGCCTGATGTCGGTCGTGGTCTTGGCGACGGGATCACAAATGGTCGTCCAGTAAAAGTCTGCTTCTTCATAAGGAGATCGACCGGGCGCCCACCCAGTTGGGGTTTTGACAACGACACGTCCCTGGCTGTCGCGAGCGACATGAAGTGTCGGGATCAGGCCCGTTTGTATCTTTTCTCCGGCGAGCGAAATCTCCCAGGCTCCGCCGACCACGTCTGCGGTGAATGGATTGTTCGAAACTGTCCCAATCTGGAGCGAGCCCGCCTGGCAGGTCGAGGCGGACCTCGCGCAAGGGTTAATGAGTAGAACCGTCCAAGCGGCGGTGAAACAGAGACGACGCGGGCTTGTCATGGACTCCTCTGAATGCAGCAATTCTGCTCCTCAATTACGCGATACGCAACATGAGAATGCCCGCAAAGCCGGCATCTCAGTAACTTGCCGACAGAAAGGACGTCGAGCAGCGAACTTGCTCAAAACGCGAGCGGGAGTTTGGGAAATTACACTAATAATTCCTGCTGGCTCCATGTCCTACTGACTCGTGTCTGTCGAAGAATCAGGGTTATCCGGCGTAGAGTGGATGTGGATTCCCAAACTGCGGAATCCAATGCGGGGGAGCGGCGCTCTCATGAGGAGACTTTACATATTTTCACTTCTGATAGTTTGTTGTTCGATTGTTGCGTGGTGCCAGGACTGCCGGGTTGATGGCGCTGCATCGTTCACAGACGTCACGAGCGCCGTTTTGAGATTCACAACTCAGCACATGTATACGGGGTGGGACGCGAAGATTTGGAACAGATCAGGCGATATGGCAGCAGTGGCAATCGTAAAGACGATACCCGACCCTCAGATGACTTCTCCGAACACCTTGAGGGATGTGCTCTTTATCCTGCACGAAGCATGGGCTTGCCCGTCCCGCTGCATTAAGTCGTCGAGTGATCAACAGCCAAACGTCACAGTGTTATTGCTGGAACACCTACACGCCCAGACTAGCGAGCCGATTCAGTCCGAAATCGACAAAACCAGGACTTTCATTTTGGAGCAAACGCGAACTGCCAACTGAGGAAAGCCCAGCCCGCAGGTCAAAAACCCGTCAACAATACGGCGTTGGTTCCTTCGAACCGTGCGGGCTATCCACTGACCAACCAAGGCAATAGGGTATGGAGCGGGCTCCCTCTTGGATCACGTTTTCGGTAAGTTGCCGGGTCACAGGGCAAGTCCACGGGGTCGAACTTACTCAAAGCCCTGTTTTTCGGCGATTCGAGTTTGCACGAATGAGTCAGTCCGCCTGATAGAGTCGCACTTTTCCGCCTTTTAGAATCGCTACCCGCTTTCCGGAAGGGGACAACGCCGCCGAGATATAGGCGGGTCCGTCAATTCTTTCGATTACGCTCCTAGTTGAGACATCGAAGAGGACGACTCTACTGAATCCGAAGATGGCGTCGAACATTCCATCTGAGTACCAGTGGGCTCCTGTGCAAACCGCTAAAAATCGCCGGGGCTCGATCTCTGACATATGACCATCACAACCACCGCCTTCCTTTCCCACAAAGTCTTCTGAACTGACAGGCGAGATGACATTATTGGCGTCAGAACTTGTGAGGCGTCCATTATCAAAGAACCATGTCTCTCCGGGGCCTACTTGCCAAGCAGTATGAGGACCATGAGTGACAAGATGTGAATATGGATCTTCGGGTTGAGACTTCGCTTGACGGGATGTGACGGCTGGTCAGCCGCTGTAGAAGTCGCAAACCTGCTGCTGTCGATCAACGGTAGAACACACCGCAAACTCCGAATCGAGTGCCGGGGATGGAGCGAGGCTTATCCTGCACGACTTGGAACCGTTTGGGCAAGTTATGGTCTGCTCGCGGTGCAGCTGAGCATCCATAAGCTCTATTTCCCCTGATCCCAGTGCAGCAATGGTTCCCCGAGGTCCTTTGGAAAAGAACACCGCATTACTTCGCCGATCTGTCGCCTGTACAGAGCCCGTGATGTCGAACACGGCAGCTTCTGCCCCCACCGTAGGAGAAGGGAGTGCACTTGGACATCGAGCCGCAAAGGAAGACGCCATTAAATGGCGCTCATCCAACCACATAACACTGGACAATCCCTCCGGCAATTCGATCTGGCATGTCGAGCCAGAAATTTTGGCTTTATTAAGGTCGACAATCTTGAAAGGTTTGAGCGACTGCCCTGGCAGGACGGGAACGAGAGTAAGCGAAACACCCAAAGCAAAAATACAAGCCGCAACCTTCATCGACAGCCATCCGTTCTGAAAAGTCGCGATTGCATCTGAATATTCTAGCTTCGACCGGAGATATTCGAAGGTCGGCTTTTCAGTAAGTTCCTCCGGCCCCGGGGCGGGGCAAGTTACCTTGAATCCCGTTTTCAAGGAGCTTCGGTCAGGTAGCTGGCTTTTCAGCGATTGGGACTTCCGGATTGCGGACATCCGACCGAATCCGATTCGACGAAGTAGAATGGCAGCAATCTTTGCGGCTGGGAATCAGTCATGAGGTTTTGCTGTCGGGCATTCGAGTACTGGCACGGCATGGCGGGCACACGAGGCTTCGGCGCGTTTGCTGCTGAAATGCCGGGTGTTGCGGCCACATTCATCATTCAGCATCGCGCCCTCGATAGCGATGGGGAACCGCCTGCCTTCACCGCATCGCCTCTTTCACTCGTCTCGGACCTTGTCATCCAATTCTGCCCATGGTGCGGAGTAAAACTGGATGAGTTCTATCGGCCCGTGGAGCAGATCAGCAGGACCGATCTCAAGTTGCTATGGGCGGGTTTTTCGTCTTGGGCGCATGACCGCCCAACACGGCAGTAATCCCGAAATGCCTGTGAAGTCCGCTTTGCGGTAACTTCCCCCACGGAACGGATGGCGGACAGCGAACTTGCTCAAAACCCCTGTACCCTTCCCAGCAGCTACGGGGTGAGCTAAACAGATAGACAGCTCGGCCGCCCGTCGGGAGTGCCACGTAAAACCCCAGCAAGGGATAGAACCAGCGCCTAAAACGGAGCAGCGCCTCGGTTGGGTGGCCCGTAGCCGAAAGTCCAGTGGGGAGTTTGCGCCATCAGCAGATTGAATGAGCGCCAGTACAGGGC
>JBAVYX010000270.1:0-2524 GCA_049588475.1 Silvibacterium sp. | reverse complement strand
GTCCTCGTGTCACAGATATTCATTTCCTATCGGCGAAACTTTGACAAACATGTCACACAGCATATCGGCTATCGTCTGAGTGAGGATTTCGGGAGTCGCAGTGTTTTCATTGACACAGGGAATATTCCAGCCGGCGTCGATTTTCCTTCATACCTGAATGAGGCTTTGAGCCGGTGTAGGATTCTTATCGTGATAATCGGTAAAGACTGGGCGAAGCGATTTGAGGAGATAAAGCAAGAGCATCCTAATCGCACAGACTATGTCAAAGTTGAAGTCTCAAGAGCTCTTGAACGAAATCTACCCGTTATCCCGGTCTTGATCGACGGAGCGCCGATGCCCCACGCTGAGGAGTTGCCAAAGGAGCTGCAGCGTTTAACCTGCTACAACGTTTTGGAGGTGCGCTCGGGAATAGATTTTACAAATCATCTCCAGAGGCTACGCGAGAGTATAGTCGCATTACTGAACGCTACTGCGACCCTCTTTGTTCAATTTGAAGTCAGCGGCGGACACACGCGGGAAGTCCATATCGAACCTACCAATGACGGTGAACCGAAGACTTATGCGGCTTCAGAATACAACTTTCAGATAGACGTTCCTCTTGGTGAATCAAATGTATGGGCTGCCATCTACCACACTCAAATTGTTCGAGTGGCCGGTACGACCACGAGTACTGATCGATCCTCCTCCTCCTGGGCGATTACTCATACGTTTAAGCTAGAAAACTACCTGTTGAGAGTCGTGGAACCAAAGCGCAGCCTCTTTGGTCATGTGTTTAGCCTCTTCGAGACTGATATCAAGATGACACTGAAAATAGAGCGACTCCCGTAGTGTTTGGCGCGCTGAGGTCGGTGCTGCACTGTTCGGAGAAAAACAATCGCAATTGTAACTGCCTCTACCCTGAACATAATCCAGCTTGACTCCTAACCCGATAAAAACATTATCGCGTTTAAAGAATGATTTAGACCTGCCACAAGATTTCTCAGTGCGTTTCCACGATCTGCCCGAAACAGGTTTTGTACACGATTATCTTCTCGAAGACCTGGGACGTTAAACCTGCCAGACTGTCAACGCCAATTTCCTGATCCTGCGCCCGATCCATGAAATCCACGACAACGAGAAGCCAGTAGGTTTCACAGGGCCGGTAATCTTTTGCCTTGAGTTCCTTTTCTTCGACAATTGTTCGCAGCTTATCGAGCGACATGAAGACGCCGTCATAGGCCTGCGAAACCCTCCAGCACGCATCGGGATATTCGATCGCGTTGAGGTAGGCGAACGAGAGCTCGGGAATATGCCGGAAATCGTCGCGCCAAAGCTGTCCGGTTTCGCTTTTCTGCAGCGTGGCCGCCAAGTCCGCTATTTTCTGGGCCACGCTCGTTTGATCACTGATAGGGACGGAGCGGTCAAACGCAAATGTGAGCTCAAATTTCTTGCCTGCCTGTGCCTGGTAGAGATGATGGGCCTTGGATATGACCGCCTCTCGCGCTTTCCTCTGTATCTGCTCGCCGTCAGGCAAGGAGCCGTCTTCGAGGAAGAAATTCCTGATCTCGATGCCGATGGTTCTTGCTCCGCGCACAATGACATCCGGTTTATCGCCGTATTCCACCGCTCCCTCCGGCAGTGGATAGTCACGCCGGAACATCTCGAAATAGTACTGTTCGATTTCTGAAGTTTTCATCGCGGTTGCTCGCCCTGCATGGGGATAATGCCCTGAATGTGCGACTGGATCTCCAGAGCCATTCGGGTCAAGCTCGTTTATCACCTTCTGCATGAACGCGTCGCTCACTTGTAGGTCATGTACGGTGTACTTCGGCTGCTCCTTCTTAGGAAACTGGAACGCGATCGCGCTCATGACATCGTTCCCCGCACCGTTCGAGGCGTAGACCAGCGGGACCGTGGTGGGCGGCATATTCCAGGCAAAGGCGAAGAGCGAAAAGAAGCCGGGCTTGCCGTCGGGCATAGGCCAGGCACGAAATACCTCATCTCCCACGCGCACACCTGCTTCTGTCCAAGCGCCGGAGATATTGAACCTGGCCAGATCAGCCATACCCAGGTATAGATAATGTTGGTCTGAATCGACACTGAGGGTTGGCGGTTGGGTTACGACCGTGACCTCGCGCTCCCAGCGTGCTGTCTTCCGCAGCAAATCGTTGGATGTGGCTTCAAGGATCAGTTTCGCTTTGCCGTCTTTGAGCTGCGGGGTGGATTTGATTCCGACTGTAAAGTTCCATGTGCTGTCAGTAACGCGGGAAGGCTGGTCTGCTTGCCAGACGGGATAACGGACGCCATTTTGCTCGACAGATGCTTCCAGTCTGCGAATACCACGCGGATCGCGTACATGGACGGTGACGGGAGTAGCCTGGCCGAGAGTCGCGACAGGAGAAGGAACGTCCACAACGGGTGTCGCTGAACGTGCCACGAGAAAGACAATAGGCAACAAAGCTATGATGATGAGAACAATAAAAAAGACTTTCCGCACAAGTCATTTTAAGCGTCCCGGCTTGAACTGTACCAGTGAGACTCTTTT
>JBAVYX010000269.1:0-26497 GCA_049588475.1 Silvibacterium sp. | reverse complement strand
ATGCGGTCATCGTGCCGTTGATGATTGCGAACCTTGTCAGTTTTTTCATTTCTTCGCGATTCCAGAAACAGCCGATCTATGAAGCCCTGGCAATTCAGGATGGCGTGCACCTTCCTTCGGCCGAGTCGCGCCAGTGGCGAGGTCAACGACAAATAATCCAAATCATGCGCTCCGCGACCATGCCGCTGTCAGCCGAGATCACAGTTCGAGAAGCCTGGGAACAGGTCCACTCCAGTGAATTCCGCACGTGGCTAATGGCCGATCGACGTGGAGTGGTGGGCGTTATCAACTATTCGACGTTGGAGCGGGAACTGGCGGATGGCGACGACAAGAAGCTCAGTGAGCTTGTGGATGGGCTTGTTTTTCCGCACGTCCACTCCGATCAAGGGCTTGATTTAGCGCTTGAGCGCATGGGGACAAACCAGATTGAAATCTTGCCAGTGGTGAGCCGCGCCAACATACACAAGCTGGAAGGAGTGGTGACCCTGCGCGATGTTTTGGATTCATACGGGGTCAGTCGTTCCGATCCGGCATAATGCGAGCTCGACTTTTAACAAGCTTTAGCACGTCCAGCCAAAACCTGCTGCTTGCTCATCTGTAAGCATTCGATTGCCTAAGGTACATATTTGGCCTTCGTGGAGTCGCGAGAAGATACTGCTAACATTTGGGGGCCGAGACTTTGCAATGTTCCCATGGGCGGCGAACGGTCTTCGACAACCCGCATGCGCTTGGCGGGTAAAATCTGCTGCAGTTGCAAGTCTTTACTGCCGCCTCCGCATAGTCCGGGCGAAAAGTATTGCGTCCGCTGCCAGTCACGGTCGGTTGCCGGCGCGTCTACATGTATTTCATGCAGCGCGATGGCGGGCATTGCCAGTTTCTTGAGGCAGACCTCAAGACGCCGCTCCCCAAAAAGCTAAATCTGAGCAGCTCGCAAAAGGTTACCGAGACTGCAGTGCGTGGTGGCTACAACATGAACCTCGAGGGGCGGCAGGCATTGGACCATGGGATCGAGAATGGACGGGGCGGCATCTGGCTTCTCTTAACGGAGGAGCAATACCAGAAGCTAAGAACCTTGTGAGGATCAAAGCGAAAGGGCGACTTCCCTTGCGGGATGTCGCCCTCTCTATCCGATTTCTCGAAGATCCGGTACGGCACCCGGATCGCAACGCATCATCGCGGCCTTGTTCAGAAACTGCCTCACGGTTCCGTTATCGGCATCGCAAGAGCTTCATCACTTCCATCTTTCCAGTTGCCTGGCATGAGTACCGTTGCCGGTCCTCTCAAATGTCCGTGGTCCGCTCTCTTCTTTGGAAGATTGCCCTTCCGTACGTCGGCGGCATCAGCGCGTGGTGATAAGTCATGAGGAAAGTGCTTGCTGCCGTCCACGGGCAGTGCGGCCGCATGGAAAAAGATGGATTACTGCAGGACAGATTGCGGCAGCTGCGGCGGCGACGGAGGAGCAGGACACGAAGATCGCATGACGTTCCGGGGCCGCCTTGATCATCGATCTAGACCCGCTTATTCTTTGGGCAACGGAACGGCACAGAGCTGAACGTGAAGGCTAGGCAAGATGCATGCCTTGGCCTGCGGGAACCAGAAGATCTTCGATGCGCATCGGCAAATTGCGTACCCGGATACCAGTCGCATGAAAGACGGCATTGGTAATTGCAGCGGCAATTCCGGCAAGACCTATCTCACCAACGCCGCGGGCTCCAAGCGCATTGAGTTCGTAGTCGGGGTAGTCGAGAAAGGTCACATCGATATCGGGAGTGTCCGCGTTGACTGCGACGACATAGTCCGCGAGGTTGTTGTTGATCGGAGCACCCGAGCGCGGATCGTACATTGTTTCTTCGAATAGGGCCATGCCGACGCCCATCATCACAGCGCCTTCGATCTGATTACGGGCCGGTCGCGGATTCAGGATGCGTCCCGCATCGATGACGGTGACTACGCGACTGACGCGAAGGCGAGCAATCTCGGGTTGCCATGTCACCTCAGCAAACTGAGCGCCGTAGGAATGGAACGAGAACTTCGGCTTCGCGGACCCGAAAGTGCCATCAGATTTGTCTGTGCCCGCAACAGAGTTGACTTTAGCAATCTTCAAGATCTCTGCGATCGGCACGGCGCCTTGCGTTTGTCCTTTCAGACGAACGGTTCCGCCGACAAGCTCGAGATCTTCCTGCTTCTTTCCTTTGAATGGCGATCCGTCAGACTTGATGGCAACGAGCAATAGGGATTTGCCAGCTTTTCGAGCCGCTCCGAGAACGGCCGGTGTCATAGAAGCAGTGACCCAGGAGCCGCCAGAGATCGGTCCGGGCGGAAGAGAAGAGTCTCCGAGTACGACATCAACTTTGTTAACTGGAACTCCCGTCTCGTGACTGACTACCTGCGCCATGACGGTATAGGTTCCTCCACCAATGTCCTGTGTGCCGCAAGCGACACGTGCGGAACCATCTTGCAGGAGCTCGACTGTCGCCTCCGTTTCAATACGTGCCGCCAACCACGAACACGCTGCGACACCCCAGCCCAATGTAAGACCATCACGCTTCATCGAACCTATCTCTGGAGTTCGCCGCGACCAGCCGAACTTGTCGGACCCAACGGTCAGACACTCTTTCATGTGGCGCGATGAAAAAGGGATGTTCAGACTCTCGTCCAGCGCCGGCTCATTCTTCAACCGTAGCTGAACGGGATCCATCTTCAGCGCGATCGCCAACTCATCCATACCCGATTCGAGCGCGAATAGACCCGGGACTGCGCCTGGACCGCGCATTGCGGTTGGATTGCCGACATTACGACGTGCGAGACCTCCGGTTACAAGCAGATTCGGAGTGCTGTATATAAAGGGTGTGATCTCTCCGCAACCTTCGTCGTAGTCATCGAGGATTGAGGTGTGGTTGACGTAATCCTGTTGTACGGCGGTCAGTTTACCGTCGGCATCGGCTGCGAGTTGGATTCGCTGATCTATTGCAGGTCTGTGGCCGACGCTTTGGAACATCATCTGGCGGCTGACTACCAGCTTGACCGGGCGTCCGAGGTTGCGTGAGCAGGCCGCAGCGAGCAACCCGTGAGGCCATGGCCACAGCTTGCCACCAAATCCTGACCCCAGATAACGAGTGATCACTTGCACCTGCTCTGTTGGAACACCCAGCATCTGCGCCATGACATCGCGATGATTCACGACCGCCTGTGAGGTCTCGTACAGTGTGTACTTTTTCCCATCGTAGACGGCGACGGAGGCATGCAATTCGATGGGATTGTGGGTTTCGACAGGAATCGTGTAGACCGCATCGACTTTTACTTTCGCTGCTTTCAGCGCTGCTGCCGGATCACCACGTTTACTCTTTTCGTCAGGTTTGTCCGTCGTAAGTGGGGTTCCCAGAAGTTTCGCGCTGGTGTTTGGGTTTTCCTTGTTGTATGTTACCTTCACGCTCTCGGCTGCGGCCCGTGCCTGTTCGACGGTTTGTGCCACGACGACAGCAACATATTGGCCGTAGTAACGAATCGTGTCGTCTTCAAAGGGTGGACGCTTCTCGTCCACGATGAGAGTGAACCCGGTTGAGGGAGGGACGCGATAAAGCTTACCGATGTTTTCGCGGTGATACACGGCTATAACGCCGGGCATCTTCTCTGCTCCGGCGGTATCGAGACGAGTGATCGTACCGCTCGAAATCGTCGCGCAGACGGGCCATGCGTAGAGGAGGCCGGGGAAGTTGTGGTCTGAAGCGTACATGGCGGAGCCGCTCACCTTGAGCGGACCATCTATCCGAGGCGTCGCAACGCCAATCACCTTCGACTCAGTTACCTGGTCCATCGTCGCCTCCTTAGGCGTTTTGGCTCGCCTGACCCATCGCATGCACCAGGCAGCGTTTGGCCAGCTCTACTTTGAATCCGTTCTGGCTTTGAGGCCGTGCGCCATGAAGTGCGGTCTCGGCTGCGGCTCGGAAGTTCGATGGAGTCGCAGGCTTTCCGAGAAGCGCCTTCTCAGCTTCGGGAGAGCGCCAGGGCTTTGTTCCAACCCCTCCCATCGCGACGCGAATGAAATCGATTCTGCCGCCCGCGTCCCGCTTCATTACAATCGCTGCCGAGGCTAACGCGAACTCGTAGGAGGCGCGATCACGAAGCTTTAGATAAACACTCTTTGTTCCGGCGGGCAGTTTTGGAAGAGTGAGATATGTCACCAGATCGCCCGGTTCCAATACCGTTTCGCGCTGCGGAGTAGATCCGGGAACGAGGTAGAACTCTGTTATTGGAACGGTTCGCTGGCCTTTTGAGCCCTCGATATGAACGACCGCATCGAGTGCCATCAGAGCAACATTCTGGTCAGAGGGATTGCTGGCAATGCAGTGCTCGCTAGTACCGAGGATCGCCAGCATACGGTTATAGCCGCCAATGGCGGAACAGCCGGAGCCGGGTTCGCGCTTGTTACAGGGCGTTGCTGTGTCTCGGTAATAGACGCAGCGCGTCTTCTGGAGCAGGTTTCCGCCAGTTGTCGCCATATTGCGTAACTGCGGAGACGCACCTGCTAGTAGAGCTTGTGACAGGACCGCATACTGCGCTTTCACGGTCGGATCATGAGCAACGTCTGCGTTTCGCGCCAGAGCTCCCAGGTTCAGTCCACCGTCCGCTGTCTTCTCGATCTTGTCTAGCGGCAGACCGTTGATGTCTATCAGCTGCCTGGGTCGCTCAACGTTCAGCTTCATGTAGTCGATCAGGTTGGTCCCACCTGCAATGAAGCGGACGTCCGCGCCATTCTGAGCTGTGGATGACCTCGCCTGCGCCTTCACCGCGTCCGGTACCGTTTGCGCCGTCACGAGTTCGAAAAGTTCCATTGCAGGTCTCCTTTCTACGCCATTCGCCGAACTGCCTGGACTGCGGCAACGATGTTTGGATAGGCTCCGCATCGGCAGATATTGCCGCTCATCGCCTCCTTCACATCACCATCGCTTGCTCCCCATGGCTCCTTCACCATGGCGACAGCAGACATGATCTGTCCTGAAGTGCAATAGCCGCACTGGAAGCCGTCGTGCTCCACGAAAGCTTCCTGCATTGGGTGAAGGTGGTCGGGCTGGCCGAGCCCTTCGATAGTGATGATTTCGGCGGTCTGCTGCATCGCTGCAAAGGTGAGGCAGCTGTTCACACGTCGACCATTGATATGCACAGTGCAGGCGCCACATTGTCCGTGATCGCATCCTTTTTTTGTTCCGGTCAGGTGCAAAGTCTCGCGTAAGGTGTCCAGCAGCGTGGCACGCGGGTCAATCTGTACCGAATACTGTCGTTCGTTCACCCTTAATGTCACCGGCACGGCACCCGGGATTGTCTGACCTTCAGAACTTGTTCTCTCTTGCGCATCAGTTATCGTCGGAGAGATGGCTAGCGGAGCGACCGCAGTCGCTGCCGTAGCAACGCCCGCCGCTCCTATATGGGAAAGAAATGATCTGCGGCTCAACTTTCCGAGCGAAGAGGTCGGTTCTTTATTATCCTTTTCTTCGAGATCCAAGTTCCACCTCCTGATACGGCCGTGTTGCAACGTTTGAAATCATTCGACATCACCTGCGTTGATAGATCGACGTCAGGTTCTGAAAAAGTGTCTCATCTATGAGATTATGAACGAGAAAGCTTTTCTGATCACAGTCCCCTCGACATATGATGCGCTCGGACCGCAGCCGGGGACTTTCTTCGTTCAGTTAGCGACACCACGAATCCGATAAACGAGCGATAGCGTTGCGGGTTGGACAAGTTGTCCTCATCCACTCGAGCCTGGCGAAGCATTACAGCCCGCTCTATATTCGAGCAGGTCAAACAAGAGAACCTTCAATCCGAGCAGCCAAACGGCTGTCAGAAAGATGTGCCTGAGCCATTCGTTCCCTATCCTGACTGCGAACCGGGAACCGACCAGCGCACCAGCAAACATCGTGAAGCCGAGAATTAGACCGAGTCGGTAATCGACGAGTCCGTGCCACATAAAGACGCCCGTTGCGATGGCAGATGAAAAAACATTTATCAACTTAGTCGTTGCGATCGCTTCCAGGAAGGACAAGCGGAAGATCGCCACGTAACCTGCGGTCAAAATTGTTACGTAACCGCCGCTGAAGAACCCTCCATATATCCCCAGCAGAAATGTAAAGACGTACCCAAAGAGTTCGGCCCAAGCAGACGGTTGTATGGTGGAGCGTTCGACACCCGATTTTCGATAAATAAGAGCGAATAGTGCCACTGTGATTACCGCAACCGATACCACAATAGGTACGGAGCGAGAAGAAATTCGAAGCAGAAGAAATGCACCGACCAGAGAGCCGAGCAACGTCAGAGAGATTAGCGTAGGCAGACGCTTGCGATCGATGTCCTGCCCCTTGAGGAACGGCAGCGCACCGCCTATGCTCATGAACGTCAGAGCAAACATGTTCGTTGCTATCGCCGTTCGAGGGTCGAGATGAAATTGAAACATTACTGGAACGGTGATCAGCGAGGTACTGCCGGTAACTACACTAATTGCGCTGGTCGCAAAGAAGATGACGATTAGCCACAGTGTTTGAACTCCGGACATATTTCGATACTACGACTGAACTGATAATCAGTCTCTAAGCAGGTGGTTTCACAGTGTTCGGATCGCCTGTTCTGTGGTCATCAATTTGAAACGAGATCACCTCGGAACATGTGTCATCTATCTGCCTCCTATTACGTTACTCGCGGCTATCAAGTGCGCCGGCTTTACTCAGAAGCTGTATAGAGAGTGCGGCGCGAGGAACTTGGCGTCTGCTGGTTGCAACCGAAGAGAACGTTGAAAACATCGTTGCCGAACGTGGGAAAGATAAAGCCCCGTCTGGAACAAATAATCGGAGCGATCGAGGCTCACCATAAAGTGGGCGGATTACTGAGGCGCATCTTCACGCAGACAGGTTCTCTCAACGATTTCAGCCACGGAGGCCTTATGCAGATTGCGCAACGCATGGCGCCCCCCATCGGGAAGGGTCAAGATCGGCAAGTTAATCGGATTTGCCTGCGCAACGCGATGAACGCCCGTACGCTTTTCGCATGTGCTGTTTACCTGGAAGCAAACGACGTGGCGGCCTTAGCCACAGTTATCCGCTCCAGCGCTGAGGTATTTTCGAGCTTCGAGACAGCGGGCGACAACGACAACAGCTAACATATCCCCCAGTCATAAGCATTCGTGATTCTTTCCGCTTCAATAAATACGGTTGCCGGAACGGACGGTAGCGGCCAGCTCTTGGATCGAGCTCGAGTCGCCGGCTATAAGGGCGTTACATAAGCGCCGGCGAAGGCGGCTGAGGCTAACGACATCCGTGAGAGAGTCGCCAGCAAGTTGTAGGTTATGAATGCTACCATTGCCCGATGTTCAACTTCGGGAAGCCAATGACAGCAGGCGATTGGATCGCCCATGTTGTACTCGCTATCGTGGCGCTATTCCTTGTCTGGTAGATGCTGCGTGTCTATGTTCTTTAGCCGCTTACTGACATTTAGGTCTCGTTGTCTTTTCAGAAGAGGAATACTTCGCTTAGTTCAGTCTCTTCGCCAGGGTATCGATAGATGAAAGCTGAAGCCGCACCCATCCTCGACTTCATCTCCCACTTGGTTTCGTCACTTGCATGGCCTGTCACTATCCTGACAGCCATTTTTCTATTGCGACGTCACATCCAAACTCTGGTTCCGCTGGTAAGAACGGTTAAATACAGCGATGTCGAGATACGATTCGGGCAAGAGGTGGCGGAGCTTAAGCGAGCAACTGACATTGGCGAATTGCCGAACGCTAAGGAATCAGCACAGGATGGCCAGTGGAGGACGCTTATCCGTATGGCTGAAGTGAGGCCACGAACAGCGATAAGAGGAGCTTGGAACGAGGTGGACTCCTCCATGCGAAGGCTAGCCACGGCAAAGCAGGTACAAATCGCTGATGCTGCTGAGAGTATGCCTATGGTGATAGGGGCTATTCTGTTGAATCAAGGATTCATCTCCAACACGCAATACGAATTGATGCAAAAATTACGATTACTCGGGCACGAAGCGGAGCGGGCTGAGCCTGACGGCATAACGGCAGATAGCGCGGCTGAGTATGTCGGACTTGCGCTGAGACTTGCGGCCTCTATCGATACTGTCAAAGAGAACTAGGCACTTCAAGTTCTTCTCGCCAACCGTTACTAGACGTCCGCTCGTAGGGTTGGTGCGGACCAACAGCCGACTGCCCTTGCACCTTGCGGTTCCTGACTCTCGAATTCGCGCTTTGGCTCCAGAGCCGCCAGAATGACGGCGGATGCCTTCTGGATCACTTCAAGGCTTTCAGCCAACAGCGATGCGTCGCCGTGATACAGCTGTATGTAATCAGACGATGCCGTTCCGGTCTCCAGACCCACTGCTTTGCTCACGACAAAGGCAAATGGCCTCGGCCTCGGTTTCCCGCACTACCTTCGAACTTCCGAGGCGCCGTTCAGCCTTGTGCAACATCACATGTGCCAGATCATGCACCAGGGTTGAGAACTCCTCCGCCTTGGACAAGCCGGGTAGCAGAGCAATCCTCCCGCCGTAACTGACACTCATCGCCGGTGCGATGCTCTCGTTGAATTCAAGCTCGATGCCCTGTGCGTTGATGAATGCAATAAGGCGGTCACGGTTTGCTCCTGCATCGCCACTGACTCTGGCATGTTCTGGAAGCTCCATGCCTTCGGTTTGGGATAGATTCGAAGACATACGCAGTGCGAAAGCCCACCAAGGCCGGACCCTTCTGTTTTGTCTGGTCTTCGGTTTCCTTCTGTCGTTTGCGTCTGCTGGCAATGATGGGAGTAAGAATGCGAATACCTCGCTCGCCTTTCTTCACCCTGCGCCCCAGTTGGTTCCAGGCTTGGAACCCGGCCACGCGGGTTGCCTCCGGCCTCTGCAAAGCACTCACACACTACGCATGTTTTGTTGACGGTTCACTATCCGCATCACCCGCTCTACGGTCAGACCGTAACCGTGGTGCGTAGGTCCGTTTCATTTGGACCCCATCAGGTTCAGGTGGCTCTTTCGAGCGGCTATCAACTTGTGATTCCTGAGTGGATGCTGGATGAAGAACGGTGCCGAGGGATGGAGGTCGTCTCACATCCGACCGTGGAACTGTCAGCTCTTTTAGCGCTTCGGTTCCATCCTCGAGGTACAGCCCTCTGCCTCTTCCGGCCTCGGTCCGGTAGTTTCAGAAGCATCTTCGTCTGGAGGTGCTCATGAGTCCGCCACGCCAAGGAGTCTTTCTGTGGGAGATCCCCAACACACCGGAGCTTCCGGAGATAGTGCAGGTACGTTGCCGGGAACTGCTCAGTCACATGCTGCTCACAGCGGTGAGCGGAACAACAGAGGAGGAGAGCAATGAGCGAGAAGATCCAACTGATGCATACTCAGCGTGACGCCTATGTCTATATCCGGCAGTCGTCGATGCAGCAGGTGCGCACACGTCTGGAAGGACAACAGCGCCAGTACGATCTGCGCGAGCGCGCTCATGCGCTCGGCTTCCAGCGCGTTACAGTCATCGACGAGGACCTGGGCCGCTCCGGCACCGGATCAGTCGAACCACCCGGCTTCGGGCGGCTGCTGACTGCGGTCTGTGCCGGCCAAGTCGGAGCAGTGCTTGCATTGGAAGCATCGCGTCTGGCCAGAAACAACCGCGACTGGCACCATCTGATCGATCTCTGCGCCATGGCGGGCACGCTGGTCATCGATCATGATGGCGTCTATGATCCCTGTCTGTTGAACGACCGGCTTCTACTTGGGTTGAAGGGCACCATGAGCGAATTCGAGATAAGTTTGCTCCGGCAGCGAGCGGTGGAAGCTTACAGACAGAAGGTACGGCGCGGCCTTGTGCTGACGCAAGTGCCCGTTGGCTACATCCGCACGGAAGATGAAGGCATCGAGAAGACGCCTGATTGTCAGATACAGGAAGTTGCCGCAGAGGTTCTCGAAGCACTGCGGCCTGTCGGCATACAAGCCGCCTTCGAAGCACTGGAAAAGAGCCAGAGTCAGACGGATGAAAAGCGACGCTCGCTTGAACTCGCAGTTCAGAAGGCGCGTTACGAAGCCAGCCGCATCGAGCGACAATATCAGGCCACAGAGCCCGACAACCGGCTTGTTGCAGCCGAGTTGGAAAAGCGGTGGAACAACGCTCTGGTGCAGGTCGCCGAGATGGAACGCCGTCTGGAAGAAGCAACCATCACTGCACCGCAGTTGACGACCGAGCAACGGGATCATTTGCTCAAGCTTGGTGATGATCTGGAGCGGTTGTGGGATCACCCGAACTCTCCTGCCGCTCTGAAAAAACGCATACTCCGGACGGTGCTTGAAGAAGTCGTGGCGGATACAAAAGATGATCCTCCCACTGTGCATCTCAAGCTGCACTGGGCCGGTGGCGTTCACACTGAACTCACCGTGCGCAAGAACCGGACCGGTCATCACGATCACGTAAACTCACAAGAAGTGACGGAGTTGATTCGTGAGCTAGCCCTGGTCTGTGAAGACAGCGCAATCGTCTCGATCTTGAACAGACTGGGATATCGAACTGGGATCGCCAACACATGGACAGAGAAGCGCGTGCAACACGTTCGCCATACGAAGGGTTTCCCGGCATGCCCGCCACTGGAACAGCGTCGCTGGATCACCATGCAACAGGCTGCCTCAGCGCTACAGGTCAGTGATGCCGTCGTGCGCAGGCTCGTGATGCAGGAAGTCCTTCCAGCCAGGCAGATCGTCAAGTTCTCCCCGTGGATGATCGAACGGGAGCATCTGGATCTTCCGGCCGTCCACAGGGCGGTTCGCCTGGTTCACACCGGCCGACATGATCCATTGGGTATGTCTAACGACGCGCAGACCCACATGTTTCGTGATCCAAATGGGCCATTGGGCGAGATTTAATGAGCCATCGTTACTGCGCTCACCAAGCGCTTCGTCGATTTGCACTCATTGGTGTTCATGACCGCTAATTTGGGCTTTGGTAGAGCAAAGCCCGTCTGCACCGAACTCTAAACGATTGGTGCGCGAACAGCGCCTGGCGCGTGGCGCGCCAGAGTTTCGTGCGCGTGAAACAAGGGTTAGAACGGCCTAATAGGGAATGCCCGAAAATTTTGCAAGATCGGTGTCCAATTTTGCTCTCTCCCAACGACTAACCTGTGTACAGATCGCTACCCCAAGGAGAAAACGGAATGAAATACCTGTGCCTAGTCTTCTACGACGAAAAAGTTCGGAATGCGCTCTCGGATCGTGATTCACAGGCTCTGATCGAGGAAGCGCGTAGCTTTGATGAGGATATGCGACGGAACGGCCATCTCATTACGGCATTTCCTCTGGAGGAAATCCACTCCGCCAGCACGGTACGTATTCGGAATGGCAAATTAACCGTCACCGATGGCCCATTCACGGAGACCAACGAGCAGATTGGCGGATTTGTCTTGCTGGAGGCGAACGATCTGAACGAGGCCATCCAACTCGCCTCACGCATTCCACCTGCTCGGCTGGGAGGGGTTGAAGTGCGGCCGGTCATCGAGAGCCCAACGCTCGAATACTGGAAGGAAAGAGGCCAGTGACACTATCTCTTGCGCAACGAAGGCTTCAACAACCGGCAGTTATGACTACCGAAATGAGACGCGGAGCAATATGGCCATGAGAAATTTGTTTGAATCGGATGCGGTCGCGGAGTTGAAAGAGAGAATGGGTCGGTTGCAGCCCGACAGCGTGCGTCAATGGGGAAAGATGACACCAGCTCAGGCTATGGCGCACTATGCAACACAAATGGAAATGGTTCTCGGACGAACGTTTCCTCCCCGAAGCATCTTGGGGCGCATCTTTGGGCGGCGGGCAAAAGCGAATATCCTCAGTGAGGATCCATTCCCACGGAACGCGCCGACCGACAAGTACTTCCTGATCATGGATCAACGCGACATTGATACGGAGCGCGAACGCGTGCGGACGTTACTAGATCGCTTCATCCGGGGAGGTCCCGCAGTGTGCACCAAGCATCCGCATAGCTTTTTTGGTCCGATGACGCCGGCAGAATGGGCAAGATTGATGTATAGGCACCTTGACCATCATCTGCGGCAATTTAGAGTTTAGCGCCAAGTTCATTCCCCGGAAAGGACACAACGTTGCAGATGGATTACCGTTCCCAAGGATCGTCGATTCAGGGCTCCGCCAAGCCCATTGAGCTTGTGCGGAGCACTGTAGATACCATCTATCGCAATGAGTCACGAAGGATTCTCGCTACCCTCATACGTCTTTTGGGTGATTTCGACCTGGCAGAAGAGGCACTGCACGAAGCAGTCGCGGCGGCATTGAATCGCTGGCCCATCGACGGCATTCCTTCCAATCCGCGTGCATGGTTGGTATCAACAGGTAGGTTCAAGGCGATCGACTCGCTGAGACGGCGCGCCCGCTTCGGTGCGTCACTCGCCGCTCATGAGAAGAGTTTGCAGGTCGAGGAAATCGACCCCACCCAATTTGACGACGACCAGATTGAGGATGATCGCCTTCGACTGATTTTTGTCTGCTGCCATCCAGCATTGCCTCTTGGGGGACAACTCGCTCTCACATTGCGTGAAGTGTGCGGCCTCAGAACTGAGGAGATTGCAAGGGCTTTCCTCACCAGTGCACCTACAATCGCCAAACGGATTGTCCGTGCCAAGGCAAAAATCCGCGATGCGCAAATCCCATACGAGGTGCCGTCTGGGGCCGATCTTTCAAGCCGTCTTGACACCGTTCTCCAAGTCGTCTATTTGATCTTCACGGAAGGATATTCTGCATCCGAGGGGTCATCGTTAACCCGCGGCGATCTCTCGGAGGAGGCTGTCCGTCTTGCACGGCTCCTTGCCGAATTGATGCCGGAGCCCGAGGTGTTCGGGCTTCTCGCCCTACTCCTGCTCCAGGAATCTCGCCGTGCTGCGCGGGCTTCAGCAGACGGTGACATCATTCTCCTTGAGGATCAGGACCGTTCTCAGTGGAGCATCACTTTGATCGCCGAAGGCAATGCACTGGCCGAACGTGCGCTCAGGTCCCGAAGATTTGGGCCTTACACACTGCAAGCTGCAATTGCCGCGTTGCATGCCGAGGCACAGAATGCGGCATCGACCGATTGGGTGCAGATCACAGCGCTTTACGATGTCTTGCTACGGGTCAACCCGTCCCCCGTGATTGCGCTAAATCGCGCAGTCGCGATCTCAATGCGGGACGGTCCAGCTGCCGGGCTCGTGCGGATTCAAGCGCTCCTTGAACAAGGCGACCTCAGCGACTACTACCTAGCACACGCCGCACATGCGGACCTTTGTACGAAATTGGGGAATATAACACAGGCCATCGTGTCCTACCGGAAGGCGCTGAACCTAGCGCGGCAGGAACCTTCCCGACGTTTTTTGAAAAAGCGCCTGCAAATGCTGTTGGATCGCGCTACCGATGGGTAGTCGGATGTCACGCTGTATTTAACGATGCTATCCAATTCGCGTGCGCTTGACGATTTCCTGGCAACGCACTCAGTGAGCTCCCGGCTGCCATGTGTGCCGAAGGTGCCACCATGTCACCTTGATGTTGCTTTCGGGTTCCATCGCGGGTACTCTGTTTACGATTCACGAGGCAGACCATATTGATCCGAGCTGCCACAAGGCTTCCGCATCGCGTCTCCAACGACGCGCAGCCTCCTATATTCATTGACTCCAGCGAGGTGTAGCACTAGGTCACTGCTCTCTGTCGTGCGATCTCGAGAATGTTCCCAAAGCTGTAGTGATGGAAGCGGCTCATGGCACTGAGATAAGCGGTCAAGGCCTGGCTATGTCCTGCCTCCAGCTGCTCCATGAGTGCCTTCACGTTGGCGGCGATTACTTCTTTCGCCGTCTGCCGTGGCGGTTGCTGTTGATTCTGTCCTTTTATTTCCATTGTTTTTGGCCTTCCTGGCTGCCCGGTCGGGCGTTTTTGTTTCTCACCTTGAGCGCAGCGAGACAAAAACGGCTGAACGGCAGACAGGACAGAACGACGACCGGTACCCCGGCGTAGTCCCGAGTGGGCAGCGCGGCAAGTGACAAATCTGTTCTTTGGTTTGGCGCGCAGACGGCGCTCACCCGACGGGACGGCCCGGAGCGGTGTAGCGGAGGGCACGACGGGGATCGGCGGAAGTGGACAAAAGGCGCGTCAAGCCAACCTTGTCCTTCGCTGTTTTAGTCGATAAAACAACGCTGTTCAAAAAAGAGCGTAGCGGCGGCGCAACACGCGGGCTTTATCGAAACCATGAACTGCCTGCCGGTCCCAGAGCTCTCAGAGGGTCCAGGAGAGGTGGCAGACCCCGGTTGAATGCACCTGACTCGAAATGTGTTTCTAGACACACTGCAGCGAACCGCAAGCTTCTGCAATGCGCTGAAAAGCCCATAACAATCAATTGCTTAAGAGCAAACCAATAGCCGCGACTGCCAGCGTGGAAAATTTCAGTCCGCTCAAGCCTGTCATTTTTCTCTCTCCCTCTCGCCGAACACATTGATGTTTTGTGAAGCACTATTTCCTTGCTGAAGTCCCTGCTTTCGAGGATCGATTTACTGCAATTAGCAGATCCCGGATGGTGCGGCTTTGGAGAGAGCGCGTGACTGCTTTTTCCGCGTCCTCATAGACGATCCCCAATGCCTGACGAACGTGCTGACCAACCGTGCAGTTCGGAGAGGGGTCGTTCCGGTGCATACGAAATGTGGCTTCTTCGCCCAGCGCATCTCGCACATGACTTAACTTGATTGCATCCGCCTTTCGCGCGAGCATCCAGCCGCCGCCCCGCGCTCCCTTCGATTCGACCAGCTTCGACCTCCGGAGCAGGGCCAACTGACGCCGGATGACTACGGAGTTGGTGCCTACGCTGCCGGCAATGAACTCCGAAGTCAGGCGTTCGTTGGGCATGGACGCCAGCAGGGTAAGGATGTGGACCGCAGTTGAAAATCGAGAGTTCATAGAACCAAAGATGCCCCTCACTTCGCTTCAGACACAGAAGGCAAAACTCGTTCTGCGGAACATTACAGATAGTGTAACATTTTTTGTGTCGCTTTAGAATGGCGAGAGTCTACAAATGACATCTATCTTTACAGCAAGAGGGTGCCGTCCATGTCAACGCATGATGTGATCCTTGTCACAGGAGCCACGGGAAAGATTGGCTCAGGTATTGCCAAGCACCTCGAGCTGCTTGGAAAGGAGTTCCGTTTGCTCGTCCGGGACCCGAAGAAGCTCTCCGATTTTCCAGAAGCAGAGAAGGTCACAGGCGATTACGGCGATGTCGAATCCCTCGACCGTGCTTTTTCAGGCGTCTCGTCAGCGTTCATCGTGTCTGGCTACGCCGAACCGGGCGAACGTGCGAAATTGCATCGCAACGCGTTCCAGGCTGCGCAGCGGGCAGGCGTCCGTTACCTGATCTACCTTTCGACACTGGGAGCTTCGCCCAATTCTCGCTTTCCTATGTCACGCGATCATTATGAGAGCGAGCAGTTTCTGAAGGAAACCGCTGTGCCGCATACGATCCTACAGGACAGCTTTTATTCCGAACTGGCAGTACAGATGTTCAACGAGGAAGGCGTGATGAAAGGGCCAGGCGGCCAAGGCAAGGTGTCATGGGTTGGCCGAGAGGAAATTGCGGAAGCCGCTGCAAAGCTGCTCGCCGGCGACCTGCCCTTGCTGGGCACATTCGCCATGACCGGCCCCTCGCCTCTCAGCCTGAATGAGACAGCCGCATTGGTCAGTTCCCTGAAGCAACGGACGCTTCGCTACGAAGATGAGCCGGTGGACGCCGCGAAGGAATGGCGCAGCAAACTCGGTGTGCCTGCATGGGAAGTGGACACCTGGGTAGGCTCTTATGAAGCTATCGCGGCAGGTGAATTTGAACCGGTCGACCCTGCCCTCGCGACAATTCTTGGAAGACCGGTGAGCGATCTGAAATCCTACCTCGCTCTTCGTCCTGCTCTCTGATGTGACCTACGATCGGCGAGGGGGCCGCAATTTTAGTGCGTGACCACAACTCGTCCTGGATGCTGCGGGTGCTCGGCAAGCTCATGAGCCCGAACGATCTCCGATAGAGGAATCCGTTCGCCTATCGCGAAGCCCGACCAGCCAGCCTCAAGCGCGGCGTTGATGTCGCATGCTGCGGCGGTCTTTGCTTGGGGAGTAAAGTCATCGCTGCCCAGAAAAAAGAGCTGGATGTTCTTGAACACCATCTGCCAAAAGGGAATCGCCGGAGTCGCTGCATTCGTGGCATAGGTAGCGATGGTTCCACCCATTGTCAGGAGTTCAACATCACGCCCGATATTTGCCCCAAATGCGACTTCAACAATATGGTCGATCCCTTGAGGGGCGATGGCCTTCACACGCGCGAGCAGTTCCGCATCGTTGGGCAGGACCTCGTGCGCGCCTGCCTGTTTCGCTGTTTGCTCCTCTGCCGGTGTACGGATTGTGCCAATCACATGAGCCCCGCCGTGACGCGCCAACTGGACCGCACATAACCCCACGGATCCTGCAGCTCCTTGGACAAGCACGGTGCGTCCGCGGACGGGCCCGGCCACGAACACGGCGCGATGACCGGTGATGCCGGGAATGCCGAGGCATGCCCCTTGCTCCATGGTCACGTTTGCGGGTAGGGGAACGGCTTGCGCTGCGGGGACGACTGTGAATTCAGCTGCAGTGCCAAACGGGCGATAGGATTGGGCGCCATAGCACCATACTGATTTCCCCAACCAATCCCGAGAAACACCGTCGCCCACCAGATCTACTTTTCCGGCGCCATCGCTGTGCGGGATGACGCGAGGATACGGCATACCAACTCCAAAGTCGTCCTGACGCTTCCTGATGTCCCCTGGGTTGATTCCCGAGGTGGCGATGCGAATGCGAAGTTCGCCCGGTCCCGGAGCCGGATCCGGCATTTCGCCGACGGTGAGAACCTCCCGCGCAGGTCCCTGCTTTTCGTACCAAGCTGCTTTCATGAAGTCCTCCATTGACGAAATCCACAACAGCACATGGTAGTTCAACAGGTGGATATGATTATTTTTAGTCTTCCCTTCCTTACAGCCCTCGGGAAATGGCTGTCTCGCCGGAACAATTACGGCAGCAGCTTTGGAATTTTCTCGCGCATCTACCTACGATGCGTCCCTACAAGTCCGAAGCGACTCCGATACTCTGTCGGGGTCAACCCTACAACTTTCTTGAACATATGACGAAATGCACTGTTGTCCCGGTATCCGACCATAGTCGTGATCTCTTCTACGGTATGAGTTGAAAACTCAAGCGCCTCTTCCGCAGTTCGCCTCATAGACAAGAAGGGTCACTCAGCTGATTTTTTGAAGATTTTGGAATATTGCGACGATGATTCAAGAATCCCCGGCGTGGTTGATGCCTACAAAGAGTTGGAAAAATCTTTGAAATCGTCCTCAAAATGGGTGACGCAAATCAAGAGACTCCTAGCCTTTCCGCCGATAGCATGCCTAATCGAGGGTCGCCCCGTGGGAACGCCTCAAATCAAATTGAACCGGGCACGGAAGCTGTCACATTCTCGACACTCTAACTGAGGATTCTTAAAATGCCTGCTCCTCGAAAAGCAATGCAGAAGTAGACCAAAATTTCTTCTTTTATCACGTGCCCTCGCTTCATGCGGCTTTATGGCAGAGCCGCTCGCGAAAGACATGAAGCGGGGGCACTCAACAAAAGAAATTTGGGTTATGAGTTCTTAAATCATTGTAATTAAAAGGCATCACACGGAGTGGCTGGCACCTAAAAAGAACGACTTGGAACGTATGGTCATTCTTACCGTGGGGTTAAAGTGGGGTTGATTGTTCGATCATTTTTCCCTTAGGGGCAGAAACCCTAAGATCTATCGAACCCGTTCATTTCTTCACCCAAAGCCAATAGCGAGAGTCCTGAGCTTTCGCAACGTTTGGCGTCACAAACGATGCTAGTGCGCAATATGGCTTTAAGACGGCGAAGACCGACAAGAACGGCGAACAGTTTTTGTACTGTACTTCCCGGAAGTGGTGAGAGAGCCTGGACAGCGGCCACGCCATAGGATACGTTCTCTGCGGCATTCCAATTCCCCCACATTCACACATAGTCGAACCGTGGCCGCGCGTAAAATTCGTCAAATGACCTCCGGAGATCGTCGCTTCGATTTCTTCATCATTTGATCGGGGCCCGATAAGTCGATCGGAATTTTCATAGCCCGAATTCTGACCGAAGCCGGCTATCGCGTCATCGTCCAGGATTGGGATTTCGGGCATAAAGACTTTGTCTCCATGATGGACGCGGCTCTGCAGCAGTCGCATCGCGTCCTCACGCTGCTCTCGCACGCGTATCTCCGAAGTGAATTTTGCGGCGCGGAATGGCGTGCAATATTCGCGGAGGATCCAAAGAACTGGGGACAGCGTCTCTTGCTGTTTCGCGTCGAGAAATGCCAACCGCAGGGACTGCTGAGCCTTCTCGCCTACACCGATCTTGTTCCTGTCCTCGAGTCCGAATCCTCTCTTAGAGAGTCGAACAAGGAAGACCTGTTCATCGCGATCGATCGCGATCGATCGCGCTCTCCGCGACGCTGGCGCTGCGGGCCCCTCTCTTGAGTACCTGCTCGATGAGATCGCGTCACAGTTTATGGTGAATCGCAGCGCCCTCAGACCACCAGTCGGCTAGAGGCTTCAAGGCATCTGCCGAATCGATTGAGCCTCCGCCTTCGGTTATGGGGTGAGGGCTAAACCCGCCTTAGTATTCAGCCGTGCGTCGATGCTTAGGCTCTGGCTCTAATGCCTTCTCGGTCGATTCCGCCAAAGCGTTGATGAGGTGCACGGCAGCGATGCCGAGTGGATCTGATAAGGAATATCTGACTTGTGACATTCTGCCGCTCCGATGGACGGCGACGATTAGGCTGGTCCTCTCCAAGTCGCGCAAATATTGTGTCAGCTTTTTCCTAGACCCCGTAGGAAGCGTGCTCCGTAGCTGGCTTAAGTGAGTTGGGCCATGCTGAAGCTGGCTAAGAATCCTAAATGCCCATTTGCCCTGAATGCGCGTGACACAACGACTCTCGTCTCCCTGAGCCTGAACTGCGGCACTACGATTAAGCCTGTGATCCTGAACGGTTCTAGACTTACCCAGTTGGACTTTGCTGTTTGGTTCGAGCTTTGTTCTCACATTCTCCGGAGCAGATTGTCCTGGCGTGATTTTTCCGGCATTACACAGTTACTCTTCAAAGTGGCGGAGCGCATCTTGACACCTCGGGGTTCGGTGATGAACCAGCTCTAGATTCTTTTCAGCGACCGCGGCGAGGGCGGTTTTTGAAAATGAGTGACGAATGTGTAATACAAGTTCGAAATTCGGTCAAATGAACACCGGGTTGAGCTGAGAACTGCAGAAACTAAAAGACTTGCTTTATGCCCACTGGTGTTGCGACAAGCTGTTGCAAAATGGTGCCAGCTTAATTCTTGTAATTTCCGCGTCGAACTCTCATCCACGTACACTCTGCTTGAGGACCTGAAGAGCCGCATAACGGGTCAATCTTCCGGGCTGGATTTGAGCACAGGACCTCTAACGAGATTCAGGGGAGATCCGGCGTAAGGTGAGGCGGTTCTTCCAGAATGTTGAGTAACGCCTGTACGCAGTAAACCCGGTCCCGCTTCGCATCCGAGACCTCTTGTATCATGGCCCCGAATATTCCCCGCACTGTGTCTTATCCCCTAGCAGAACACGGCGATGCCATCGACTTGATTAGAAGTCTCGAGCGCATTCGACTGGATGAGCGGAGGAATCCCGGTAAGATCTTCCCTCTGGGCTAGGCTGCAGCTTAATCGAGACGCACTCTTGGGCCAAGGGTAGCGCGATCCCTTTGTGTGTCGATCCAGGAGATGTCGGCGCCCGGGAGCAGACGCCTGGGGCAAGGTAGTACGAACGCAATAGCGTTCGACCTTCCTGGTTGTGGTTCCGATGGGCCTATTCGGCACAGATCCGCGAAGATAGGGGTCTATCGTGATCACGCAAGACGTCTTCGAAGCATTTTTGCACTGTCCAACCAAGTCGTACCTTTCGTCTCGGCCAGAGACGCCTGACGCCACGGCGGACCAAGCACAGCGTCAATGGGAAAAGTCCTTTCAGCAAATTGGCTCATCTCGATTACGCGCGTCGCAGCCAGCTCATGAAGTGGGAACGCTTGACGCCGCGGCTATCGAACGAAAGCAATACCTGGTCCTCTTGGAGTGCACAGTTCAGACGGCGGATTTGCGGGCAGACCTTCACGGTTTACAGCTTGTCCAGTCGGCCCGCACCAAGAATCGGAACGCCCGTCAGTACCTTCCGATTCGCTTCCTGTCAGCGAAAAGGATCTCGGGTATTGACGAAGTCCTGCTGGCATTTGACGCTTACGTCTTCTCGCAGGCCGTCGGCGCGACCCTGCCGTCCGTCGGCAAACTCATTCATGGGCCGACGTACTCGACTACCACCGTTTCGCTTACGCCGCTGTATCAAAAGGTTCGGTCCATTATCGCTACCATTCAGACCCAGCAGTCCAGCGCTGCACCACCACCGGTCGTGCTGAATGAGCACTGTTCCCAATGCCAGTATGCGGCGCGGTGCCGCAAGATTGCGACAGACGCAGATGATCTCAGCCTCTTAGCAAAAATGAACGAGAGAGCGCGCAAAAAGTGGCACCAGAGAGGCGTTTTCACGGTGACACAGCTGTCGTACACGTTCCGACCCCGGCGGCGGACCAGCACCCACAGAAGCCACGACTACGCCCTGCAGGCTCTGGCCATCCGCGAGAACCGCGTCCACGTCATCGGTACCTCAGCATTTCCCGTTGAGGGGACTCAGGTCTATTTTGACGTCGAAGGTGACCCGGATCGTGACTTCTACTATTGCATCGGATTGCGATTTCAGGTCGGCGATGTGACCATTCAACGCTCGTATTGGGCGGATAGCCCTTCTGACGAAAGAACGATGTGGACGGCCTGCCTCCAGGCGCTTGGTGGTATCGATGCTCCACGGCTGGTCCACTACGGCGCCTACGAGACGGCGTTTCTTCGGCAGATGAAGAAGCGGTATCCTGATCTTGAATCGATAGCATTTGTCGACGAGCTCCTTAATTCTGCCGTCAACCTGCTCTCGACGATCTACGGCCGGGTTTACTTCCCCACGTATTCCAATGGCCTCAAAGACGTAGCACGTTACCTCGGCTTCCGATGGACCGAGGCAACGGCCTCTGGTCTTGCCGCCCTCGCGTGGCGCCGCGATTGGGAATATTCACGGAATCCCGAACTCAAAAGGCAACTGATCACATACAATGCGGAAGATTGTGCCGCCGCGCAGGCTGTCGCGGGAGCCCTAGCGGCTCTCTCTCGGTCTCTACTCGCCAGCGACGGCGCCGTTGTAGACGTTGCCACGCTAAAGCGTGAGTACCCTCAACGGTTTGGAGAAATCGATTTCGGGCTCCCCGAGTTCCAACGAATTAATGCTGCCGCTCGCTGGGATCATCAACGGGAAACAGTGCGCGCGCGTTCCACCAAGCGTTTGCAAAGGGAGCGAAGTGAGAAGTTCAAAGCGAAGGACAAGGTAGGGGTTAACAAGGTAGTCCTGTGCGAGGAGCATCGGCCGAAGTGCTGCCTGGAGTGCGGCGCGACAACGATCTATCGATTCGGGCGGCTCAGTCGCGTGGTTTACGACCTCAAGTTCTTTCGAACTGGGATCAAACGCTGGGTCGTACGATACTCATTTTCTCGGTACATTTGCTGGAATTGCAGGACCACTTTCCGTCAATTCGCGAGTCAACCCAAGTATGGCAGTACAATTTGCGCCTACATCGCCTACCAGATCATCGACTTGTACCGACCCCAGAACGCTGTCGCACGGAGCATGTGGCAGCTATTCAGAATCCCTGCGTCTAGGGGCATGATCCATCGTATCAAGGCCAGCGTGGCCGAGCGCCACGAGAAGACCTATTGTGCAATTATAGAGAGAATCGTTAGCGGCCATCTTGTGCACGCGGATGAGACGCGAGCTACGGTGTCCGGCAAGGACGCCTACGTCTGGTGCTTCACAAGCCTCGAAGACGTGGCCTTCGTCTACAGCGTCGGACGGAATGCAAGCACGCCCCAGAATGTACTACGAGGCTTCAACGGTGTGTTGGTGTCGGACTTCTACGCCGCTTATGACGCAATCGCATGTGCGCAACAGAAGTGCCTCATCCACTTGATGAGGGACATTAACGACGACCTGTTTAAACAGCCCTTCAACGAGGAAATGAAAGACATAGCGAGGCGATTCGCAGAGCTGCTGCATCCGATTGTCGAATCTGTGGATCGCTTTGGTCTGAAGTCTCGGTACCTACGCAAGCACCGGTCAGCTGTCGAGCGCTTCTATGAGGCAATCTTAGGAAAAAACTACCAGAACGAACTCGCGGCTGGTTACGTGCGGCGATTCGAAAGAAATAGGGACCGGTTGTTCACGTTCCTTGATCGTGATGGCATCCCCTGGAACAACAACAACGCTGAGCATGCGATCAAGGCGTTCGTGAGACTGCGTAACGTGGTCGGGGGTACCAGCACGCCGAAGGGTCTCCGGGACTATCTTGTTCTCTTGAGCATCAGCGAAACATGCAAATACAAGGGAGTCAGTTTCCTTGATTTCCTGAGATCAGGCGAGACCGATGTGGACGCCTTCGTCGGCAAACGCTGACCTATATTCTTTACGATTGAAAAAGCCGCAACAGCCATAATCAGACCAACCTGGTTGATTCACCGCCAGCAGCACAATTGGAGCTTTGGTCGTGTCATCGCCGATTCGTAAGTTTCGAGTGAGCCGGATGACCGAACGCCCGCCCGAATTGGCTGAAGTTGAACTTTGGTCATTCCGGAGACTCCGGCAGGATCCAGATGGCAGCACAATTTGCCCAACCCCTTAAAAATTAAACTTCGGCCTTACGCCTTGCGAACCCCTACTCATATCTCAAGGCCACAATGGGGTCCGCCTTCGTCGCGCGGCGTGCCGGAACGTAGCAGGCGAGCAGCGCGACTCCGGTCAGGACCAACGAGACGACGGCCGCCCGCGCCTCCCTTCGTAGGGGATTGCTGGTTAGCGTCTCGCGAGCGCTTCGAACACTTGCGAGACGCGTTTTTGGTTCCTCAATCACTTGCTTCTGGAACGGGCAAGATTATTAAACACGGCCACCAGGATTGAGGATTTTGCGAGTCGCCCCGTGGCCGAGGTTTTTGGGACAGAGATCCAACCTATTTCATCTAACGCATTCTTCGCAAAGTTTGCGATGTTCTATGAGGCGATTGAACGCATCCCACCATGCGTCTCTCGCTTTTTCGGACCGTTCAGAGCGCTGGGCCAACGTACGCGCGTCGGAGGGGAGGCCGAGCTCGCTTTCCGTCCGGACGCGTTCGCGCGTCGCTTCCCAGCGGACGTTCTCCAGCTTCAAGCCTTCGGGGCAGTATCTGTACGGCATAAGCAACCCTCCCCTAGTTAGTCTACCCGTCGATGAGGCTTAGGCGCGCCAAAGTGTTAATGAGGTGCACTACTGCAACGCCGAGGGGGTCTGACAGTGAATACTCAACCTGCTGCATTCCGCTGCTCGAATCCGCACGGTCGACAAGACCAGCCCTCTCCAGATCGCACAAATATTGTGTCAACTTTTCCCTGGACGTCTGCGGGAACAGCCTGCATAGCCGGCCTAAACGAGCGGGCCCGTGTTCGAGCTCAGTGAGAATCCTGAACTTCGATTTGCCCTTGATGCGCATGAGGGAAAATTGCGCAAGGAGCTCCTCGTCTTCCTGAGCGTGTACAGCACTAGGGCGATCAGGCCTGAGGTCCGGAAGCTTTCTAAGATCGCTCAAACGAGCACTCCCGGCTGGTTCAAGCTCTGCTTTAACATTACTCCGGGCAGATTGTCCTGACCTGACTTCTCCGGGCATCACATCTTCGTTCTTCAAGGCTGCTGAGCGCATTTGGCACCTCGCGGCGAACCGCCTCTGTTCTGGATTGTTTTCAGCGACCGCATTCGGGCGGTCGTTGAAAGGAGTGCTGAAGGTTTAAAGCAAGTTCGAAACTCGGTCAAATGAACCAAAGGGAGAGGCCGAGAGTACCTGAAAATAAAAGGCTTGGATTTAAATCTGAAGATGGCTTTTCTCTATCGGCGCATAGCTGTGGCCGGGGTAGACGTTTAATGCGCTTTTCCTGCGGTGAACGAGCAAGGGTAGGGAGAGCGGACAGCCCCCAAGGCCCGTCCGCCCAGGCGCAATCCTGAGCGATAGAACGGAATCGATTCGTTCCGCTTGTCGCCGCGCCCAAGGTAAAGTGCCATGCCGCGCAAGTCGAGGTGACCTGCGCGGCATCCTCCATTGCAATGCGGTTGATAAATTCGGCAGCGCGTGCGCTGCAGCGGTAAACACTGCTCGATTGTCAGACTTCAGAACTTTCAGCCAGCTTGCGATATAGGATGCATGATCCTCGCGCGCTTCAAGTGCCAGATCCAGATCGGCGCACAGGAACGCAGCCCCGAGTTCGGCTAAAGCAGCGTAGCCGCCATGCCTGCAACCGCAATCACTACAATCGCCACCAAAAGCGTCACGGGATCGGTTTACATCCCGTCTGTCCCCAGGTTTCTCAGGTTTCTTTGGCAATCTGGCGCCGCAATGCATCGCTGGGCACGAGCACGAGCGAGCGATCAAGCCGGCGATAGACCTGGGTCGCGAGCATCGTTTCGGTCTTGCCGGGCCCGGTCGGCAACACATGGCCGAGAGTGGGACGCTTTGCTGCCTATGCGATGACAAGCCATCAAACTGACAGCTTTGCATCCCCTTCAAGCACCCGCTGCTCCAGCTTCGGCGGCGTGCCTGGCTGCCACAGCCTCGCCCGATGCGATACACGGTAACGCAGCGGACCGCCGTCGGGGGTCGCCGCGCGCGCGATCGGGCGGACGATGCAGATAAATTCGGTATCGATCGCATCAGAGCCGGCACTGACCACTGCATAGCCGTGCCCGGCCATGTCGACGAATTCCAAGTGCGGCGCGACATCGGGATTGGTCGCCGCCCGCGCCTTCGCGATGTCGCCGCTCGCCGCATATTCGAGCGCCGCACGCACACCGTGCTTGATCGTCAGGTTGATCGTCGCTTCGGGCGCGGCACCCGGCGTCTTGCGCACGAACAGCGGAAGCAGCGGGAAGTCCTTATAGTATTCGGCCGCTTCGGCGAGACCGGGGGCGGAGATCGAACCGGTGATGAAGCTCAGCCCGACCGGGTCGAACCCGGCTGGCGGCAATTTGGGGGCGGCATGGCCGGCCCAGAAGCTGTGGCGGTCGCCCGAGATGATGACGAACCCCGACACTTTGTGGTCGCGGACGGTGTCATAAATTTCGGCACGCTCGCTGAAAGCACTGCTGAAATCGCTGCCGCCGAAGGTGCCGAAATCCTTGCCCGGCCATTTGTCCTTCGTTAGCCCGGCGGGCAGGTTCTGCGGATCGGTCCGCATGTCGAGCGTGCCGTTGGTCGCGCCCCAGATCTTCCAGGTCGCGGTCGACCGCGTCAGCCGCTCCTTGAGCCACGCTTTCTGCTCGCGGCCGAGCACGGTGTAGGCGGGCTCGTCCTTGCGGAAATTGGGCGCGCTCTTGTCGCCGATGGTGATCGTCGCGGGGGGATTGCCGCCAGCATAGTCCTTGCCCGCGTCAATGATCTCCATCAACTCCTGCGGAACCACTGGGAAGTTGAAGTCGAACACGTCCGTTTCGGGCCGATCCCCGGGATTCTGCATCGCGTAGCTGTGGAAGTCGGTGAGGATCAGATCGACATGCTTGCCGTAGCGCATCGCGCGATAGGCGGTCATGCTGCCGACGGCGGTGCGGTTGTTGGCCTCGGTGCCGAACCCATGATCGTCGAACGTATCGATGGGCGCGCTCGTCACCGCGGGCGGGCCGAACTGGTCGAGCCCGGGGCCCGAGGCCTTGCGGACGCGCGACGGGATATATTCCCACCACGCCTGATTGGCGGCGACGCGCAGCGGCTGCGCGGACTCGATCTTGCTGCCGTATCTGATGAAGCTCTGCCAGCCTAGCCACGAGAATTCGTGGTTGTCGCCGATGCACACGAACGGAAAATGCGCGCGCGCGTCCTGGATGTCGGGATCGTCGATATGCGCGCGATAGACATGGCGATAGCCGGCGAGGTTGGTCGGCACGTGGAAATTGCCCACCTTGCGGCCGTCAGGAATGCGGCCAAGGTCGTAGACGGTGCGCGAATAGCGGTGCGACACCTCGTCGGGATATTCGACGACTTCGTAGATGAAGTCGCCCAGATGGAGCACGAAGCCCAGCTTGCGATCGGCCGGCGCGCGCTCGTCCTCCCAGATCATCCGGCGAAAGGCGTTCTGCGCGCCTTCGTTGACGCTGTTGCACGACACGAAGGCGAAGCGAACGGGGCGCGGGTCGCTCGCACGCGGGGCGGTGATCGTGCGCCCGATTCGGCTGCCGGCGCCGCTGTCGTCGGTGAAGCGGTACCAA
>JBAVYX010000268.1:0-8076 GCA_049588475.1 Silvibacterium sp. | reverse complement strand
GACGCTCTTGCCGGAGCTATCGGCGTGAGAAGTAACTCCACTAGCGCTAGCGTCGAAGTTTCGTTACAGAAATATCGGCGCATTCCCAATTCTGTTCGTCCCCGAAAAACGATCCCAAGGGCGGGTTCAGCAGAGCGCCAACTCTCATTGGTTTATGCCAGAGAGCGATGGGCATAACCGCCCGAGTCTATCGGGCAGAATCTTGTAAATGCAATTAAATGCAATTATTCATGACTGTGCGCCCTTCGCAACCCCCTGCTACACCCCCCCGCTGCCGAGAAGGCGATGCAGATCCAGAATTATTTGTTGCCCGTACACAGAAAAATCAATGCGCAGAATTTACTTAAATTCTTTATTTGCATATAGACAAGAGCCTAGTGAAAGAACTATTGTGTTTTCGGCAGTTAATCTACCGCGCGGTTGCCATAACACTAGACGTGCAAGTTTATGGCGGCTGTTAGCTTGGTTCTCGTTGTCTATCGCCATCTATCGCCATTCGAGGAGAACCCCTATGCTCCTGAGATTGCAGTCAGCTATTTCGCTATTCACTTGCAGTTGCCTGATCAGCGTGGCATCTGCGGCTCCATCCAATATCGGCATCGTAATGACCACCGGTGAGGTTCAGGTTGATGGTTCCTCGGTGCGTGGCAATTCCGTGCTGTTTTCCGGGAGCCTCGTCCATTCACAAGATGCGAATTCAAATCTGCAGTTTTCCGACGGCACGAACGCGGTCATGAGGCCTGGCGCGTCAATGAACGTTTATCGTGAACGTTCTGTCCTCCAGACGGGCGTCACTATGCAGCGTGGAGTGGATAAGCACCCAGTGTTTGCCGACGGACTGAGGATTGCCGGCGTCACCCCCAACGCTGTAGCACTGATTGGCGTGAAGGATCCATCGCACATTGAGGTTGCCGCGCAGGAAGGGGAGACGGATGTATGGACATCTTCCGGAAAGCTGGTTGCCCGCGTGGAACCCGGAAAAACCCTCAGCTTTGCCATGAACGCGACCGGGGGCCCTGCAGATGGCGTCAAGCTGCACGGAATCCTGCGATTGCACAACCTACTTACCGACGAGCAAACGAACGTAACATACCAGCTTCAGGGCTCCGGCCTCGATATGCTGGTCGGCGCATCGGTTGAGGTCACCGGAACCGTTCTAGGCGGAAACCCGGCTGCAGGCACCCCGCCCGTGGTGGCCGTTTCAAACGTCGTAAAGATGAATAATGACGTTGCGGCGATGGCAGAAGGCCAACAGGGCGGAGCGCGTCCGGCGGGGCAAGGTTCGGCCTGGAACGCACAAAGCATTATCTTCCTGATTATTGTGGCTGTTGGAGGAACGCTTCTTGGTCTAGGAGCATCCGGTGCCTTTAGCAGCAGCAGTCGTCCGCCGGTAACGCCAGCGACACCTTAGTTTCACGCCTGCCCCTATCTCAATCAAACGGGTGTGAGAGGCGATCTCGCACCCGTTTTCATTTGTGGAGCACCAACACTACATTTTCGCGCTCCATTCTCAGCGAAAGGCTTCGGATTTCCGATACCATTCGACGGTCCTCCTCAGGCCTTCGCGAAAATCAACCTGAACCTCGTACCCCAACTGCCGTTTAGCGAGCCTGATATCGGCCAGCGAGTGGATGATGTTGCCGGAGCACTCCGGACCGTTCCTGACCTCACGTGCGTAACCAGTGAGCACGCGCAGTACGGATGCCGCCTTATTGAGCGTGATTCGCGAATTGGTGGCGATATTGAAGACGGGGCCGGAAACGGCTTCTGTGGGCGTGTGGATAGCAAGAAGATTGGCGTGCACGACGTTCTCGATGAAGGTGAAATCACGGCTTTGCTCACCATCTCCCCAGATGATAGCAGTCTCGTTCGCTGGCACTTGCCGCGTGAATTTAGCGAGAACTCCCGATACGGCGATACGCCGTACGGACCAGTAGCTGGCGATTCTCTTTCCTGTTGCGCCAATTCGAAGGACATCGGAGTCCAGGCCTGGGAGAGTGACTGCGTCACGAGAAACATGACCATTCCCAAGGTATAAGCAAGAGAATAGATGCCCACCTCGTTCAAATTTCGGTAATGCTCGAGGCCAGACCACTTGCCATCACGAGATGAGGAACCAGAGGCAAACTAAACGACAGCGTTTCACGGACAAGCGTTCCATTGGAACAGTGCCGTCAGAAGAACACGCCCGCTCCATGCAGTAACGAGGAAAGCAAGCACGGCCGCAACCAGCTTTCCCTTCATCATTCCGATGGCACCGCTGCGGCGAATCACAACTCAATAAACGCAGCAGGCAGCAGGAGGCGGTGAGCACAAAAAGAATCAGGGCCACGCACGCGTAAGAACGCGTGCGACGGCCGGACTGGTATACGGATGGCAAGGCGATATTGCACCCTTTGAGTAGCTGTCGCCGTCGCGATTGCCATGGCGATGTAAGGGTAGAAGGGTACCGCAATATGACCTGCCACCTGGGATTGAACGTATCCACCTACCGCAAGAACCAAAACGAGGGATCCCGCCATCCAACCATCCAAAGGAGTCCAAAACGAATGGCTGTCCCCAAAAACTGCGAAGCTCTTCTGGATCATGATTGTGTTGGAAATACAGTCGTTGGAGAGCACCGTCTATCGATAACGCCTGGAAGATTATAAGGAAGGGCAGCAATTGTCTCCGCCAGGTAAATGATTCCGTAATCGTACGGCCGCAAAGAATGCGCCTAAACCGTCGGTGGCAGACAATGGGCAGTGAGGGTTAGCTCGGATAATCTTTCAGTGCGTCTGTTTGGGCACCTTTAGGACTGGGACTATGGCGTTGCCAGAAGCCGATGGTCGTTCAACCTCGATCGGCATGATCAGCAGAGTTGCGCCGGAATATTGGGCACCCTCCCTATCTTAGTGTTGAAAGATTCGGGCCACATAGTTCATTAGACCGCCTTCTTTCACCAATTCGGGGATCGTATCGCAGTTGATCTTTGCTTTTTGGTGCATACCAAGTTTAGAAAATATCTTGTGATAGTCGCGCGCAAAATGACGCCAGCTCGCATCTATCTCAGCTTCTACGAGGATGAGAGTTTTAGCCCGGCTTGCCATCTCAGCAAAAATCCAGTCACTTGAAGGATGGATATGCACGAGCACTGCCATGGTATAAATGCAATCTCTCGACTCGATCGAACGGATGTGGTCCTCGATGCGTCCGAGCCGAATGTTCGTAGTGGAAGCCATTTCAGGAAAGGTCTTCTTCAGTATCTCCACCGCTTCCGGATTGATTTCGATACCTTCAAGGTTACGATAGCCAGCCTGATACGCAGCATTTAAGTTTCTTCCGACATTACACCCAAGCTCGAGTAGACTGGCAGACTTCGGCACATACTTCTCAAGCAAACCGATGAGAAATTCGCTCCGCGCGATAGGGGATAGATACGTGTGTGGATCGTTTACCGCATCCGGCTTCTGCCAGTATTCCTGGACTACCCGGACTGGGGTTGGATGTGCATTCGTCCAGCGCCGGCGCACCGCATAATAAGGCCGACGTAGTAGGGATCTGAGCGAAGATGGAACAAACGCAGCGATTTTCATAGCGGGCACAAGTTTACATGAGATTTGGCCTGCGAACGCCGGGGGGAGTGTCCCCGATTCGCAGATTGTCCTCATTCGAACATCTCAAGATTAAGAAGTGCTCCGGCTTCAATATCATGAAGAGCACGGCACCCCACCAAATCCTGTCGCATGGCGGGTGGAAGTCCTGTCCCCGGCCGCAGAATATCGAGCAGGTCCAGGGTCAATATCGCACCTGCCGGAATGAACCTCGCAGCAACCAGGGACCGGCGAGCCACGGCGGCTGTATTTGATTCCTCGGCTGCTGGCTGCTTAATCCCATCTCCCAATGCAGACTCGACCTTCCGAATGCCCTTGACCAGCTTCATCAGATCCCCGGGTTCTAGTGAAGCGCGATGGTCCGGGCCAGGAAGGTCCTGCCTGAGCGTGAAATGCTTCTCAATGACAAGGGCGCCCATAGCGACCGCCGCAAACGCTATTTCCGTCCCGACAGTATGGTCTGAGAGACCGACACCCACTCCAAAAGCGTCTTCCAGCGCGTGCATGGCCCGCAAATTCATGCTGGAGGGGTCCGCGGGATAATTGCTAACGCACTGCAAAAGAATCATTTGCTGGTTTTTGGTTTCGCGGATCCTCTCGACAGCGATGGCCACTTCGTTAAGGGTGGACATTCCTGTTGAAACAACCAAAGGACGTCCTTTACGGGCTACGTGCTCCAGGAAAAAGAGGTTCGTTATTTCCCCTGACGGAATCTTGAACGCGGGTACAGGCAATTCATCAAGAAAGTCGGCACTGTCATAGTCGAAAGGAGTGGACAGGAAGATAATGCCTTTGTCCATACAATAGTTATGGAGATCCCTGAAAGCGTCAAAGGGCAGTTCCAGTTTTTTCCCCATTTCCAACTGGGATTCGTGCGCGCCGGTTGTCTGGAGCTGGTAATCGGCCTTGGGTGCGAAGGGTGAACACACCTTTTCCGGTTTAAATGTCTGAAACTTTACCGCATCACAGCCTGCATCGACGGCGACATCTACCAACTGACGCGCTAATTCCAAGCTCCCGTTGTGGTTGACTCCAGCCTCGGCAATGATGAAACACGGCTCTCCCTTGCCTACTCTACGACTCCCAATGGCAATCGTTTCATTCTGTGCGCCAAAAGCCAAGGGTGCCCTCCTTAGAGGCCTTGACTGAGACCAGGGCTGCACCGAACTGCTCTAGGGCTTTGGTGTTTCAGTGCAGTGGCCTCCGCCCAAATAGCCCCGCCTCATAGTACACAATTCAGAATTCAGAGGTTAAACTGCGCTGGTGCATCTGGCAATTTCGAATTGTCCGACACTTCACCGCGGGTAATTCTGGATGGGTGTGGCGAAAGGGATGAATGAGCAATTCCGCTGAGGCGGGCACGTGGAACCCGATATGGGATGATATCTTCCGCAGCAAAGGTTGGAGCTGATATCCAGCAGAACATATCGTTCGCTTTATAGCGCGAACATTTTACAGTGCGAGGGATCGAAGCATAGTTCGATTGCTTGAGATCGGCTGTGGGCCCGGGGGGCCAATATCTGGTTCATGGCTCGGGAAGGTTTCTCCGTTTGCGGAATCGACGGATGAGCCACTGCCATTCATCGGCGAAACAAGGGCTGACAGAGGAGGGGTTGACTGCGGATATGCTCATTGGCGATTATGCGCAGGTTCCCTGGCCGGATTCAACCTTCGACGGAGCAATCGAGAATGTTAGTTTGTATTGGAATCCGTCAGCAGCCATCGACCGAGCGCTCAACGAGTTGCATCGAGTTCTTCGGCCAGGAGCTCCCTTCCTTTCCTTATTCTTTAGCGATCGAACCTGGGGGATACGGGGAAGGGAATATGATCGAACGTGACGGATTCACGGACTTGCGTGTGGGACCGCTCTCGGGGGCTGGGTTCTGCCTCTTTCTGAAGCGAGGGAGAGTACCTGAATTGCTTCACGCATTTCGGGACGTCGCTGTGGAGCGAGTCTCCTAAACTCTGAACGATGAGCGGCATTTGGTGGAACAGTTCGTCATTACCTGCCGCAAAGAGTCATCCTAGACCTTGGAGAGTGATGAAAGGATGCGGGAAACGGACCCGGAGACGCTCACCGCCGAAGATGCCCTGGACGCGAAACGCTGGACCTTGCTGGTTCAACATTCGTCCGCTCCTGACGTGTATTACCTACCAGAGTATGCGCAAGCGACCGCGGAGATCGAACAGACTGAGCCAATAGCGCTGATTGCCGGCGCACCCTCTTCGAGAATATTGGCCCCCCTCCTCATTCGACGTACATCCGGCACAATGAATGGCTCCGCTATGGAATGGCTTGATGCAAGCACTCCTTATGGCTATGGCGGTTTGCTGAAGCTTTCGGATCGTATTCATCGAGAGACTTTTCATGATTTCTTTCATCAACTGCACCGCTGGTGCTCTGACCGCCGCATCGTCTGCTGTGTGATCCGCCTTCATCCCCTCATTGCGCAGCAGGATTGGTTTGACCCGCCAGAACGCTGGCAAGACCAGTTGCAGATCCACTCCAGGGGCTCCACAGCGTCAATCGAATTGTCTAAATGGAGTGAAAAGTCTGATCAACCGATCAGCCTGCGGAGGGACCGGCGCGCAGACATGCGTCTTGCGGGCCGTACGTTACGCGTAACCTGGGGAAATGGGGAGGATGACGACGTAGAGACGAAGCTCGACATCTTTTCGGCGCTTTACGCTAAATTGATTGATCGCAACAGTGCGGAAGGTTTCTTCCGGTTTCCGCGGAGATATTTTACGAAGCTGTCAAAGCTTGGGAAGCGATTGGGTATAGCGCTCGCCTGGCATGGGGATGACCCAGTCGGAGGGAATCTATTTCTTGTTGGATCGCAATATGCACATGGTCATTTGGCAGCCTCGAACGATGCCGGCCGCAAATACGGAGCTTCAACGTTACTCATTTTGGAGGGAGCCAGGTGGGCGCGACAGCATGGATGTGAACTGCTCCATCTGGGAGGGGGAATGAGGCCAGGAGATTTGTTGGAAGATTACAAGCGCAGTTTTGGCGGTCCTACGCATGTCTATCGTTACCTGACATTCATTGCAGATCCCAACATGTTCGAAACAATCCGGGGATTGCCTGGCGCTCCGTGGCCATATAAGCTCAATCCTTCCAGGGTGGAGGGGGAGCAGCTTAAGTCGATATGAAAGACCTGCCCGTTAACTTCACGGTTCTCGTTTGTGGCACTGGCTCCATAGGCATGCGGCACATGCGAGTTTTCCGTGATTTGGTGGGAGTAGAGACGATCGCAGTTCCTAAGCGAAGGGATCGCAGCCATTACTTACGGGAAAACGGTTATAAATGTGCGCCGTCTTTAATAGACGCAATTAGGAATAACAGCACGATCCTGGTCGTTGCGAGCGAGACTGCTTGTCACTTAGAGGACGCTCTCGAAGGCATCGCTTTGGGCTGCAGTGCCGTTTTGATCGAGAAGCCTCTTATGCCTAACCTCGATGGGGCTACGAGACTGCTCGATTCGGCATTGAAGATCGACGAAAAAGTTTTTGTGGCATGCAATCTCCGATTCGATTCAGCTCTAAACCTATTCCGCAATCAGCTACCGGAAATTGGAGAGATTCATCACGTTCGCATTGAAGCGCAGTCGTATCTTCCAGAGTGGAGGCCCGGACGAGACTACCATGCGAGCTATTCGGCTGACCGCGAGCAGGGCGGCGTCCTTCGAGATCTGATCCATGAAATCGACTATGCTGTATGGTTGTTTGGTAAGCCCACCGCTGTTTCGGCAACCCTTTCAAATTCCGGAAGACTAGGAATTGGAGCCGAAGAGTCTGCCGACATTCTCTGGCATACTGCCTGGGGCGCGACCGTTTCGATCAGACTCGACTACCTGACCCGTCAATACCGGCGCTTCATGGTCGCATTTGGCAGCAAGGGAGACTTAACCTGGGACTTCTCTCATCACACTGTCACATTGTGTCCGGCTGGTGGGGCCCCTGTGACGACAGAGGTCGCTCAAGATCGCGATGAAATGGTGAAACAACAAGCTATAGCATTTATTGACGTCGCAGCCGGCAGTGACCCCGGCCGACTGGCCACCTTGAGCGAGGGCATATTTGCATTGGCTTTGTGTGATGCTGCGCGGACCTCATCGAGCACTGGATGCAAGGTGTCGATTCATGAGTGAATGGAGCACGAGATGAGGGTCTCCCCAATCCTTGCCGTGATCCCTTGCCGCGAGGGTTCGAAGGGATTGCCGGGGAAGAACATTCGAAAGCTCGCTGGGTTGCCTCTCGTGGCACATTCAATACGGTTTGCATATTCCTGCCCGGAAATCGCACGCGTGATTGTCTCTACCGACAGTGAAGAGATTGCGAATGTGGCCCGTGAACACGGCTGCGAAGCCCCGTTTCTCCGGCCGCGCGAGTTGGCGCAGGATGATACACCCATGTGGCCCGTCCTTCAACACGCACTGGGCGAAATGGAAAAGCGGGACGCATGTCGCTATGGCAG
>JBAVYX010000267.1:0-2553 GCA_049588475.1 Silvibacterium sp. | reverse complement strand
GGTGAGTATTGCCTGACCACGACCCGTGAGAGTCAGATCGGCATTCTCGAAGCCGGCCATGGACTCGAAGGAGTGGTTCTCTTTCCGCCAATCGTCGAAGTTGATCCAAGTCACGCTGATGCCGGTGACCTTTGCGCTGGACTCACCTAACCAAACCAGTCGTTCCCCTGCAGGAAAAGGCAGCGGCTTGAGAAGGACGGCGTAGACTGCGCTGAAAATAGCGGTGTTTGCACCGATCCCGACGGCCGATGTCAAAATCATGACGAGCGAGAACGCGGGCGCTTTTACGATACAGCGCATCGCATAACGCATATCCTGGAGCAGCGATTCCAGAGTTGGGAACTGCCACAATTGATAGCTTCGCTCGCGCACGGCGGTCATATTGCCAAACTCGCGGCGCGCCGCGGCACGCGCCTCCTCAAGCTGCATTCCCCGTTCCAGATTCTCGTCAATCATGTACTGAAGATGGGCGCTCATCTCCTGTTGCAGATCGCTCGCCAGGTTTCGCCTTCTTCCAAGCACGAGTTCAATCTTTGACCACCATCGGCGCATTGGTTCATCCCTCCTGCGCCAGAATCTTCGCCATGGCTACAGCGAATCGCTGCCACTTCGACGTTGCCCTGAGGAGTTCTTTGCGTCCTGCCGGCGTCAGGCTGTAATACCTGGCGCGGCGCCCGTTCGGCGAAGTCTTCCACTGCCCTGCAATCCATTTCCGCTGCAGAAGGCGCTGGAGCGCAGGATACAACGAGCCGTTGTCCACCAGAAACTCGCTATCCGACTGCTGTTGCAGAAACTGCGAAATCCCATAGGCGTGGTTGGTCTCCAGCTTCAGGCTCCGGAGGATCAGAACCTCAAGAGTCCCTTGAAGCAATCCAAGTTTCTCGTTATCCGGTAGATTGTCTACAGTAGACACACTACCTATGTATGCCGGCAATGGGAAATTGTCAAGTTCGGTCCTGCCGCTTTCAGGCCGGGATCAAGCAATGTCGGACAAGATGGCGGAATTGACGTACACAGAGGGTCTTAATGGTGGTGATCATGGACGCGTCATCCGGTCCAGACGACTAGGACATAATGGTTATAGCTTGTGTCTGAACTCGTCCTTGGTGGCCAAGCCAAAAATCAATGACTATTATTCCCTCTCGAAGTTTTCTTCGGGCCATTCTTGCACTTTGCATCGGCGCTATTGGGGCATGTCAGGCAGGCTATGCGTACCAAGCCTTTGGGCCCGCGGATGCTGAAGACTCAGCAACGGCAGATGGCGCCTTGCCCGACGCACCGGCCGCACCAGGGCAGGTTACCGTCAAAGGACTGCCGCTTGCTGTCCTCAAAGATCAGATCCCCATCTGGACCAGCCCGCTGCGAATTCGCCCACATGACCTGGCGTGGTTGTTACCGCTCGGTGCGACGACCGGCGTTACCCTCGCGACTGATACCAATACCATGCACGAAGTGTCGAATGACCGGACGTTCAACAAGCACAACGTAAATGTGTCGAACTACGTGCTGGCGGGGGAATTAATGGTGCCCGTCCTTCTCTTTGGGACGGGTGTTCTCAACGGCAACGATCATGCACACGAAACGGGCGTTCTAACTGGCCAGGCGCTCGCGGACTCCCTGATCGTGACGGAAGTATCCAAGGTCATCCTGCGCCGCGAGCGGCCTCTCTATAACAACGCAGCCGGAGACTTCTTCGCTCCCAATGTGGGAACGAATGGCTCGTTCCCTTCGACGCACAGCACGTTGGCGTGGGCAGCAGCGGCCGTAATCTCGGGTGAATACCCGTCAATCTGGGTGCAGGCGAGTGTCTACACTGCAGCATCAGCAGTGAGTGTCACGCGGGTTCTCGGCCAGGAGCATTTTCCCACCGACGTGCTCGTGGGGGGAGCTGCGGGATGGCTCATAGGGCACTACGTGTTTAAGAAGCACAGCCAGCACCGCACCGCGTACGGTCTACACCCACACTAACCTCCCGGGTGCCCATAGCCTGAGCAAGTCGAAGAGGCCCGATTTTGAAGGTGGGTTCTCCTGATTGGGTTTTCAGTCCCCAAACCTCTTCCTGCTCGCTCCTTCGCCTTCAATGCCGCTTCCTCTCGATTCTTCGACGGTGCGGTCGTCTCCCGCGAAGAAAGCCGCCGTTCCTAGACACTCCGGCCTCATCGATTGCAGCGAGGAACGCCGTTTCAACCAAGAATCGGCGTCCTGTGAAAAGGTTCTACCGAGACGTCAGGGTGCTCAACCTGCGAGTTGACGATCGCGGCAGTTTTACCCGCGCTACGCGGTTCAGGATGATCTGCTCGGATCCTCGGGGATGATACGAAGAACGAGGCCTGGAGACTTGCAGGCGCACTAACCTGTAGAAGCTTAGTGCCAGCGATTTCAACGACGGTAGGGTCCGGGGCGGCTTGAATGAGCAAAATTGACCATAAATGCAACCCGAGGCAAACCTCTTCCCGCCAGGCAATAGTCAAGCGTTTTCGAGCCTAAGACGGTCCGTCTACAGGCCTTAGCGTTGTGAGAGTTGCTGGCCGATCCGCTCGGAGACCTCAATAT
>JBAVYX010000266.1:0-7325 GCA_049588475.1 Silvibacterium sp. | reverse complement strand
GCCTAGAGCGCTTTGGCAAAATGGTCACCCGAGCAGAAAGCCCTAATCGGTTCTGGTGGAATGTCGCATTCTTTTATGCCGCTGGCCTCTTGGGTATCGGAATATTTCTCTACCAGAATTCAAACTGAGACACTACCCGAATACCGGAGCCTTGCCGGGTTCTGGAGCGTTAAGGCGCAGGCGGAGGGATCACGGTGAGATCAAAGTTAGCCGGATTGGGCGTGTGATCCGTGAAGGCCCGCGCGAAGGAAATTCCCACTCCCAAGAGCAAAGGTTGGTCCAATGCCATGCCGTTTGCATCGGTCATGACAAAGTTCTCGGAGAAGGCAACGCCTGCGAACTCGACAGTCCGACCTGGTAGCGGCACACTGTTCACATTCGTAACCTGCACCACCAGAGGTTGGAAAGCGTTGCCAAAGACCACGGTCTGATTGTTTCCTGACACTATAGTGATGAGATCAGACCAGTTCACGATTTCCACAAAAGTGGCTGAAATGGAAACATGCTCCACCGAGGCTGTCACCGTTTTGCTCCCCCCGGTGTTATAGCTGACCATCACCGATGCCCGGCCGTTCGCGTCGGTCGCAACGGGGTTGGCGGACCAGGAAACGCCGCTGCTGCTGGCGAAGGTGACAAGGGCGCCCGGTACCGGAACACCATTCGCATCCTGAACCTGCACGACCAGAGGCTCAGGGAAGTCGGTATTGACAGCTGTGGTCTGATAGCTTCCTGACACCACGGCGATGCGCGCAGGAGCGCCGATCACTGTCAGCCCGAAACTGGCGATGCTTCCCGCGGTAGTTGAATTCCCGAGATAAGTAGCGGTAATCGTGTGTCTGCCGGCGGCAAGTGTCGAGTTCGAATAGCTGGCCTGGCCGCTCGCATTCAGAGAAAGCGTGACCTCTGGCGTTCCATCAAGGCTGAATACGACGGAGCCCGTGGGAACCGTACTGCCCATGTTCGGCGTCACAGTGGCTGTAAACGTCACCGTGCTGCCTACCGTCACCGGGGTCTCGCTAGAGACAAGCCTTGTTCCCGTCACCGTATTCACGATGAACTTGCTGACGAAGGCGGTACACCCGGGGCCCTTGTTCGTCGATTGGAATGGTTCTCCGGCAAGCGGGAAATCGGTCGAGCAGGTCGTGCCCGCGATGTAGGCATCGCCGAACCAGTCCACGGCGATTCCGCTTCCGGTATCACTGCCGCTTCCACCCAGATAGCTGGAATACAGCATGGTCGAACCCGTCGGATCGAGCTTGCTGATAAAGGCATCGCCATTGCCGTGATTGGCCTTGCGAAAGCCGTCGGGCGTCACGGGGAAATTTGTGGAACCGGTACTGCCGGTGAGGTAAGCACTGCCGAAGGCGTCCAGAGCGATGCTGTTTGCGACGCCGCCACCAAGGAATGTGGAGTAGACCAGAGCCGACCCGGCGGAGTTCAGCTCGGTTACAAAGCCATCGCCGTTAGTGTTTACCTTCCGGAAGGCGTGGGGGGTTACAGGAAAATCCGGCGAGCCGGCGAGCCCGCTAACGTAAACATTTCCGGCCGGGCTCAGGACAATCGCATTCGCTCCGTCGCCCGTACTGCCGCCAAGATAAGTGGAGTAGACGAGCGCAGATCCTGTCGCGTTCATCTCAATAACCACAGCGTTGCTGCCGCCATAAGCAAACATGGCGCTATACGGGGTCTTATTGACTTTCTGATAGGCATTCGCCGTCACGGGAAAATCTCTTGAGTAGGACGTTCCGGTTACATACGCATCTCCGGCCGAGTCAATGGCAATACCGCCCGCCGAATCCCCGAAAGGATCTCCGGGGTTATCGAAGAACCCGCTGCCGCCAAGATAGGTGGAATACACCAGCGCGGAACCGGATGGGTTGAACTTGGTGATGAACAGGTTTGTATTTCCGCCCCCGAAGGTATTATTGACCTTCTGGTAAGCATTGCTCGTAACTGGAAGGTCGGTGGATGCGGTAGTTCCCGCAATATAGGCGTTCCCGGCTGCGTCGACGGCGATGCCCGCAGCGCTATCTCCGACAAGTTCGCCGGGATTGACATCAATGCTCCCGCTTCCCCCAAAGTAGGTGGAGTAGATAAGCGCCGAGCCGGTGGCGTTCAATTTGGTCACAAATGCGTTCGAGGAGACCGGGACTGAACCGCCGCCGAAACCAGCATTATTTACCTTTTGGAAAGCGTTGCTTGTGACGGGGAAATTGTACGAGGAGGCGAATCCCGTGACATAGGCGTTCCCGGCGTCGTCGATGGCCACACCTGTAGCAACGTCGCCGTTGAAATAGCCCACCGATTCGTCCTGAGTCGTGCCGCCAAGATAAGTAGAATAGATCAGTGCGGAACCTCTTGGGTTGAACTTCGTAACAAACGCGTTATTTATGTAGTAGCCGTTGTTAAAGGCCATGCCGTTGTTCACCTTCTGGAAGGCGCTCGCCGTGACCGGGAAGTCGGAGTTTATCGTGCCTCCTACAACGTAGGCATCTCCGGCTGCATCGACTGCGATAGCGTTGGCCGAATCACAAGTCCCCGCAGACGATAGCCCTGGGTTCAGGCACGGGCCGCTCCCGCCAAGATAAGTCGAGTAAGCAAGCGCCGGGTCGATGATCACAGCGCGCGTATGATCATAGCTTGCAAGCCTGAAGCCGATGCTGTTCCCAGCCAGACGTCGGAAGCGGCCTTCCACCGGCTCTTGGATGCCACCCTTCATCTGATACACCACTGGCTTATGGAAGGCGATTTCGCCATTACGGCCACGGATGGCAAGATCGCCGGAAGAGGTAATGCTAAGCCGCTCGGCTCCCTGGAATCGCAGCCGCACCAGGCCGGGATCGGCCTTAGCAGCGACAATAAAGTCATACTCCAGAGTCCGCTGGTTCCCGTAGTACACCAGATCGATGCCCGGATAAACATCCTCATATCTGACTCTGGCATAAGTCGGAATCCCGGCGCGCCACTTAGATGGATTATTACCGACAAAATAGTTTGCCTTGCCGGGAAGCTCGTCTGCGCCGCTTACATGAAGATCCCGTTGCGCTCCCGGCAGCTCCATGCGAATTACATCGCCAGTGACAGAGTTACCGTCCGGAACCTTTGAACGGCTCCTATGCTTCGCCAGCACCAGCACCGCCGCCGAATCAGTGAGATAGAGGGAATACCCGTTGCCATGCGAGAGAAACTTCACTCCGGGATCGCTCTGACCCTGATTCACTTCAAAGCTAAGCGGGGCCTTCTCTAAGCCCGCTACAGGAGAACTCCCAGTACCAGCGGAAGAAGGAATGTCATCGATCTTCGAGTTCTGCGCAAGCACGCTGATCTGAAGAACTGGAGAAAGAAGGAGTGGAACCAGGGAAAGACAGACTCGATTCTTCATAAACCCTCTGAACAGAAGAGTGAAGGGTGAAGGAAGGGCTGTCGACAGTGCCGTCCGTAGGGGGAGACGTCACCGGCGGTAACCCAGAACCTGCGCGAGAAGCTTGGCATCAGCGGCTGGCAAAGTCAAGTTAGAATCGCTCAAGACATTTCGTCGCAACTACTCCAACAAAGGCCGGATACATTCGCGCAGACCAATTCCGTCACCTTCATTTTTCGCTTGCAATACGGCGGCGGACCATACATTCCGCATAGCCGACCATGCGACCGTGAGATGTAAGCTGGCCTAGAAAGGAATGGCGGTGACGATGCGTCAAAGCGTGCTCGGCAGAATGAAAAGCTACCTACTCGGCCGCTGGAAAAAGAGATGGCCCATTGTCCCGGTAGTTCCATTCCTTCTTGTTAGTTGGGCGATGACAGCCGATCAATACAAAGTTCATCGACAGCTTCACAGAACTGTTGTTGGTGCCGTGATTTTTATCGTTGCTGTAATCCTGTTCCCATTTCGATGGGGGGGCGAAGATTGGGAAGAACCCAAACCGTCATAGTCGCAGGGCGATCCAATCTGCAAACAGGGCGAATCACCGCATCCCGGCAGTTTCGAGTTGAAATGTTCGTATTGCCGACGAACGATCCTTCCTTTAAATCCCTGATGGATGTTCCGATGCGGTCCTTCCTGCGTTGCGGGATGTATACTCGGCTGCGCGGCAACAAAAGAATGACTTTTGCAAGGAGGAGAGGACACCATGATGCTCGACTGGAATGAATACCAAAAAGAGATTGGCAACCGACTAGGTGAGTTGATGAGGCTCAGTCCGGATACGGTACGCGGGTACCGAACACTGAGCGATGCGAATGCTAAGACCGGTCACCTGGATGCCAAAACACGGGAATTGATTTCCTTGGCCGTAGCGGTTACGACGCATTGTGACGGGTGCATCGTAGTCCACACCGACGCGGCGCTGAAGGCCGGTGCGACCCGGGAAGAGATCAGCGAGGCATTAGGCGTGGCTGTGGCGATGAACGCCGGGGCCGCGCTGATTTACTCGACACGGGTTCTGGATGCGGTGGCGGCCAAGACAACGCAAGCGCAAAGTGTCTGAGGCAAGCAGAGGAAGTAAACCGGCGAGAATGCGTTCAGGAGTACGCATCCGCGTAAAAGTCAGTATAACCGGCAATGCATCCGCTTCGCGGTCAGGGGCGCATTGCTCTGAAGTCGAAGGCCCAAGGGGGGCTTCAAGGACTCCCATCCGATCAGCCGCACGCACATTTCCCCCGATGGCGATCCCAAACGACGAGTTATTGAGCCTTGCCGACGGTGGTAAGCTTATCAGCTTGCTGTAGCTCCATCCGCGCCTTAGCAATCGAATCGCATACGCTCCTCTTAAATGTTACCCAAGCGGATAGTTCTTGCTTTTCGTTCGTTGGATCACATCTATCAAAAGTACGGCTGACGGTGACCATATCGAATTCCTCAACCGAGTTTTCGTTGCAGCCCGATTTGTTCACAAGGCTTAAGCCACCTTTTCCTCGAGGAGCACTGGTGATACCTCTTCTAGAATTTGGGATACTACGGTTTCATCCATCATGGGTCCGACACGTTTTTCGACAGGAACTATGGACATGCTCGTAGGCTGAATCAAGATCTCGCATGCTTGGCGATCTGCACCGTAATTCACTAGCAATTCGATTTGCGGAGTTGGTACAAATCGCTCAACTGTCGCTTCCCCGTAACGGGCGTGAAGGCTGGAACTATCGTCTTGAGGAATTCCCTTCGGTCCGTACAGCAGAGCAATCGCAAGGGGCAGGCAGATATTTCTCATTGATCCTCCAGCTGCCAAACAGCGTACATCGTTAGCTTCGTACTGTTCTATCGGAGCTAAATTGCGCAGACGACAGGAAGGGATTCCTGCAGAGATCACCGAGATTGCATGGAAAGCACAGAATCGCCTGCACCGGCGCTATATGAAGCTGATGGCTGCGGGCAAGGATCAGAGAAAGACCATGACCGCGATAGGGCGTGAACTGCTGGGCTTCATCTGGGCCATAGGGATAAAGGCCGAAGCAGCCTGCACGCGACAACTGGCGGCATGAGGGAAACCGAAAAGACAAAAACGAAAACTTTCCCAATAACCACCCCACCCATTCGAAGATGTTGACAGGGTCACACCATATCAATGTCCGTATTGCTGACTATCCACCAAGAATCGTCGCGTATGTTGTGCCTGATGAACGAAAGATCTCAGTTGTCACACCTACGCTTACCTCTTAAAGGTGAACTGACGCCGCTGATCGATCCTGATCGCAGACATGAGCAGAAAGGATACAACGAGCTATATGAGGAAGGTGACAAGACCTGTGGTGACGAGCGCCGCTGCCCAGACAAAGTCGAAGTTCATCCACGCCTTACGGAGAAGCGCGAGGCCGAGCTTTCGATAGACGACCCAGGCGAGCAGCCCAGTGACCGCGAGATAGGCTGCCGTATGGATGCCGGTGGCGAGCAGTCCAGCCAGCGGACTGGTTGTCGGAGATATGTGATTATGGCTCGCCATTCGGACCTGTGCTTCAACAGTGTTGCTGCCCAGCAGCACCGGTACTACCATCAAACCGGCGCCGTGCGCAGAGGCCATCAGAAACGACCAGACGGTCAAGTCTCGGAAGCCTACCTGCATACGGACCCACCTCGGATGCCGATGTCGGACCAGGCAATAGATTCCAAGCCCGACCAGGATCGCGGCGACAAAGTACCGGATGACGACGAGCGGAAGCGTCATGCCAAGAAATACGGCGGCCAGCACCACACTGCCGATGGCCGCTGCGTGGCCGACCGCGATGGGAACGAGCGATCTGGCTACTGCGCTCCCCTTTTGCTCCTGCATCCCCAGTGCCACCGCGAAAAGCCATCCCATGCCAGGATTGAGCCCGTGATAGGCGCCGAGGAGCAGCATCAGCCACAACATCGTCGAAGTCAGCCCGCATGCGTCATTGCGCGTCCGAGTAGCAGTAGGAGTCCGACGAAGCGTCGCCCCCTGCCAGCCGCACCTGGTGAGCGCGCAACCCGTCAAACTCGACAAAGAACTTTTCATCGAGCTTGATCCCGCCCTTTGGGTCTGCATCGATCTTCGCCATCCAACTCCGTATACCGTCGGGATAGAACTGCTCGTCCCACGGGGAGTAGAGCGAGTTCGTGAAGTAGACGCGCTTACCGTCGCGGCTGATCTCGACCATCTGCGGACCGCCGTTGAGATCCTCCCTGAGCTTCTTCGGGTGACCCGCCCGGCGCACGATGCCACCGAGGTGAATCGAGCCGGCCTTCTTCGGGCTGGCGGGATCAGAGACGTCATACTGGATGAACTCGCCTGTCCCCCAGCACGAAACATAGAGGAATCGGTCGTCGAGTGAGAGGTTGATGTCGGTTACCAACGGCGGCACTGCCTTGAAGCCTTGCAGCAGGGGCGGCAGTTTTTCCGGATCGGCTGGCTCAGCGGGTATTTCAATCACCTTGCGGACCGCCCATTTGCTGTTCTTGTCGGTGCCCTCGCGATACCACATCCAGATAGAGGACGAAAGATCTTTCAAAGAGACAACGACACCCACGAAGCCAAAGGTCTTGTTAGGATCGTGGGCAGGCCGAAGCTCCAGCACCATCTGTTGCTCCGCTCCAAGGTCAAGTTCTTGAAGGTGGCGGCGCTTATCCAGGTCCCATATGTGCAGCTTGTGGCCGTACTTTCCGCCAAGCAACAACTCCGGATTGAGGCCGTCCTTCACCATATTTGGGGTGCCCCATTCGGAGGTGATCATGGTGTCGTGGCCGAGATGCCACCAGAAGTCGTAAGCCAGATTCTGAGGGCCGCGCTCCTTCTCCCACGGGCCCTTCAACTCAAACGTATTCGCATCCATCAGGAAGATGCCGCCCGGACCATCGCCACTGGCCGAACCGAGCG
>JBAVYX010000265.1:0-4727 GCA_049588475.1 Silvibacterium sp. | reverse complement strand
TGTACTTCCTCTTCATCATCCTCTCCACCCTGCGCCTGGATCCCGCAGTATCCAGGCTTTCAGGAATCGTAGCTGCGGTCAGTTATCTCCTGGCTTCGGCATATCTTGGCTGGGTGCCCGGGCTCGGTGGTGGGGCATCCATGCTCTCCCCTGAACGGGTCGTGGTCAGCTTTGCTCTTGGGTTTGTCGTCGGTGGATTCGTCGCAGGCGCGGTAGCTGGCGAGATACGCAAGCAGGCAGAAGCAGCCCTCAGTGAGGCAGAAATGCAGCGCCAGGTGGAACGGCTCAGGCATGACCTGGACGTAGCCCGGTCGATCCAGCAGTCTCTGCTTCCTACCAGCGAACCGCAGATCGAAGGTTTCGAAGTTGCAGGCTGGAACCAGCCTGCAGATCAGACCGGCGGAGATTACTATGACTGGCAGGTTCTTCCCGATGGGAGATTGCTGGTCGCGCTTGGCGATGTAAGCGGCCACGGAATCGGACCCGCGCTGCTTGCTGCGGTGTGTCGTGCATACGTCCGGGCAACCTTCACACCGGAACAGGAGATGTTGACAGCTATGCAGCGCGTCAACACCGCTCTCTCGCGGGATATGCGTTCGAGACGATTTGTAACATTTGTGGCCGTGATGTGCACTCCGGGCGGTTCACGTTTGGAGTTGCTTTCCGCCGGACACGGGCCTCTGTTTCTTTACCTGCTGCGAGAAGATCATTTCCATGCGATGCCCGCTCAAGGCCTTCCACTCGGCGTGATGCCCGATTTAGCTTCGGATCCCCCAAAGGTACTGGAGCTTAACCCTGGCGACCTGCTGGTACTGACGACGGACGGATTTTTCGAATGGGCCAACGCGCAAGACGAGCAGTTTGGTATCGAGCGCATGGAAGCGATAATCCGCGCGTCAAGAGAAAAGTCGCCGGCTGAAATCATTTCTGCCCTTTACAGGGCTGTGATCGAATTTTCCGGCGGCACCAGTCAGGACGACGACCTCACGGCGGTGGTTATAAAGCGGAAATAGGGTGAATTGGGTTGAGCGTTCGCCAAAATAGGGGTGTGCCTATGCAAAAACGAGTGCCGGACCGGCGGTCACGCTGTGTTCGGATTCATCGCAATGTGGCTGCGCCGCTGGCTGAAAGAAACGCCAGTCTTTGAGGAAATGCGGAAACGTGCAACACACTTTCGCGAGTTGCCTCTGGGCACGGTTCTAAAGGAGCATGGTCGAGCGGTTGTGACCTCAATTGCTAGCACATGGATGCTTACCACGATCATCGTGGTTGTGATTTTGATGACGCCTTCACTGATGCCGAAGTTATTTGGGATCGCACCTGCCCAAATGCAAATGGCTAATCTCGTCGCCACTGCATCGCTATGCGTCTCTACGGTCTTCATCGGCGCTGCTACAGATCGGTTCGGCATTCGCCGTGTTGCGATACCGATACTACTTCTCCTGATCGCTTCAACCTATGGACTATATCGCGGTGCCGAGAGTATGCCTTTCGCGTTGCTGCCACTCTATGCGTTGGCCGGAGTCGGCGCTGGCGGAGCTGTCCTCACACCTGTCATGATGATTCGCGCTTTTCCTGCATCTATACGGTTCAGCGGGGTCTCATTCTCCTACAACCTCGCCTATGCGCTGTTCGGTGGATTGACCCCACTGTTAGTGTCATGGCTGGTCCACTTTGACCGCATCGGACCGGCCCACTACGTTGCCGCCGCGACCATTGTCGGATTCGCCGCAATGTTAATGGCCCCAAGTCATAGGCTCAGCGATCCGAATACGTCGCCTCATCTTGACGAGTCTTGTGTCTAAGGCCATCCGGGACGGGTTTGGCACTTGCCGCGTGGCGTCCGGCGCTGCATGATGGTTGCGTGCAAGAATTGAGCGCCGGTACACTGCTTGGCCACTATCGGGTGATCCGTCGCCTAGGCCGGGGCGGAATGGGCGTTGTATATGAGGCCGAAGACCGGAAGCTCGGGCGGTCTGTCGCCATCAAAATACTGCCCGAAGCGACACGCCCAGACCCAGCGGCGCTGGAACGTTTCTGGCGCGAAGCACGCGCCGCCTCCTCGCTGAACCATCCGGGCATCTGTACTATTCACGAGCTGAATGAGAGCGGCGATCATCCCTTCATCGTGATGGAACTGCTGGAAGGGCAGAGCCTTGACAAGCTTGATTACCGGCGAGCAATGCCGTATCCCAAGCTGCTGGACTTCGGGGTGCAGGTGGCAGATGCGCTGGATGCAGCGCATAAAAAGGGTATTCTGCACCGCGATATCAAGCCAGGTAATATCTTCGTGTCGCCGTCTGGGCAAACGAAAATTCTGGATTTCGGCCTCGCCAAGTTCGAAGATGCAGACTCGAATCTTGCCAGCACGCTCGGGGACGACGGTAACGAGACCGTGGGGGGGCCGCAACAGCTATTGACCAGCCCGGGATCGACGCTTGGCACGATTGCCTATATGTCTCCCGAACAGGCGCGGGGCGAAGCGCTGGATGCACGCAGCGATGTTTTTTCGCTGGGCGTGGTGTTGTATGAGCTCGCGACCGGACAGCATCCTTTCATCGGTTCAACCACGGCGGTGACGTTCGATCGCATTCTAAACGCTGCCCCTACTGCCCCGATTTCCGTCAATCCCGAACTGCCGCTTGAGTTTGAGGGGGTGCTGAACAATGCGCTGGAAAAGGACCGGGAAATACGGTGCCAGTCGGCGGCAGAGCTGCGCGTCGACCTGAAACGATTGCAGCGCAAGAGCAGCGAGGGCCACGCGGGCCGACCACTTCACCCCGTTGCCGGTGTGCAGGTCGGGATCGCTCCCCCTCGGGCAAATAAATCGCGAACGCTGTCCACCGCACTGATCGTGCTGGTAGTTGTAGTAACAGCAGGCCTGTTCGGCTGGTGGCTGTGGCCACGTGCGATGCCCTTTTCTTCGATGTCTGTAAGCCAGATTACGAATACGGGGACCTTGGAAAGTATTGCACTTTCAGGCGACGGCAAATTTCTTGCCGAGGTCAAGAATGACGCCGGACTGAGAACCGTTTGGATACGCGACCTGGCGAGCAATACAGATACGCAGATTCTCGGCGCCTTTCCCAGTCAGTATCTTGGGTTAACTTTTTCGCCAGACGCGAACTACCTTTATTTCACGCGGGAAACACCCGACAACGGTGTTGTGAGCCGGATATACACCATGCCGGTCTTTGGTGGTACACCGCGGCAGATTATCCTCGATGTGGACAGCGCACCCAGCCTGTCGCCAGACGGTAACCGCTTCGTGTATCTGCGATGGACGCCAGACCGCAAAGATCAATATTCGGAGATTCACATCGCAGATAAGGACGGCACTAACGACCAGCTGCTCTACACTTCCATCGACAAAACTGAAGCCCCAGTTTGGTCGCCGCGGGGAAACGAGATCGCATGGATTGAAGTGACTGGAGCCACCACCGCGGTCGTTAAGATCCTGGATAGGGCTTCGAAAAAGGTAAGGACCATCGCTCAACCGAGGGGAGCCGCCTTTGACCGTAAGGACCAGGGCTACTCCGATCTGGCTTGGTTGGCCGATGGCAGGCACCTTCTGTTCCTCTATTCCAAGGCACACTCCGACCGTGAGCAAATCGGTATTTTGGACATTGCTGGCAATGGCTTCCATACGCTGACTAATGACGTGAATGCCTACAGCCAGCTTGCGATCACTGCCGACGGAAAGACTTTGGCGACAGTGCTGACGAATGTGGACTCGAGCGTGGCGTATTACAAAGGAGATGGCGGGAAGATGATTTCGAGTACTCCGCTACGCATTACTCCGACCTCGGTGGCATGGGCGGATGAGGACCGCTTATTTTTGATCACTCGCGGCATAGGTATCAGTCAATTGGAACGCACAGCCGGGACCGTGCTGCCCATCGATACAGATGATCTGGATATTGGCCGATACATCAACACCTGCCAGGATGGTCATATTTTATTTACCGCAATCCCCAAGAACGGAGAAGAGCCGCGCCTATTTCGCATGAATGGGGACGGGAGTGAAGTCACACAGCTCACCGATGCGGGCATCGTGCGCGCTCCCTTTTGCACGCCGGATAGCCAAAAGGCTTACTTCACTATCAGGGACCAAACGGATGCTTTACTGGCCGCCTTATGGTCCGTGCCGCTGGCGGGGGGAACTCCACGGAAGGAGTTTGAAGCCCACACGCTCGGCAGCTTCCTACTGACTCGCGATGCAAAGTTCGCTGAATTGCTTTTGGCCCACAATCTCGCCGAATCCCTCGAGATTGTAGATCTCACCGCCCGTAGGACTGTGCATCTGCTTCCGCTGGATGTGAGCTATTCCGGAGGTACCTCTCCCCTTTTTTCTCCCGATGGCAAAGCTATTGTCGACGGCGCCATCTCCAAGAGCGGCAACACGCTTCGGTACCTGCCGATCGATGGCTCGCCGGCGCATTTTATGATCGATCCAACGCACAACACAATTACTGATTTTGCATGGTCGCCGTCGGGCAGCAAGCTGGGTGTGCTGCAATTGCGGAAGAGCTCAGATGTGGTTTTAATTACTGACCTAGCGGGGAAGAAACCGCTTTAGCGCGGAGGCTGAAGAGGGTTTTCTGACTCGCCCCTTGCGGATCATGTTCACGGTTTCTATTCCTTCGAGAGTTCGCCAAGCACTTTGAAAGGAGCCGTAGCCTTTTGCCAACCAGGTCCGCTTTTTGACGGTTCGATGATCTTGTTCA
>JBAVYX010000264.1:0-3165 GCA_049588475.1 Silvibacterium sp. | reverse complement strand
CGGTGAGGTGCTCGCCTGAAACCTTTTCCAGCTGCACCACAGCACTTGCTCGAGCGCCCGGCTGTAGCTTTGAAAACGCCGCCGCCGAAGTGTCCGCCGGATTCATGCGCTTGGCGTGCACCAGGGTGCTCCGGATCGACCACGTCGAGACAGCTCCGAGCAGAACAAGGAAGACCGTCCATCTGAAAAAGGGCGAGGCGCTGACTGACTTTTGATCTCGCATGGACATGCTCTCCTGGCCCGGCCGGTCGCGGCCAGTGCCTTCAAGAGCAAGTCTGGAGCCTATACCTGGGTATAAGGTCAAGCGCGATTTCGGAATTTATTGACCGCCAGAGACCGGACACACTTCAGCCGAATGAGATCCGAGAGCCTCGACCAGCGCCGTCAGCTCGGCGCGCATTGAGTGAAGCATTTTCACCTTTTCAGCGATCACCGCCAGCCGTTCATTGGCCATCTCCACGATTTCCTTCACCGCAGCCGGCTCCATGACCGTCATCCCCTTATATTTGGAGAGATTGCTGTGCAAGTGTATGAGCTGCTGAATCTCGCGCAGCGTAAAACCGAGTCCCTGGCACAGACGAATAAAGTGAAGCCGCTCAAGATCGCTCGCCGCATAGCTCCGATAGCCAGACGCCGTCCGGATGGGAGCGCGGAGCAGTCCCTCCCGCTCGTAGAAGCGCACCGTTTGTATATTGACTTCCGCCCGGGCAGCCAGCTCGCCGATCCTCATATCCATATTGTGAACCGCCTGCGATCCTCGAAGCCAGGTCATTTCATCCCGCGTTAATGCGCCTCGCGCCAACTATTGAAAGGATAGTCAGGCAGGATGGTGAATGAAGTTATCCATTGGTAGGCGGGCCCTTGCTGTCAGTATTCTGTCTCTCGTCTGGCATTCGCCTCTGAACGCCCAACCTTCCGCCCAACCCGAACATGACGCATGCGTCCGGCCGCAGGTCGGCAGCATGGTCAGTGAACCGCCGGACGTGCGCAGCAAAGACGGCGTTCTCGAAATCAACCTCACCGCTGTCAACGCCAAGGAGAGTGATGGCAGCACGCGCTACTGCTTCACCGACGCCGAGGGCCGGGAATCCCCCACCCTGCGCGTGAATCCCGGCGATCAGGTCATTATTCATCTCAAAAATGCAATGACGGATACCGACCACGCTGGCGTCGAAGCCCAGCACGTCTATTCATCTCAAACGGCCGCATGCACTGGCGGAATGACGATGAGCGTCATATCCACCAATCTGCACTTCCACGGACTGACCATCCCTCCCGTCTGTCATCAGGACGACGTGTTGAAGACTCTCCTGCAGCCCGGCGACCCCGCATTCGAGTATCGCTTCCGTATTCCCGACAACGAGCCGCCCGGCCTCTATTGGTACCACCCGCACATCCACGGATTCAGCAAGCCGCAGCTGCTTGGCGGCGCTTCCGGAGCGCTGATCGTCGAGGGAATCGAGCGCGCCAAAAAGGAAGTGGCCGGCCTGCCCGAACGCGTGTTCATCATCCGCGACCAGGACCTGGTCAATCCCAATGCGCCGCCAGCAAAGTCTGAGCCCGTTGTGCCGAAGTTCATGATCGACAAAGACGGCGACGCGGCCAATAACGGCACCGGTTTCGGCAAGCCGGCCAAGGACCTCTCCATCAATTACGTGCCTGTGCCTTATCCCGACTATCCGCCCGCCGAAATCCGCATGAAGCCCGGACAGCGGCAGTTGTGGCGGGTATTGAACGCATCCGCCATCACTTACCTGAATCTTGCGGTCCTCTTCGAGCGTAAGCCGCAGCCCCTCGGCCTGGTTGCCATGGATGGAGTCCCCATCGGCGAGAACGCACCGGAAAACGGAGACTCCGTCAACACGGAGACGCATCTCGGCATCCCACCCGGAGCGCGCGTCGAATTCATCGTGCAGGGACCGGCAGCTGGCGAGACCGGCCTGCTCGTAACCCGTACCGTGGACACCGGACCGGGCGGAGAAAACGACCCCAACCGGATGCTTGCCCGGATCGTCGCCGTGCCCGACGCGCCCGAGCCCCGCTCCCGGCTGCAGAGTTCGCCGCAGCCCCTTCTCCCGTCAGGCCAGCAATGGCTGGGAGATGTCGCGCCGGTCCGCGTGCGGCGGCTGTATTTCTCCGAAAAGCTGGCCGACCCCAATGATCCGACCAGCGCGGTTGAGTTCTATCTGACTGTGGAAGGCCAAACGCCAAAAATGTTCGACATGAACTCGACTGTCCCCGACATTGTGGCCGAGCAGGGAACCGTCGAGGACTGGATCATTGAGAACCGCTCCAGTGAGCTGCACGCCTTCCATATTCATCAACTGCATTTCCTGCTGTTGGACTATTCAGGCCGCCCGGTAAACGAAAACTTCCTGCGGGACACGGTGAATGTCCCATACTTTAACGGCCGGCAGCTCGCCTACCCCAGCGTGCGCCTCCGCATGGACTTCCGCGATCCCAACATGGTGGGGACATTCCCTTACCATTGCCATCTCCTAGAACACGAGGACAAGGGCATGATGGGAACTATTCGCGTCGAACGTCAGACGCCCAGCCAACCTCTTGCTGCCAGTGGCACCAAAACGTCGTCGCCCTCGCTCCGGTAGATTCCCCTCCGTTATTGATCGCCCGGCGTAACTTGAGTGACAAAAAAAAGGACAATTCATCTCCTATTCACCAGCCAGACACGTCCCTGCAATTCTCCACCACGTATGCTCGTCGGGTTGAAGCCGTGTGCCTCAACACAGGAGGTAGTATGACGTTCAGGCAAGTCGCATCCTCAGTCGGCCGAAGCATGCGCGCCGGACTGATATCCGTCGCCGTCTTCCAGTTTGTAATTGGCAACTCTCTAGTGCAGGCCCAGTCCCGCGACAACGACACTAGCTCACCAATCAAGCACGTCATCGTAATCATTGGCGAAAACCGCAGCTTCGATCACGTATTTGCAACCTATGTGCCGAAGAACGGCGAGACGGTGTGGAATCTGCTTTCCGAGGGCATCGTGAAAGCCGATGGGACCCCTGGACCGAACTTCTCCAAGGCAGAGCAGAAAGCCGCCTACGATGAGACACCCGATGCGTTCCTGCTGAGTCCGGCCAAGACCAATTTTTCGGGAGACCTCCTTCCGGCCCCTCTCGTCGGCGGCGCCAGGGACTCCTACAT
>JBAVYX010000263.1:0-9253 GCA_049588475.1 Silvibacterium sp. | reverse complement strand
CCGTTCGTGCTGGCCGGGGTTGTGATGGCAATGGCATTGCTCGGGCTCCTGGCAACGTGGATTCCGGCGCAACGCGCGCTTTCGGTCAACCCTCTGATCCTGCTGCGCGAAGACTGAGGCAGCGGGGTTCACCTCTCGAATGGGAGCATCCCGGATGTAGGGTTTCATTGCGAAGTTTGGTCGAGGTGAGTCGGAGGCGCTGTTGGGCTATTAAGATCGAGGAGAAGTTAGGCCGTGATGGCGAACAGGCCGAGAATGAATTTTGCTTCCGCGACAACATTGCCCTCTGTCCGAGCTCATTGTGCTTCCCGGCATCTCCACCGGCGTCGATACGGAGAGGTTTCGGGAAAAGGCACTCGCTTTCTTGCGGGACAAGCTGGAAGATCCGGCCTTCCATAAGGTCCGCTCGAACGAGCCGCTCACTTCGGCCGACCTTGAGTCACTCGAACAGATGTTGGTTGAAGCGATAGATCACCCGAAGTAAGGAAACTCCTCTAGCGCGCGTCGCCACTGTCTTACCCAGTCGCCATTGTTGGGACGCTCTTCCATGTAGATTCTCGGTTTTGTTGTCTCAATCGCAGCCCACGTATTGTCTGCCGTTGCCACGAGTTCTTCAGCCGACACCACGCCAGTGCTCAACCGGAATTCGGCATCCGCAAACCAGTGCAGGAAGTGACGCCAACCCACCGCTACCCAGCGAGTTTGAGTAGGAATGCTTTCGAGTATCGTCTGGGAGAACGGATTTCGCATCGAAGCCTCGCTCAGCAGATCCTGCGCCTTCACGCGGAGCAGGTCGGACTGACGCAGAAAGGCGAGCAAGGCTTCTTCGAACCAGTACTCAAGTTGACCTCCTCCTTTGCCGCCCGGCTCATCGAAGCGAGAGATGGTAAACCGCCTGAGGTTGAAAAATTTCCCGGTCGCACAATTCGTAGCATCGGCTGCCTTCCACAGAATCATTTCCGACGAGCAGGCAGCAACGGTCACCCTCTGGTCGGAGCCGTCGCGCAAACTCGATCAGGCTCGCCAGATTCTCTGCCGCTTCCCTTTCGTCGTCAGTGTGCCCTTCGCAGTTCAGGTCCGAGCAAACACCGTTGTCCTACATCGATAGTTGCGCACCGACTTCCGCTTGTCGCGTCAAGCTTTGATCCTGAATAATAGACTCTTTCGGCTTTTCCTCTCTGGTGAAGCTCAGCGCAGATGTTTTCGAAACGTCATGGCTCAGATGCTCGCCCAATTCGGCGGCATTGTCGGTGAAGATATGGGCTTCGTGGGATCCTCTCGATGTCGAAACATAGGCAAATCGCGCGTTAACGAGATTGGAATGCATCTCCGTATCCATATTGACGAGGACACGCTCCGCTGTGAGTCCCTGAGAGCTGTGCGATGTCACGGCATAGCCGTGGTCAAAGTGGCGCATCTCGTGCGGATCGAAGGTGACGGTTCTGCCGCTGTCCATTCTTACCTTCAACTCGCCATTGGCGATTTGCTCAACCGTGCCCAAGGCACGGTTCGGAAGATCTAAGTCACGATGCGGTGCCGTCATTTGCAGCCGATCCCCGATGGCGAAGCTCTTTTCCGTCTTACTGTAGGCGTCGATCCCTCGCACCCGAGCTGGGTCGTAGCTGACAATGCCTCCTGTGCCCCTTTGGACCGTGATCAAATTGCTTTTCGGGTCGACCGCAATCACCTCAGCATAACTACCGCGTTCCAGGCCCAACTCTTTGCTTCCGCGTTGGTATCGCAAGATGTCTCCCAGTTCGTATCGTGACGCCCATCTGCGATCGGCTCCAGTCATGTCGGAGCGAGGAGTGAGCACCGTGAATTGGTGATCGATCGCATCGATCACTCCATGCGTTTTCAATTCATGGCGGACGGCTTCATTGATCACTCGCCGAGAGGCATTGTCCGGCGACACGATCAGAGTGTTTTCGGGCTGCGAAGCGTAGCTCCTCGCAATTGCTTCGAACCTCGCTTGTGACTCGGCTATCTGAGTAATGCTACCGCGCTGCCGCAGGATTTCAATTCCGACTGCTGTTTCGTGTCTGGAAAGATGCTCGACAGCCTTCAGCAGTTCTGGATCTTTCTGCCGAATGATCTGGTCGAGTTGTGCTGTGTGCATCCCGGCTTGCTGCAATTGTTCGAATGGCTTGCCCGCATCCACCCCCAAGTGTTGCCGTGTATCACCGACAAGGAGTGCCTTGTCGTGCGGTCCAAGCCGCTCGACGAAGTCCCGCATCTGCCTGGTGGATGCGAGCGAAGACTCATCCAGCATGTAGAGATGTTTGCGGGTCGGATCGCCGGCAAACGCGTCTCTCCCACCCTGGGCAAGGAAGCCCTGAAGCGTGCCAGCGGAGATGCCGGAATCGCGCAGCTGCTGAGCGGCCCGTGAAGTGGGCGCAAACCCTTCAATAGCAAACCCGTGAGCCTCTGCGCCTTGCCGGATGGCATCGAGCACCGAGGTCTTGCCGGATCCCGCAACACCCTGGATGCCCTGTATCTGATCGCTGGACGTAAGAACCTGTTCGGCTGCTTTCCTTTGTGCATCGTTCAGTTTTGGCTGGGAATTCGTGAGATGAACCGCTTCCTGGATCGGCATAATCTGCGGGCTCACACCTTGTCGGGAGAGCATGTGCTCGATGACGGCTTTCTCGGCCGCAATCGTCTGACTCGTCGTGAATTGCCGAGCAGTGTCATGTCGATCGTTCGAAACAAGCTGGAACTCACTTTGATGAATGCGGTTTTCGAAAACCGATCGTATTTCGGGATAGGTCACCACTCCCATGCCACGACGGAGTGCATCTCGAAATAGTAGGCGCTCATCGGTAACGGCCTCGCGCTCGAAGCTGCGGTCTCTGGCATAGCTGACTGCCTCCTGCGCTCTCGCGTTTCTATCCGAGACGGCATCACGAAATTCTGGTGACTGAGACCGTTCCCTTGCAGTTGAGACTACCTGCTCTGCCTGGTTCCCGTACTGATCAGCCAACTTCTGATGTGCAGACAACACTTCTTGCTGGGAATGAATCTGCTTGTTGTCGCGCGTCGAGTGAGCAGCGATCTGAGCTGCTTCATGTCCCTCGTAGCCATTTGTCTCCATGTACTCCCGAATCTGCTGGCTGCGTGGACTGCTCGCGTCGAGATATTCGCGCGAGTAGCCTTTGATTTCCGGCGCCCCGCTTCTCCCGGTCTCCAGTTCGTATCCCAGCTGCGACAAACGGAACGTCAGAAAAGACTGATAAACAGCTGTTGCAAACTGCTGACTCTCAAACAGACTCCTGGGCTGCAAGGCTCTCATCGTACCGTCGTCTCGTTCAGTCACATTGAAAATGATGGCGTGCGTGTGAAGCTGCGGAGCCGCGTATCCGTCCACCGGACGGGCCGTATCATGCTCGAACGTCGCGGCTACGAATTTGCCGGTGGTCTCAGCGAGATGATTGCCGCCAATACGCGCTTGCGTAAATCGCTCAAGCTCCGACAGAGCGAAGTTGACGGCCTCCCTGTGAGCATCCCGCACGCGGTCATCATGCCCCACGAGCGCTGTTAATGAGACGGACTTCGGAGCAGAAAATGTGGCGTCCCAACCAGCCCGATGCTCGACGGGGTTGATGGTTTTCCCATCCTGTCTCTGATATTCGTGGACCGCGCGGTGGCTGACAAGCTGATCGCCGCTTACCGGATGCTGGCCCTGGGCCAGTCGCGCGAAATCATCGGCAGATACAGCGCCAACTAAACCGAACCTCTTCGCGAGCTCACCGTGCCACTCGCCCAGCGCCGCACCCTTTTGCTGCCAATAGGTTTGCTCGGGAGATGCAAATTCTTTGGCGTGGTAGGTCTGTGCCTGGCTGGCCGAAAGAGGCTTCGAGATATTGAGCATGTTCAGTTACCCATCGAGAAGGTCGTCTGAGCGACCTCCTGTTGCAACTTCTCATCAACCGGCTCCTCGGCAGTGGGAGACACAGGTTTGGCTGGCTTTTTCTCGAGTGTCTTCGGATCAAATCCCAGATCGTCGTCTTCGATTGGCCGAGGAACGAACGCAGGGGTTGTTGCCGGAATGTTGGAGTAAACGAACGAGAAGCGCGTGACGTGATTTCCGAGCTTGAGAAAGGCGTGCTGGTTGGCCAGGCCTGAGATTTCTGAGTCGAGTACCAGGGGCTCGACCTGGCGATCGAGCGAGAAGTTCTTACCGGATCGCGTGCCGTCATAGTGGGTCTCCCGCATCCGCTCGATCTCAACTTTTCCGATAGCGTTCGACACCCATTCGGCTGCTTTCGGCTCAGTCGTTTTTAGAAAGATCTTGGTTGCGGGCTGCGAGAGCATGACTTCAGCCATATGCCCATAGATCACTTCGAGCTGTGCCTTTCCCTGGAAGCCGAGCACGAGCGGGTTCCGCGATTTCCGGTTCTCTGTGATGGCTGTATGCAGCTGCGGCAGCCGCTGCAAGCTGGCAAGTTCGTCCAGCACAAACCACACCGGGCGCTGATTCGCCTTTGGCTCATTCAAGAGCCGCAAAACGAGCAAATCGATCCACAAGCTATGCAGCGGGCGAAGAGCTTCGCGTTCGCTCGGTTTCGACGTAATGAAGATCCACCCCCGCCGTTTTTCCGACCATTCTGTAGCGCTCCAGGTGCTGGCAGCTTTATCCTTAGGTGGGAGCATTCGCAGGCTATCGGCGATCAATCCCAGAGATGCCAGGACACCGTTGCGTTGCTGCTGCGCACCCTTGGCAATCATGCTGGCCATTTCCGTTCCTTCTACCCGCCGGTCGATTTCGTCCGGGTTCGCCATCCAGTGCACCAGTTCCTGTGGTGTTGGTCCGAAAGTCAGCAGATGAGCGAAGATCTTCTGTGGCGTCTCTACGAAAAACTCACCCTTTCGATCGGAAGTCGGCTGGTAGAGAGATGCGGCGATCGCCTTCGCTTCAGCGCGTCGCCGCAGTTCCTCGGATGGTCCCCAGTATGGGCACCGCGCATCCAGAGGATTGAGGATGATGTCTTCGCGATCCCTGTCATAAAATCTCTGGATGAACTCGCAGGCGGGGTCATAAATGATCGCCGACTCACCACGAGATTGGATCTGGCGGAGCAGCTGCATGATGAGCGTTGTCTTGCCGGCGCCGGTGTCACCCATCAACTCGATGTGCTGTCCTTCAGCGCCTAGAGGGATACGCATCATGGCCTCAGTTTCTAGTGTCTTGAAACCAATTCCGTCACCTTGGACCGCCTTATTAAACTCCTTGGGAGAGACAAGAACGGGGCCCTTTAAGCGACGGCCGTACTTCATTTCCTTATATCTTTTGATATCTTTTCGAATGGAAAAAGGTAGCTGAAGGAATAGCGCGGCCACGCCAAATAGCAGCTGCAGTCTGAAGATTTCGAGCACGCTTTCACCGTCGTACACCAAATTTTGAAAGTAGTTGTAAAGAGGCCTATTGAGGTATTCCGTCTTTGGTCCGCGGTACAGAAAAAGAAGACCAGCCGCTCTAGCGGAATCGGACAACTGCAGCGGAATCGGCTTCTCTCCCATCTGTGCTGTCGACCCGGCGATGACGTCGCTGTCTCTTGCCGCACGGCTTCGCTTTGCGCCATCTGCCACAATCAATATGGCGTATTTGTCAGTTCGGTGGACAGCGCCGGCGGCGGCTGTGCGAACGTAATACGGCAGGTAAAAACGTTGGAGCGGTGACATCGCGACTGCGAAGTGAAGATATAGGAAAAGCCCCGTCAGCGTCACCGATAGGAAGATCGCTCCGTAGCTGTATAGCGGCGAGTGTGGCGGGAAAATTACGGTTTCTTTACGGCCCCATTGTGTCTGCATACTCACTCCTCAGTGACCCCATTGGCATAGCTGGCAAGCATCTCATCTGCCGCCTTGCGTTTGTTGTTTTTCACGTACTGGAGCAACTCCTTGAACTGTTCGGCGGTCATCTTGTCGCCCCGCAAAAGCGGCTCCAATGCATTGATCAGGAGCAAGCGAATCGCTTGTACTTCTGTAGACAGTGCGCTATTCTCTGTCGGCTTGCTCGTATGCCTAGCTGCCAGAAGCATTACATCGCGTGCCCATTCGCTTGGTGCTTTGCCGACCGACTCAGCGGCGGCGAGCACCTCTGCCTCTTCTTCAAGCGTGAGCTTCGTTCCGATGCTTTGAGACCGAGCCGCGCGTCCGCGGAGGCGCCGAGACTGTGAGCCACTCAGTTCTGACTGGGATTGCATATCACCTCCCGCTAACCTGCGGTGACGAAGTTCCTTGTTGTAAACCAGAGTTCCCAACGGGGAACGCACAATTTGTAAGCCTTGTGGATGCTTCGGGTTCGCAGCGAGGAACCGAGGTTCCTTGGCAGCACCCTATGAGGGGTGGAGTGTCGAGATACAGCCCGTGCGAAGCACGGTTCTCTTCTCGCCGCTGCTTCTGGGGGATGATCATGGCTTTCCGACCCGGGCTGACTCTATCGACTCCACCCCTGCGACGGCCCTTGGTGTGGGCTTGGGCTTCGTGTCGGCTAGGACGGCGCTCCTGCGCACGCGTAGCGTGGGCGTGGTGCGGCGAGCATCGGAGGACTTGAGGTAGTCCTGGAAGTCCCGGTCCTTCGAGAAGACATAGTACAGAGCCTTGTTCACGACATCGTCGGCGGTGGCGTGAATAAAGGCCGCATACTGGTCGACCAGGGTAGCGGTGGTTTCGTCAAAGCGGACAGATGCGCGGATCTGTCCGCTTTGGATGACTTCAAGCAGTGGCATAGTGGGACTCCTTGGGTTACAGATTCAGGCGATCCTTTGCCGGGAAATCGTGTGTTGTGCGGTGCGGGCAATTTCATGCGCCCGTGCTAGATTCAGCGTGCTCGGAATCTCGAAACGCCGGCGCACTTCGAGCATGGTTACGATGTCACAGAAGGCGATGCCTTCGAGCAGCCACAGACGGGCCGAAGCACCGTCGACCGTGCGCTGGGCATAGTAGAGCGGGTTGGGCTTATCCGAACGGCATTCGGCGAGCATCCGGGTTAGCTTTACAGCGTCTTTTCCAGCGGCGAGTTCACGCGCTATCCAAGCCCAGTCGTTTTCCGAGTTTGTCTTTTGACTCGGGGCATTGTGCGCCGGCTTACCAGGCCAAATCGGAATAGAGTCGATCAGCGCATCATCGAGCCGAAAGTCTTCCGGTTTCGAGACTGAATTGCTGGGATATTCGGCTGTCACCGGATGCACTGGATCGTATTTATTGTTCAGGAAACCAGGGAGCCGGAGAACCCGATTGCAGTCAGTGCAAGCGGGATCTCCGCCAAAGGCGGTTGCCAGTAGCTTGAGCAGGCGTTCCTGCTCGGCAAACCGGAAGTCATCGACTTGCCACAGCACCTGGTATTTCCCAGGCGATGTCGACAGGATCGTGGACGGAATCGGGACCCTGTCGGAGGTCCGAATCTCAACCAATCTGACATCGCCATCCGAGTCGATATCTATATATAGGTGGCGGACCTCATCGATCGACTCTTTGGTCCGCTTCCGACTGCCGAAACGGAGGGGATTGGCAGCGACATAGATGTTCGCGCCCCGGGCATTCTCGTACGCCAGCCAGCGCAGATAACGAGGTGCAATCGCGCACTCAAACCTGACGATTCGCTGTTGGGTTTTGACCGGATATTCGCCCCGTAAAAGAATTGCCAGAGTCTCGCCTGGAGCGAAGCTCAGAGTGAGGAACTCGTAAGCGACATAGACCTGAATTGCGCTGCTAAACTGCTGCATATTGCACCTCGAATACCGGTTCGATCAGGAACCGTTTTGTATCCCGGTTGTAGCCGATCATCCGGAGGACTTCACGGATGACTCGGCCGCCCGGTTGACGCTCGATATGAACAACGAAATCGACCGATTCTCCGATCTCCGCTTCGGTATCAACGAAGGTCGTCTGCGTATGGCTTCGCATCACCAGATTGGCGAAGCGATGGAGGGCCTTTTCAGCCGAATTGGCATGGATCGTGGCCAGTGATCCTGCGTGTCCGGTGTTAAAGGAATCGAGTAAGGTTCGCGCCTCAATTCCGCGTACCTCGCCGAGGATGATCCGGTCTGGTCGCCAGCGCAAAGCCGACTTCAGAAGGTCATCAAAGGTGATCCTGGCCTTGAAGGTATCGGTCTGGCATTCGACGGCGAGTACATTCGGCTTCTGGATACGAAGCTCGGACGTATCCTCGATGACAACGATGCGCTCATCGTCGGGAATCGCCTGTGACAGGATATTGAGGAGCGTGGTCTTCCCGCTCCCTGTTCCACCGCTAATCAGGACGGTCTTCCCGTAGTGGATTTGCTCCTGTAAGAACTGCGCCAGAGCCTCGGTCATCGTGCCGCGAGCAATCAGGTCCTCCACGGTGAATCGCCGGCTGGTGAATTTCCGGATAGTCAGCGCCGGAGCAGGGCGGACAACGGGAGGAATCACGGCCGCCAAACGGCTGCCATCAGGGAGCTGCGCGTGCAGAACGGGATTGTCTTCATCGAGCTTCTTGCCAAGGTGATTGGCGATCACTTCGAGGCCCGTACGCAGGCGGCCGGGGTCGAACTGAATCGCTTCTTCGCGGAAGATTATCCCGTCGCGTTCATACCACCACGAAGCGTCGGGATTACCCATGATCTCGCTGACGCTTTCGTCGAGCAGCAGCAACTCGATGGGTCGAAGAAACGGCAGGATCAATTCGAAACTCATAACGGCACCTCGCGCTGGTGGAAGCCCAGCGTCGCCACCGGGCTTCCGCAGTTGAAGGAGCAACGGCCTAGGCCGCAGGCTCCTCGTTCTCGTCGTCTTCCGGGCCGGCCTTTTCAGCACGGTCGAGCTTCAGGATCGAGCCCACCCGAATCTCGGTGACGGCTTCCTTTTCGCCGGACTTTTTGCTGTCGTATTCCCGGCTACGGATCTCGCCCTCGACCTGGACGTGTTCGCCCTTTGACAGCGTGGCTGCGAATTCGGCGAGCTTCCCGAAGACGACGCAACGGTGCCACTCGGTGTGCGAGACATACTCGCCCTTCTTCTTGTCCTTGTAGGAGGACTTGGTGGCCAGCGAGAAGGTGGTAAAGCTGCGGTTGTTGGCATTGCGAACTTCTGCATCTTTGCCGAGGAAGCCGATGAGGATCGCTTTGTTCTGGTACATGACTCTGTCTCCGTTTGTTGAATTTCCCGATCTGTTCGGGTCACACCAGGCGGAGCCAAGCGAGGGGCCCGGCTCCCAAGGCCGAAGCTCTGCATTTACGGAGGGTCCGGAGAAATCTTTTCGGCGTACTTT
>JBAVYX010000262.1:0-7117 GCA_049588475.1 Silvibacterium sp. | reverse complement strand
TTGGTTAAACTTACGTTGCCCCGCTGTACCGGCAGGCTGTCTTTGATCCGTGCGTATTGTTCCTCGGTAATTTCCATCTACATCGACTTACACGAGTTAGATTGAAATAGTGTTAACACGCCCTAGTATGCCATTTTCGATGGCATACTAAGTTAGTATGCAGGTCACAATCGATCAAACGGGCAGAATTGTCGTTCCGAAGGCGGTGCGCGAGCGCTTCGGATTGCGCAAGGACAGCGAACTTGAACTGGAGGTGACGGCCGAGGGAATCATGCTCAAACCGGTTGAGCATGAACCCTTATGGAGGCGCGAAAATGGCCGGTTAGTCTTTATTGGTCGCCCAGCAGGCAAGGTCAATTCGGACCGCATGGTCCATGAAGATCGCGAAGCGCGCATGCGAAAGATTGGCGGCTGGTGAAAGTCTACGTCGACACCAATATTGTCGTCGCCGATACTATGAAGATCATGTCCACCACGTCAATGCCGCCGGCCTCTTTCGTTAGATCCAGCTTCGGCAGTGGACGCCTGTGATTGCTGCTCACGGACTGGCGGAGATTTATTCGGTTCTTACGGGTGCTCCCTACAAGCCGCGTCCTACTCCCGCCGCCGTGGGACAGATGATTGAGGAAAACGTTCTCCAAACCTTCGAGATCGAAGCCCTGGCCCGCAATGACTACAAGAAGGTCATCCAGGAATGTGCGGTTTTGGGGTGGACCGGCGGCCGCGTGTACGATGCCATCCACATTCTTGCCGCTCGCAAGGCCCAGTGCAGTAGGATTTACACCTTCGACGTCCAGGACTTCCGCCAGTTGGCGCCCGATCTTCTCGATCGCATTCTCTCACCATGACCCGAGCGCGTGTCGCTGCCATTTGGGAGAAGCTGGAGCTGGATTAGCGCACTAGTGTATACAGGACGAGTCGATCTTCAGGTCCAGGGACGACACGACGTTGCCCATGCTCGCACGCCGCTCTTCCATACGTCTGCTGTTTGCAATCGTCATTCTGGCAGGAATCCTTCCTGGCGGAATCGTTCATGCTCAGGCCGTTCTCCCGGTACCTTCGGGCCAGTTCGGTTCGAGCCCGCGAAGCTGGTCGGTCTTCACCGAGTACTCACCCAACTCTAGTCACATCTTTCTAGGCGATACGAATCAGCGGGAATTCATCACGCTCGGCGCGTCATTCACACAGCGCCTCTTCCAGAATCGTATCTGGTCGCTCCATTACAGGGCGGAAATCCGTCCACTCATGGTGGAAAGCGATCCCGCGATCAACCAGGTGACGATTCGTGTGACAGGGCAAGACGACGAAGTTCATAACCTTCCGCGTAAGATTCCAGTGCTGAATCCCATAAATCCGTTGCTGATGTATCAGATTTATGTGCCATACTCAGCCACCCCACTCACCGTTGTCGAAACCGGACGGTATACTCGACGCTGGACTTATGTTGGAGGTCTCAGCCCAGCGGGACTTCAGGCAAGGTTTCTTCCCCACTCCCGCATTCAGCCTGTATTCACGTTGATGACCGGTTTTTCCGTCTCCGCTCGCGATATTCCGATGTTCGATAGCTCTGCATTCAACTTCACCTTCTCATTCGGAGCCGGCCTCGAGCTCTTCCGAACTCCAACCCGTGCCATGCGCTTCGAGTACCGCGTGCAGCACCTCTCGAACGCTTATATAGGCACAACGAACCCCGGAATCGACTCGCAGATGATTCATGTCGGATATTCCTGGGGCAGGTAAATCTACTTCGCCGCCTTCACCTCGATCGACACCAGACTATGCACCGACCGCGCCGGTCGCTTATCCTCCGTGACCACCAGCCGGAACGGCCCGGTCTTCGCATCGAGGGGTTTGCCGTCCATCTGATCGGCGACCAGCACTTCTCCGGGATGAAATTCAGGGTCGACCTCGGCCAGCGCCAGCACGGCCTTATAGCCGTCGGATCCGGTCGCGACCACATAGTCTGAGAGCGCCTTCCCATGCAGATCTTTTCCATGAGGCGTGCCCAGCCCCGACAACAGGTCGATCAGAAGCACGCCGGAGTAGGTTTCGTCGGCATTCGTGTGTGGATTGTGGAGAGTCACGGTTTTGTGCTGGAGAGGCTTGAGCATATCGAGCGTCCACATGCGCGAATGGTTCGCGTCGATGGTCACTTTGAGTTCAGCGGAATTCGGCGCCCTTTCGCCGACCGCTATTGCTTCACGGACCTGGGCATACGCGGGTGTCAGGATTGGATCGAAAGCGCGGACATGAGGGCCCCCACCGCTGCCCACTTGTAAGGCGACTGGAATGGTCGTTGCCGCCTGCACGTTGACCTGCCGCCGTAGAACTCGAAAGCCCCGACTTGAGACGGACACGTTGTAAATCCCCGGCGTTAACGCGACTTTGACAATCCCGCTCTCGTTGGCGGCCGACTGGACGGAATCCGGAGGAGCCGGTGAGGAATTGATCACAACCACGGCATGGGGAATGACAGCCCCGGTTCGGTCGCTGACTTGCAGAGTGATGAGAACAGACTCAGACACCTCAGCCGGCAAGGTTCGGGAAATGGGAATCAGCCCTGCTGCCATTAAGAGAACGCAAAAGGATGGATAGATTCGCAGCTTCATCGGACTCTCTTCCACAAGCATCGTATACTGTTCGCATGTCGATCGTGCGCAACATTGCCGCCATCAGCAAAGGCATGAGCATCACCTTCGGGGAAATGTTCAAGCCGACCGAGGTCGAGAACTATCCCGATGGCCCCGGCCCCAACCGTGGCGCGGTTCTGCAGGAGCGCTTCCGCGGCGCGCACGTGCTGCAGCGTGATGAGAATGGCTTGGAGAAGTGCGTCGCCTGTTTCCTTTGCGCGGCTGCCTGCCCGTCGAACTGCATTTATATTGAAGCCGCCGAGAATACCGCGGAACAGCGCATCTCCAGCGCGGAGCGCTTTGCGAAGGTCTACAACATCGACTACAACCGCTGCATCTTTTGCGGATATTGCGTCGAGGCCTGCCCAACCGACGCCATTACGCACGGTCACGGCTTCGAGCTCGCCAGTCTGAATGCCACCACGATGGTCATGCGCAAGGAAGACATGCTCGTCCCCAAGGTGGGCATGCCGGGCGAACTGGCCGCTCACTCCGACTCGGTAAAGTAGCCTCCTGCATTCCGGATCACTGCGACCTCGCCTGCCGCAGAGCATCTAAAGGGCGGGGTGGCTATGAAAAAACCTTGGTTGCTTGCGGCATCCCCTTTCCTTCTTTTGTTTGCTATCCCGTTGCGTGCCCAGACGGTCACCGAAGACGCGGCACACTACGCCTCTCCATCACAAATTGCTCGAACCGGACGGGCCCCCGGGATGAGAGTTCAACTTCTCAGCGACCAAGGTGGCCAGAAGGATTACTCCGTCATCTTCAGCACCGGCGACGACGCCTACACAGGTCTGTATGAATTCGCGGAGAAATACCACGTCACCAGCGCCCACTTCACCGCCATCGGAGCCATCAGCGGCGCGACCCTCGGCTGGTTCGACCCGAGCCGAAAAATGTACAAACTCATGCCGTTCAGCGGGCAGATGGAAGTCGCTGCCATGGTCGGCGACATTGCCCTCTATCAGAGCAAGCCCGTCATTCACACCCACGCGGTGCTTGGATTGCCCGACGGAACTACACGCGCCGGTCACGTAGCCGCGATGGCTGTCCGTCCTACACTTGAGGTTTTTGTGACCGTTGATCCGGCCAATTTGCAGCGGCAATTCGACCCCGCGACCGATCTCACGTTGATTACGCCCGCCGGTCAATAGACATCGGCACCCAGGCATCATGGCATAACAGGAAAGTGCATTTTCGGGGAAGGGCTTCTGCCGGCGTTTTGACCATCGGATACCTTCGAAGGAAGGCTGCCGACGCCATCATCGAGACCGGGCGGGAGCACCGACGCCGCAGCGGTAAGCCTCCTCACGCCCTCGAAACGACCGCAGATGGTTACTCTCTGGTAATCTAAGACCCGCATGAGCACACCGGCCCCGACTATCCTGCACATCTGTTCTCGCGACCTCATCCTCGGCCTGCGAGATCAGATCTTCCGCCTCCATGGCTTTGAGGTCGACTCGACTCTGTCTCTTGACGAAGGCCTGAAGCTTGCCCAGGCCCGCAAGTATTCGCTCGTCATCATCGATGTCGAAGGCGATGGGCGCATTCCCGCCGCTGAAAAGCTCTGCACTGAAATCAAGACCCACCGTTCGGATCAGGAAGTCGTATTTATTTGCAACTACCGCGTCTCCGTCCAGACTGATTGCCCCGATGAGATCATCCGCAGCGAGTTCAACCCTCGGGCCATGGTCGACGGCATTCAAGCCATCCTTGAAGGCAAATAGGGGATAAGGGCGTTGTGTGCTCTCTCCCCCTGGATAGCTCAGAAATTTAAGCGCAGCGACATCTGAATCTGCCGGGGACTGCCGATGGTATGTTTCACCACCCCCAAGCCCGTCGGACAACTGTAGAACGTGTTGGCCGGTGCTGTGTTCTGCTGGCATTGTGTTGGAGTCGGGGCCACTTGGCTGTACGTGTAGGCCAAGGTTGGTGCGTTGTTATACGCGAGGTTTTGGGTGACATTATTGGTGGGAACATCAAAGCTGGAGGTATTGAACACGTTATAGACATCGAACGTGTATTTCAGGCTGTACCGTTCCCTGATCTGCAGGGTTTTAACCACAGACGCGTCGGTGCGCTTCTGGACTGGCTGACGGAAGATATTGCGTTGACCGTTGGTGAATGTAGTCTCGAAGTTATCGCCGCTGGGAACGCCGTCAGTCCCGGGCGACACAAGCGGGAGCGTGAAGCAGGAAGCCTTCAGGGCTGCGCCGCCCCCGGTTGTGTTGTTATAAAACGCGCCGGAGTGGCCGGTCAGTGCGGTCTTGGCCGTACACCCGGGAGCCAGCGGAACGATGGGGTTGGTGATGCCGTCGAAGGTGCTGTAGTAAATGCTGCCTACGGCGCCGGAGTAATCGATGATGCTGTACGGCTGTCCACTCTGGATAATCCCGATGCCGTGCAGCGACCAGTCATTGAGGATTTTCCCCGCAACCGTGCCCTGGTTATAGAACTGCGGCAGGTAAAAGCCATAGGTGAAATTCAGCACGTGCTTGCGATCGAAATCGGCCGATCCATAACCGCTGAGAAGATTGTTGGGATTGTTGCCGTTGTAGAAGAGCCCGAGCGCGCTTTGTTCGTCGGTCGCGTGTGAATAGGTGTAAGAAACGCCGGCCTGGTAGTTATGGCTGAGCCGCTTTTCAACGTGCACCTGCAGAGCATTGTAGGTAGACTGGCCGGCAGCCGTGTAGGACTCAGACTCACTCGAATAGCCGATATAGGGAACGCGCAGGTCCACGTTACCGCCCTCATAGTTTTGCTGCATAGGGCCATACGCGCAGCCTGGGTCCTGATTAACGCAGATGGGGAAGAAGGTCGTCGGATCATAGACGGTATAGCCGTAGGTGAAGTTCTGGCCGTTAATTGGATGGGACGGGGTGGCAATCTGCGACTGATTGAATGGCAGGGGAACGACCTGGTGGCGGCCTACATTACCCACATACCCGAACTCTATGAGCAGGTCATTGCGGGGTTGCCACTGAATGTCGAGTGTGTAATTGATCGAGTAAGGTAGTTTGTTCTTCCTGTTATAGACGCCGAGCGTGAACGGCTCAGCGCCCTGGATAATCCCGGCGGCATTGGGAAGGTAGTTGCTCAGGTCGGCCGCGCTGGGGTTAGAGGGAGGAGCAGAGCGCGTGGTCCCCCATGGATTGGCAAGGTTATAGTCCAGCTGCGATCCATCGACTGGAGTAAACGGCTCCAGTCCGCAGATCGGAATGTAGTAGTTGTACAGGAAGCTGGTGTTTCCGTACGGCGACGCGCTGTAGGGACAGTTCTGATGGGTTACAAAGGGCGGAGTCTGGCTGACGCCAAAAGGTCCACCCGATATCTCGCCTGCCGCATATCCCGGTGAGAAATAGGTGTAAAGCTCGCCGCGATCGTAGTAGAAGCCTGTTCCGCCGCGGACGACGACCTTGTCGTGGAAGGCATGGGGCTGAAACGCGAATCCGAGGCGCGGCGCGATGCCCCACTGACGTCCGGTAAGGGTGGTGTTGCTGACACCCTTCGTCCCATTCACGTTACTGCCCGCAATGATGAAGCCGGGATTGGTAATCATATCGGATCCGGCATCGTATTGGTAATCGGAGGGCTCGAAGTTGTAAATACGTCCGTATTTCTCCGTGAGGCCACCGTTCCAGTCGAAGCGCAACCCGGCCGTGATGCTGAGATTGGGGAGAACCTGGTACTTGTCCTGAGCATAGAGCCCGGTCTGGTTGGCGCGATAGTAGCGGTTGGCATCGCCCTGAAGAAAAGTGGAAGCAACAAAGCCATCGGTCGTATACGGGGTTACCCAGTTCATGGCGTATGTGGAAAAGTCGGGGGTGGACACATTGCCCTTACCTGTGCGCAGATCGCGGACGTTGAGCTGCGTATAGGCGTAGCTTCCGCCGAACGTAACGGAATGATTGCCCTTCGTCCAGATGGCATTGGCCGATGGCATGAAGCGGTTCTGGAAGACACCGGTATAAGGGCCCTGGTTCGCTGCATTCGGCCCAATGTTCAACGCCACCTGCGGGAGCCCGAGATTGGAACCGTAGGAACCCAAAGCATCGATAATGGTGATCCCGGGGAAGTAGGAGCCGAAAGCAGTTGTCATGCCCTCGACGGGGGTTCCCGTCTGGCCAGGCGCCCATAGCTGCTCATTGGTGCTGTAGGCCTTCTCCCGCAGGTAGCCGAAGGTCTCAGTCAGGCTGAGCGTGGGCCGGATCGTCTGGACGGCGTTGATGGTGGCCACCTGTGATCCGGTATCCATAAATACAGTGAATCCGGGGACGCTTGAGGTTCCAAAAGGTGCGCTGTTGGGATCGTGCTGGTAATAATACTTCAGGCTGATCAGATTTCTCGGCGAGGCGTTCCAGTCGAGGCCGCCGACGACTTGGTCGGATGTGAAGTACGATGTGCCGGTCTCGAAGGCGTTGGAGGGCGAAAGTGCGTCGGGAATGTGGCCATTGTCGTTCGGGATGAGCCATTGCCCGTTGGGAAGC
>JBAVYX010000261.1:0-63389 GCA_049588475.1 Silvibacterium sp. | reverse complement strand
GAGCAATCTTCGTTCCTGGTGTGGTTTGAGGGTCACAGTCAGGCTCTTGTGATTGCTCCGTCCTTACCTCGGGGAACTGCGTCAAGCTCGGCATTCGATCTCGGAGAATTGCTTTCCCTGGCTACCGCTTGAGAGTGCGGATGCGAAGCCGGACGTGCTGCATGAGGATGTGACTGACGCGGAATGTTGACCGGGCAAAAACCAAGATTTCGTGAATTGTTCTGCAGCAGAAAGAAGCATCTTGGATTTAACGCGGACGGTGGTATAACGTGGTGCTGTCGCTTTTGCGATGCAAGAACCGCGACTCCACAGAAGCAGAAAAGGTGCAACCCGTATCAGGTTGTGACCAAATAGGGGTCTGAGCAAATCGCGGATTGAGCTTGCGCCGGCCAGCTCCTCGTCAGATGTGGAGCGAGTCGTATATGGCGCAGTGAAGGCAGGACTTGAAGTTTCTCAGGAGGCATCCAGCCATGAGATTCCCTCTTAGTCGGTCAGCTCTCGTTCTAACGGTCTCCTTTTGTCTAGTGTTCTGCTCCACGGCCTTTGCTGGCGACCAGGAGCAGCCCGATCCTCCTTCGTCCCCTTCCCCTGTTGCACAGTCTCCGAAGCCGGTCCCTTCCCTGCCAAATCAAGTTATCATTCCTGGGCCGCTGCGATCGTTCCTGCGCATGGCGGGCATGAGTCAAAAGATTTCTCCGGAAGACGTTGTCCCGGCGTTGGCCCGAAACGTATATACCCTGGGCTATCAGCAGGGCCGGAGAACGGAATATTTGCTGCTCTTGGAGCGGTACGTGCAACAGGCTAGGGAACTCCAGACCCTGGCGGCGCAAACCGGTGAGATTCGCGTTACCCGCTGCGAGGATGCCGGACCTTTGCTTCAGATACTTGGCTACCGTCTGCGCAGTGCATGTGGACAGAAAGACGTATCCCTGGCGACCAGCGACGCTGACAACGCCTTTCTCACGATTGACTCGGGCTTTCCTCTGACGCAATTGGAGCAAGCGCTGGCAACCAACACGCCGTTCACCTACTCGTTTGTGCCTTCCCGGGCTCCGGTGATTTTTAGACAGAGCGATTGGACGAACCTGAACACGTGGACCAAGCTGACTAACCCGGATTTGCTCGATGTATTACTACACGATCCGCATGTGGCCCGTCTTTACTGGGCATTTTCCAGAATCGATCCCGAAACCAGGGTTGCATTACTGCAATCTACGGGGTTAAGGAATCTGCTCCCCTACGCCGGCGTCATGGATTTCTACGGAACGCAGATCTGTATTCGCTCGCGAAGAGTGCTTGTGCCCGGAGGCAAAGTCGCGGAATCGGAATGGAAGGACCTGGTGGGAGCGAGCCCGGGATCTCCGGGAGAATTCGTCATGCACCTGATGACGCAGGACAAGGGTTGGCTAGCAGCGTATTTTGACACTCTGTCCCGTGTAGACCAGTCACAGCAGGCGCACCTGACCAGGGGGCCGCGGCTAAAGCGTCTTTACGACGCATTCCGTGAGCCAGATCCTGAAGCATTTGCTGCGGCAGCATCCTTTCGCAAGGCCCCAGCACTTTTGGTCCTTTTCACCCGCCAACAATGGCTGCCAGATGACGAACCACGCATTCCAGGAAACCTCGATGTCTGGAAGCAGATCCTGAACCAGAAGTCTGAATTCAAAATTGTGCGCGACTGGGGCAAGCGCGCCCAGCACCTCAACCATCCCGAGCAGTTACTGGAGGCAATGGTCTCCTTTTCACGGCTAGACACGGATAGCAGTCCGCTGCAGATCTATTTCACGTTGAGTGAAGTGGACGGCGAACGGTCTCCGCAGAGAAGCTTGTCCCCCGAGACCATGCTGCTGATGGCGCATACCTATCCGCAGTTCAGCGGTTGGTATCCAATTTTTTCCCAATTCCCGGAATTGAACGACGCTTCTATTACCCGGTTTATCAACGTAGCCGGAGCGCTCGATCGAATTTCCAACCAGCAACTGCGCGGAAACGCCTTGGGAATCTATCAAGCGAATCTCGGGCTCTGGCAAATCCTGGCCTTTCAGGGCGAGATCCCGAAGGCGCAACTCGATTCGTCGTGGCAGAAAATCATCGATCCTTTTGACAAGATTGGCTCGCCGGCTCAGCTCTTCGATGCAGGCTACAAGTCCCTGGACGAGCTAATGCTCGCGGCCACCGGCAAAGCTAACCGTTCGCAGGATGAAATCGTCGACCTGTTGGCCGGTCCTCCGCAAAAGAGCCCACAGGGTGAAAGAATTCGAACGGAGATGGCGGCCAGAATGCGTCTGGTCATGGAGGACCAACGCCTGACCTCCCTCGACAGGCTATTGGAGCTTGGCGATGGGCTGAATGCCATGGCGCATGGAGCTCCCCCGAGCAAGCGGTTGCTTTCCGAGGCGGGAGAACTGCGGGAATTCGAGATGCCCCGTCCCATCTTCACCGAAAGCGAGAAGGACCAGTGGGCACCGGGTGTTTTGAGCGCGCGCCATGCCGAATTGCAGGTACATACAGATCTGACGAAAGTAATCCAGCAGGCAAACTCGCCCGCAAAAGTGGAGGCGGCCCGCGGCCAGCTTGCGCCCTTCTTAAGGGACACCCTGGTGGGCCTGAACTACGCCTACTATGAACCTCCGGGCTCTCAAATTCTGCACATCAATCCCCTTTTCGTGCGTTCGCATGACTTCTCGGGGGAGACGATTGTCGGTGAAGAACACGTTTGGCAGCCCTCAACGTTATTCGGTATAGGCGCGCCGGCTGGCGGCGGTGCTTACCTGGTCGGGTCGCTGGCGGACTTGCCCTACGCCCTGGCCGCTGCGGAGCAGGATTTTATTCCACCGGAGAATGTGCAGGCGTTGATCTGGGCGGAGATCGTGCCGGATTTACTGGCCGGCGCAACGCTGTCGCGCTGGTGGAATGTGGGCCCACACGAATTGCATGCCGTCGCACTCTATCAACGGTCTGGAGAAGAGCTCCTGGCTGCGTCGACAAGCAATCCAGAGTTGCGGGAGAAGGTCATCTCTATCCTTTCCGATCGGATGTCACCGCAACGGCTCGAGCAAGTAGAGCAGGCCCTGCAGTCGAAAGATATAACACCCGAGATTGCTCGGCTTCTGCCGGCAGACACCTTCTATCTGGCTGTGGAGTTTCGCCAACGATTCCCGCAAGAGACGGCACTTTGGGGAGTATCAGGTCAGGCGTTGGACAAGCTCTCCCATGAGCACCCGGCAGAGGTCAGCCTGGAGCGTATCTCGAAGGACTTCGGTATTCCTCATCCGGAATTGGCCCAAACCTATGGTCGCGAACTCTTGAATGTCAAACCTTTCCCCGCTTTTTCAGGTTATTCGAGCCGCCTGTTCGGGGAATCCTGGGACTCCACCAACTTATATTGGGCTCGACTAGCGGACCAGAGGAGCGATTCAGCGGTAACGTTGAACGTTCTATCTCCACTGCTGACCCGCTTAATGATTTCGAAGATCTTCGCCGACGATTACGAAGATTGGCCCGCCGTGGTGCGCGCTATGCACGAAGCGGGCGATGACTTTCTGCAGGGTAAGGTCGGACCGCCGCTTGGGACAGAGACAACTGCTCAGCGGTGAGCACCCGGCCAAATGCGGTTGGGCGGATGGGTTGTGAGACAGGAGGATTATGGCAAAGAGATATCTCAGCTTCTGGCTAATTAGTGGTCTCTTTCTGGGTTCTGCCTGGACTGCGGCGCAGGACAACGAGACGCGTCTCCGGGTAAACGTCAATCTGGTCCAACTCAATGTGGCGGTTACCGATCACAAGGGGGACTACGTTACTGGTCTTCGCCCTCAGGATTTCACCGTTACCGAGGATCGGATTCCAGAGAAGATCGCGACCTTTGAAGCGCGCAACGAGCCCACCCGTACCGTGACGGACGCCGCGACGGACACCGTCACATCTGGGATCGAAACTGTGGAGCAGAGTACCCAGGTACCCGCTGCTGCGCCGCCCCCGGTAACGGTGTCCCGGTACTCCGATGCCAACGTCTTCATTCTCTTTGACACCAGTAACTACATGTACCGGGGCTTTGTCTTCGCTCAGGATGCCATTGCAGGTTTCGTGCGCTCCCTCGAAAGCGCCAGCAAGGTGGCCTTCTATTCGTATAGCCGCGATCTTTCGCGGGCCTCGCCGCTGACCGCTGACCGCGAGCAGGTTCTGCGAGGCGTGCGAAACACGGTCGCAGGAGACGATGCCGCCCTCTACAATTGCCTGTTGTTGACCGTCAAGGATGCGGCCAGGATTACCGGGCGAAAGGTGGTCGTGGTCTTCTCCAACGGACCCGACAATGCCAGTCTGGTGCCGCCGGAGGACGTGGCCGAGCTGGCACAGTCCACCGGAACGATCATTTACATGGTCAGCACGGAGCAAGCGCAGCTGGAACCCATCTCCACAGCAGTCTTTGAGCGCATGAGCAAGGCCACGGGCGGCAAAGCCTATTTCGCCAAGAGCTGGAGAGATGAAACGAAAGCATTCGCCTCGATCCGCGATGATCTGTCGCACCTTTACTCTCTCAGCTATTACCCGCAACCAAACACTAATCGCGGCTGGCGCACGATCACCGTGAAATTGGTGGGCAAGGATCTGCAGAAGTACCATGTGCGAACCCGGGATGGGTATCGTCTACAGCAGGTTAGAGCATCCGAGGAGGCATCTGCGGAGTCCGGATCGGGACCGATTGCGAAATAACGTCTCATCTTGAAGTATTAGGCGTTACACACGTCACTCCGCGCTGGCGCAAGCTTGCCCACTACTTTAAGTGATTCGCGTTGTCATAGATGGCTTTGAGATCGGCGCGGTGCAGAATGTTTTCGGCGCCGGGATCTAATCGAATCGTATCGAGCAAACGAACGGCCTCGCCGTAATAGGAGGAAGCCCGTGATTTATCCGGGCTTCCTCCGAGCCTTGCCGATTCGCCCAGCAGGTAATAGATACGGGCGGTATCGAGACGCATGCCCGCCTTCTCCGTTGCGGTCAGACTCTGCTCGAGATCGCGCTGAGCCTTCGCATAGTCCTTGGTTCCAACCTCGGCCTCAGCATAGGCAATTGCACTGCGCAGCGCTAAATAAGAGCTCGTGACGCCGTTAGAATTTAGAAGGGGACGCAGTATGCCGAGTGCCTCTTTCGACCGGCCCTGCGCGATCGCCACCTTCGCCATGTTCAGTTTTGATTGCACAATGGTGTCGGTGTCTTTCATGCGAGGCGTCAACTTCGCGGCCATCTGATAGAAATGCTGTGCATCCGCCAGATCACCCATATAGAAGGCCACGTCGCCCCGGGTGTTTAGGATGGTCGCCGTCAGGGCATCGTTCTTCAATCCGCGGGCGATGCCGTCCGCCTCACTCAGCAGCTTCGTGGCTTCCTCGCCTCTTCCGGCCTGGGCCAGGGCGCCGGCAAGATCAGTGAGGAATGTGGCCATTCCGTCCCCTGATTCTCCCTGGTCACGAAAAGCCTTTACGCCATCTTGCATCGACTTCACTGCCGCTCCCAGCCGGCCCTGGTATTCAAACACCACTCCGATCTGGTGAGAGACGAGGGCTATCGACCTGGCATCACTTACCTTGCGCGCGAGCTCCAGCGCCCGCATCAGATAGTTGAGCGCCTGATCGTATTGGCCGGTATGGGTATAAGCCTCGCCTAGTCCTTCCAGCGTCATGGCAATGTCGCCGGGGACCCCCAACTTTTCGCGAAGTTGCAAACCCTGCTGGTAATTCGTAAGAGCGTTGTCCGTATCTCCCTTTGCCAGGTAAATGGAACCGATATTGGTCAGGCCGAGGGCCTCGGCTGCATGGTCGCCCATCTCGCGCTGGATCTGTAATGCTTCCTTGTACTTGTCCAGAGCCTGATCGTAGTCACCTCGATCCTGGTAGACCGAGCCCATGTCCAGCAGCGTGTCGCCCATCTCCTCCTTCATCCCTATATCGCGCAACAATGCCAGCGCCTTATTATAGGTGGCCAGTGCGGCGTCCGAATTCCCGCTCATTTTCTGAAGATTGGCCATCTCGTCCAGCGCTGCAGCCACTCCGCGCTTCTGTCCGAGCCTCTCGTTAATGGCAATGGATTCCTTGTAATTGCGCAGCGCCTCATCCGGCTTGTTGAGCAACCGGTAGGAAATGCCCGTTGAGAGCAGGATCAGCGCTTTTTGCTCCTGGTTATCTACCTGGATCGCGAGGTTCAGCCCCTTGCTGAGCGGGTCGAGCGCAGCCTGCGGGTTGCCAAGCGCATTCTCAACCACCCCCATCTGCCAAAGTGCTTTGATATTCTTGGGGTCGGCCTCGAGAATCTTTGCAAATACTTTGCGGGCCTGGGCGTAGTCGCCAGTCGCCACATATAAGCTGGCCAGGTTGTACTGGACATCCACATCGCTCGGCCAGCTGGCCGACAGATTTTCGTAAGCCTCGATCGCCTCTTTGTTATTCTTCATGATCCGCGCATGGCTTGCGCTGATCAGATACTGTTCCGGCAGCGGCAGATTCTCGCTGTGCGAAAGTTCCACTGCCTGGCGGGACGATTGCTCCGCGTCGCTCACAAAGCCCAGCTCGGCCTGCGCTTCGGCTAGTCTCGAGAGGGCCAACGCGAACTGCGGATCCTCAGTGGTAGCCGACTGAAAACGCTTTGACGCGTCGAGATTCTTGCCAGCGCGCATCAACGCCAGTCCCTCGTTGTATTCGCGCAAGGCGTCGACTGATGTTGAGCTTGGTTTGAAAGACTGAGCCTTCAGCTCCTTCATCACGTCAGGGGAGAGCGCCAGGTTCTTCCTCACCGAGTCGGCAAGGCTGTCGATTGCCGCGGGCAGATCCTTCACTAATGCCTGCGCCTTCACCGGTACGCTTTGCTCGTGTTTCAGGTCGCGGATGGTCGCGTCGATCCTGATCTGGTCGCCGAAGCGCGAAAACTGTCCGGACACGACCACGTCGGCATTGCTGAATTCGGCCACCCGGCGCAGCGTGTCAGGATCGATGGCTGCCTGCGGGCCGATGCGCAAATCCGAAAGCACCTGCTGCAGGCGATCGGGGGGCACGGCGCGCAGATGCGCCGACTGCCCAATGTCGGTGCTAAGCATATCGGCCACGCTGGCGCCGATCCAATCGTCCTTGGCATCTCCCGACGAGTTGCGGAAGGGTAGAATGGCCAGAGACATCGCCGGGACCGCCGCTACCGTCTGCTCCTTGGTCACAGGCTTCGCGGACTTCGAATGTATCCCGAGATACCCGGCGACAGCCAGCAGAAGCACCGCGACTGCTCCGCCTCCCACCCACCATTGCTGCCTGCGCAGCCACGTTTGCCAGGGGGGAGAATAGCTGATCCGCGGCACGACGATCGAACCCGACGAGGTCTTGCCCCGCCACCGATGAAGATCGGCGAGAAGCTCCGTAGCGCTCTGATATCTCTGGTTGACGTCGCGCTCCAGGCAGCGGTTCACGATCCGATCCAGCGGACCGGAAATCGTGCTGTCGTGATGCGATACCGGAACCGCCCTCTCCTGCGTGCGTTTGATCAGGCTGGCCAGGGCGCTATCGGCGCGGAAAGGCGTCTCCCCGGTAAGCAGCTCGTAAAAGATCAGCCCCAGCGAGAAGATGTCCGACCGTTGATCCAGATTCTTCGAGAGCGCCTGCTCGGGAGACATATACTCCATCGTCCCCACCAGCGCACCCGTCTGCGTCATGCCATCGCCTTCCAGCGTGCGCGCCAGGCCAAAATCCATCACCAGGATGCGGCCGTTCACGTCCTGCATCACGTTCTGAGGCTTGAGATCGCGGTGAATCACACCCACGGCGTGCGCCGCTTCGAGCGCCCGGCATACCTGCTGGATGATCTCCACGGTCTCGTCGGCGGGCAGCTTTTTTCGCCGATGGATGAGGGTACGCAGGTCTTCGCCCTCGACGTACTCCATCGTGATGAACTTTATGCCCTCCGCTTCGCCCAGGTCATAGATGCGGACAACATTCCGGTGAGTGACCTGGGTGGAGAGGATCAGCTCCTGTTTGAAGCGCTCGATGATGGCTGGATTTGAGGCATATTCGCGGCGAATAGTCTTCAGGGCGATGGTGCGATTCAGCTCGATGTCCAGGGCCTTGTAGACAGCCCCCATGCCGCCCTCGCCGAGCAGCGAGATAATTTCATATCTCTGCCCCAGCAAATAGCCCGCCTCGAGGCTTTGCTGGCCGCCAAATGGGTGGTCGCTTATCGTACGATCGGCGGAAAAGGGACTCAGACGGCTGGGCCCGCCAGCTTGGCCAGAAACCCCGGGCGTGCCGACAAACGTCGGAGCATCGCTCGGCAGCCTTCTATCCGAAGACGAGCTCTCCCCTTTGAGTGGCGTGCGCACACCACCGTTCCCCCCTTTCGGGGGGTTGTCGTGCGGGGGAACTCGTCCATGGTCGTCGATGTTTCTGCGCTCCCACCCGCTAAATGAAACAAACCCTTGGAATTGCTAGTGACATGGAGGGTAGCGAACGAAGTCAGTATATAACGCGGGTAACCTAATGTCCCATCTTCGTTCAAGGAAAGTACGCAGCTGGCGCACGCCTTGATTCGGGGCCCCCACGGACAGGTCTTCGTCCGCGGGTGGCTTGATTCAGCAGTCCCTTCACCGTAAGATGTCGCCAAGGTCAGAGACCTCCCATTCCCTCGCGGTCGGACTTTTTTCAGCCAAGTCACGAGACCCCTTTCAGTACGGTTGTTGAGCCGAAGCAAGACCTTCACCTCTTTGGATACAGGAGTTCAAGCAACTATGGAAGCCAGCACCGCTACCCTCATTGTGGCTGTTGCCGGTATTACCGGGACACTTGCCAGTGGCGTCATCGCTCAAGTGATGGCGAGGCAATCGCAGCTGGAGCAATGGCTACTGGACAATAGAAAGCAGGAATGCCGTGAACTTCTGAGCAGTCTGGCAACGACATTTCTTACCATGCTCCGGCATAAAGAACCTCATTTGCCGCAGTCGCCAGAAGTTCAGAGCATGATATCGAACGCGCGTTTGGAGTCGGCCCGCATCCTGCATGACCGGATCTTCATTCGAAGTGACTTAGCGAGCACGAGCATTCTGAAGCGCTGGGCGGATGCCATGTCGAGGTATGACCGTGACCGCGATGATTCGAAATTCACTGCGGAATTCAGGGGAATTCAAAACGACTTGATCGACATTGCAACGCCAAGAGTCGTGAGGCATCGTGCGTTTGGAGGCGCAGGTCGAATAACGAGCTCGAGCCCCAATGCGAGAAGCTTTGAAAACTGAACAGAATGAATGATTTACGCGAAGGGTGAGAAAGTCAGTGTGGGGGAGGGGTATTGTCTAGCAGGTAATTCCGGCCTTCTTCAGCGCGTCTTTCAGGCCTTGCATGCTGATGCGGGTTGAGGCTTCCGGAGTCCCTGCGCCGCGCCAGTGAGTTTCCAGGCTCACTGCGTAGTGATAGCCGTCCCGCTGCAATGCCCGGAACTGACCGACCCAGTCGATGATGCCTCCGCCCACCGGCTGCCACTCGAATTTTCCATCGGTCTTGCGCGTCACGTCCTTACAGTGGCAATGCCCGATCCGGTCCTTGGGCAGAAGGTTGTAGCCGTCAGGATAGGGCGTGTTGCCGGGGAAAGTGCCGGCATTGCCGGGATCCCAGTTCAGCATGAAGTTCTTGTTCGGGATGGCGGCGAGGACGGTGGCGGCCTCTTCTCCCGTTGCTGTGTTGCAGGCCATTTCGTTTTCGAGCAGCAGAATGACTTTGCTCTGAGCGCAGACTTCCGCCGCCTCGCGCAGCTTGTTGTTGATGGCTTCACGGTAAGGCTTCTGATCCTCCAGCCTCCAGAAGTCGAAGCAGCGCAGGCGGTCGGTGCTGAAGGCCTTGGTCAGCTCGATACACCGTCCGAGCAGGGCATCCTGCTGCTTGAAGTCGAAGTCGGCGTGAAACTGGTCATGTCGTGGGCTCTCCTTCGACAAGGGGGCACCCGGCCAATCCGTCTTGAAGAGCGGGCTAGCGATGTCCGTCACGCGCAATTGATATTTTTCAAGGATTCGACGAGCTTCGGCGATCTCCTTCGCATCGAGATCGCTGACGTTCTTGTTCCACATCGAGCGCAATTCAATCCATTGCAGGCCGAAGTCTTTGGAAGCGATCTGGCACGCGCGGTCGAAGTCCTGCGTTAGCTCATCGTTGATGACCGCAAGACGAAAGGGACAACTCGTGCCTGTGTCGAAGTAAGACGAAATACTGGCATGCGCCCTGGATGGAAGACTGTCGGCAAAACCCGCTGCCGCCAGGCCTATCAAAAAGTCGCGACGCGATGCGGACATCGATTCCCTCCCGTTCTAGATCGCCCCGTAAAGGGACAGTATATTCAAGCCTTCACTGAGCTGGCTTCAGATCCTAGACAGGAAAAATTGACTCGCGCTGTTTCTGCCCTAATAGTGTTATCAGGTCCTGGCTTCCGGAGGCTTGCTTTGCTAACCCAGCTCGCTCTGATTCCTATTCTTGGCCTGGCCGCAGTATTGCCGCTGATCAGCACAGCGCAGAACGTCACGGACATGAAGCCGAGTCCGCAGCAGCTCGACTGGCAAGGTCTTGAGATGGGCGCGATCATCCACTTCGGAACAAATACCTTCCTTGATCGCGAGTGGGGAGACGGCACCGCGTCGCCGCCGGTCTTCAATCCCGAACACGTGGATACAGATCAGTGGATGGAAGCGGCAAGAGGAGCCGGCATTCGCTACGTCGTCCTCGTTGCGAAACATCATGACGGCTTTGCGCTCTGGCCCAGCGCGCAGACAGAGTATGGGGTGAAGAATAGTCCTTGGCTAAACGGCAAGGGCGATCTGGTCCGCATGGCAGCGGATTCGGCTCGCAGCCACGGTCTGCGCTTCGGAGTCTATCTTTCTCCGTGGGACCGCCACGAGCCTCGCTATTCTAATCCGGAAGAGTACGACAAGTACTACCTGGCGCAGCTTGAAGAGCTCTCGACGAACTACGGGCCTCTGGAGGAGTTCTGGCTCGATGGTGCGGGCAGCGGCAACCGTAAATATGATTTCGACACCATTGTCGAACATCTGCGCACCTATCAACCCGATGCGATGATCTTTGCCGATGTAGCCCTCTATAAATATGCTGATCTGCGATGGGTAGGCACAGAGAGCGGCAAGGTTCCTTTTGAAAACTGGAATGTCGTCGATCGCGCCGGGTATCTTCGCTGGCGGCCAGTAGAGGCGGATACGCCTCTGCACAGAGAACAGTGGTTTTGGCATCCTAATGCCGGCACGACGCTGAAGAGCGTCGAAGAGCTGATGGACGTATACAACAACACGGTGGGCCGCGGAGCGCAACTGATGCTGGGACTGGCGCCGGATCGCACGGGAAAGATTCCCGCCGCGGATGTTGCGCGGCTAGCCGAGTTTGGAGCCAGGGTGAGGACGGTGTACGGGAACAATCTCGCGCTGCATCACGATGCTGTGAGCAAGGATGCGGAATTTGCACTTGATGGCGACGAAAGTACTTTTTGGCCTGCACCCGAAGACGGGAGTGTTCCAACGCTTACAGTCGCTTTCTCTCACCCGCTAACCTTCGACCGGGTGATGACGATGGAGAGGCTAAACGACGGGCAGCACGTAGAGGAATATTCGGTTGAGGTTCTTACGAATGGCGCGTGGAAGCAAGTGGTGCATGCTTATGCCATCGGGCACAAGAAGATCGACATCTTCGAGCCGGTAACAGCGCAGGGTGTGCGGCTGAAGCTGCTCGCACTCTCAGGACAAGCAGCTATCAGCGAGTTCCAGGTGTTTAATGGATCGAACCCGCATTAAAGGCAGAATTGGGGTGTGGTAGAATTCGACGGCGGACACGGATAAGATGCAGAAAAAAACCAGGGCAATCGTGCTCGTATTGCTTTTGTTTTGGCTCGCAATTATTGCAGCTTGGACAATTGCTGCGTATCATCACCACCACTTTATGTCCCATCATGCGTTCCTCCATTAGAGAATGGGTAAGGATCACCAGAAATAGCTTCCAAGCGGCCATCGTTATTTATTTCCGCTTCGTGCTTCCATATATCGAGGTGGCTCAGGATGAGCGTTGGCACGACCGAATCGCGATCCTGGACGATGCCACCAGCGAAATCTATTACGCCCAGCTGGCGAAAGAGGAAACGACCTGCGCGGTGATGGCAGGGTTGCGGGCGGTAATGGAAGACACTCTCGCCTGGTCTTACCCTCTGATCTGAACTGCAAACGAATCGGCGGAATTAAGCCAGCACGCCTTCACGGACCTGCCTGTTCAAGATCACATCGCTGGAGATTTGGGTGCTAACCCTTTCGGACGGCGACTGCTGGGTTCTCTAGAAACCTTGTCAGAATGGACAAAGCTCGTGGCAAAGATCATGTAGCATGATGGCTGACGATTCGTCGAGCCCACCCAGAAGGGCATGGCAGTTTCCAGGTTCAGACCGGTAGCCAATTTGCCCCGCAAAGCGATGAGCGATCGCTCTACGGATATCCGCAGTGGCCATCGATTCGGAATGGAATTGCATTGGCGGCAGTGGCATTTCATGCAGGTGTAAATCTATGAACGTGATCAGTAGTTTGGGAAGTAGCCAGCGTACAAATTCCATCGAAAAGCCAGAGCCCATATTAGAAAAGCCAAAGCCCATATTAGCGGTATGGCTGGTGGCTGTCCTGACCGGGCTGTCGGTTGCGTGGCCACTACTGTACGCCGCGTTGGCTCTTGGCCCAAGAATCATCATCAGGTCACTGACCGGCGATTCGTATCACTATCTGGCTATTGCCAGAAAAGCAAATATATCGCACATCTACACCTACGATGGCGTGCACGTAACCAATGGCTTCCATCCTCTCTGGCAATATGCCATCCGAAGCATGTTTTTCATTCTGCACTTGCAGAGTCACGAGAGTCAGGCTATCGCTGTGATGTTCCTGGCTCTGGCCGCCACAACCGTGGGAATTATCCTGGCAAGCGCGGCTGTCATCCGTATGACCAATCAATATTTTCTGGGTCTGCTGCTTGTGCCCGGACTGTACTACATCGTCATTGGGGTCCACATCAATAATCTCTCGATATGGGCGGCGCTGGATGGCATGGAGTCAGCGTTCTCGGTACTTTTTGGAGGTATTTTTTTCTTTGTGCTGAGCCAATTCACCGGAGCTGCGGCTAGGAGGGCATTCGAGCCAATCACTGCGTACCGGGCACTGGGGTTCGTCCTGCCGTTTCTTATCCTGACACGGCTGGATGACTTCTTCATTCTTCCGGCATTTCTGGTTGCCCTGCTTTTCTTCGAAACATCCAAGAGAAAGCGAATCACAGCCGGTCTCTGGATCGCCGGCCCAAGCACCATCGCGATTCTCTGCTATTTGCTTTACAACAAACTGACCGTAGGCGCGGCCATGCCGCTCAGCGGCGGCACCAAATCAGGTTTCGTTGGTTTTCTCTCCGCTTACCTGACCGCCGCAGTTCACTTTCCGCCCATTCTGGATTTGAAGGCCTTCCTGACGAAAAAGGAATCAGAAGGATCCATGGTCTTTTCCAACAGTTTCCGGTTCGTGGAAGTTACCTATCCGTTTCTCGCAGCAGCCTTCGGTGCGCTGGCAATCTGGAAATACCAGAGGAAGCGGCCGGAGTCCTCAGTGTTGTTCGCGATATGTCTCTACATCCTGTTCAAAACGGGTTACAACTTTCTGAACGTTCATCCCTGGCATCAATCAGACTGGTATTACATCTTCATCGCAATTTGTCTCAGCGTGCTGGGGGCGTTGGCTCTGCAGAAACCGTGGGGAGACCTAGATAAAGTTCCAGTCGCCAAATATGGAATCGTGACCATCTACGTAATGATGATGCTGTTCTCAGCTTCGCAATACTACGCGTCGATCGTCTACCCGAGCCCGGGCGGAAACGAGTCCCAGTTCTGGGCGCGGCGGTATGAACTTGGCAAGGAGCTTCGTGCGGATGGGATCACGGGCATTATCAATGTGGACGATGGGATCACCGCTTTCCTGCTCGATTTTCCCAATATGCACGGATTTGCATTTGCGACTGACGTCGAAGCGCAGAGGGCGCACCGGGCGGGCCGCATGCTTTCGCTTGCATATTCGAGAGGGATCAATACGATCGCCGGCTTTGGATATATGGCCACAGACAATCCGCCGAAGACCGATGCCGAAATACGGGAGTATCTTCGCAACAGCCTGGGGTGGGAGACCATGAGTTCAGAAATGGACCAGTTTGATTTCTCGCTCGCGTACTACGACCCGGTTCTGAAATGGCCATTCATATCCTTTAAACCGAAGGCTCACTAAAGGGGCGCTTCTCAACTTCCACCTTTGCTCTGCGCCTCGATCTCGACCGGTATGTCGACGTGCCGAGGCGGTTAGAACATCGTTGGTTCCACCGTTCCGCCGAAAATGACAGCCGCGGTAAAGTGGCCATCCGTCACCTCATGTGCAGGAAATCGTGGTCTGCAATCCGCGCCGCAATGCCTTATTGAAAGAGGGCAGCAAGAACGACAAGGTAGATGCGCGGAAGCTGGACGAGCTGCTGCGCGCGATCTACCACGGAGAAAATGGACTGCGGACGTTGCGGGAGTTGGCGCGGAGTTATTTTACTGTCAGCAAAGATCTGAGGTGAGTGATGAGTCGGCTCAAGGCGCTGTATCGAAGGTGGGGCCAAAAAGCCCGACAACAAGAAAAGAGAAAAGCCGCCAGGTGAAGTGATTCAAGATCCGCATGTTACTTTGTGAGGGCGCCGCTTCCTCTCTAACATTATTTCGTTTTGGCGCCGCTGGCTTCCTTGTATTCGATCAGTGCGCGCCGGTTGCCGCGTTTCTGATCGAAGGCATATTGCAATTGTCCGATACAGATGGGGATCTGCTGCAAATGGGAATGAAAGCCGTAGAGCGACAACGTAATGACATTGTCCGACTTCCACCGCGCTTTCCACGCGGAACGCAATGACAGCGCAACAAGTAGCGCTACCCACAGGGCAAGGGGAAGGATCGTCAATCGAAGAAGGCTGGCTGCGACAGCAATCGCCAACGATCCCATCCAGAAGCCCGCATGCATCAGGTTGCGCTTGCGGTCGCGATCCCAGCTGGGATCGTCGCTATCGCGAAAGCGCTGGGATATCTCAGCGAAGGCATGACCGGAGCGAATGGCACGCTTCCAGTATTGGCTCCAGCGCGTCATCTGAAGATCGTGTCCTGTCATAGGGTGGTCTATATGCAGGATACGATAGCCGCGGGCTCTCATTCGGCGACACATCTCTGGTTCCTCGCCGGCAATCAGTTCGCTGTCATAACCGTTCACTTCTTCGAGGGCGCTGCGGCGAATCAACACGTCTCCGCCGCAGAACTCGGTAATCGCGGGCGCATATACCCAGTCCAGATCGAGGATGCGGTTGTAGATCGAAGCTTCCGGGTGAATTTCGCGCCGATGGCCCCACACCGCGGCGATCGATGCATCCTGCAGCATCGCTTCTAAAGCGGCCTTCACAAAATCCGGGTGCAGGATCGTGTCGCCATCGAGGAAAAGAACGAACTCCGCCCTGGCGACCCTCCAGCCCGCATTGCGGCCGAGAGCGGCCGTCGGGCGCTCTGCGTGGAGGACAATTGTCTGTGCGCCATGTGCTGCAGCAACCTCTGGGCTACCATCGGTCGAGGCTGAGTCAGCATAGATAATCTCGATGCTTTTGTCTTCAAAGCCACGGATACGGTGAATCGACTCCAGGCATCGCACCAGCCTTTGGCCTTCGTTCCGCCCGATGACCACGACAGAAATAGCGGGCGCAGTCATTTTGTGACCTCTTTCCACTGCTCCCACAGACCCACGCCAGCAATCCGCAGCGATTTACGACTTTTTCTCAAACATGGACCTCAACGATTCCAGTGTCTGGAATTTCCTCCACCGCAACTTCCTGGACCCTGCGGGGCAGAATGCGTGCCGGAATTCCTACGGCTATGGAATTTGAGGGTACATCCTTGAGGACGACGGCATTTGCTCCGATCGCAACATCGTCGCCGATCCGAATCGCTCCCAGGATTTTTGCACCGGCTCCCACATCGACGCGATTGCCGAGAATCGGAGCACCGCGAACTCCTGTATGGCGCAATCCCACCGTGACGCCATTGCGAATCACGCAATCGTCGCCGAAGACCGCATCTCCGCTGATCACGATACCGCCAAAATGATCGATGCGGAAGCGTTTGCCAAGCGTCGCCTCGCAAGGCAGTTCAATGCCCGTCAGGATCTCGGAAAAAGGTTTTAGTAATTTATAGATAAAGGAGAAAGGAAGCCGCATCCAGCGCCGGCGAATGGTGTAGCGCCATCGCCCAAAACGATAGACGACCATGACCCAGAGCCCCTGCCGGGACCATTGGCGGTCATAGGTGCGAAAATCCTCACGGAGATTCACAAACAAGACAGGCTCCTTACCCCAGGCGAGTGGATCGCTGAATGCAAGGCGTCCACACTCACCCTTAAGCGCCGACTTCCCCGCGCTTCACCTTCGTCTCGACAATGCCATATTTTTGCAGCTTGTAGAGGAAGGCCTTGTACTCTATGTTCAGCTGTGCCGCGGCCTGCCGCCGGTTCCATCGTGTGGCTCCCAGGGCCTCGAGCAACAGCTTGGTCTCCGCCTGTCGCGAACTCCGCTCGAGATGGTCCATGGTTAAAAGGTTTCCATTGGCATGGTTGGGTTCCGGTAGCCTGTCGGATAACGCAGCTGGAGCCGAGTTTAAGCGCACCAACTCCCGTATCAACATGTCGGCGTCCTGATAGACAAGGTAGCGGCGCATCACATTCTCTACTTCGCGCACATTGCCCGGCCAATTGTATTCGAGCATCGCCGCCTGCAATTCCTTGGTAAGAACCGGCGCTGTTGCCCCGGGCGGCAAGTGCCTGCGCAGTAGCACCTCTGCCAAGGGAAGAATCTCCTGCTGACGCTCGCGCAGTGGCGGAATCACGATACTGATAACGTTGAGCCGGTAATAAAGATCCTCGCGAAACGTCCCACCTTCAATTGCCCGGCGCAAATCCCGGTGCGTGGCCGCCATCACCCGCGCATCTACTTTAATGATGCGGCGGCTGCCCAGCGGCTGGACCTCGCCGTCTTGTAACACCTGGAGAAGTTTGGCCTGCAGCCGAATATCCATGTCGCCGATTTCGTCGAGCAGAATCGTTCCGCCCTGGGCGAGCTCGAACTTGCCTGGCTTGTCGATGGTTGCGCCCGTGAAAGCGCCTTTCTCATATCCAAACAGTTCGCTCTCGATCAGTTCCGAAGGCAACGCTGCGCAATTCAATTTCAGAAAGGGTTTGTTGGCGCGTGAGGAGAATGCGCACAAGCGGCGCGCCATGACTTCTTTCCCCACTCCTGTCTCTCCGTGCAAGAGCACCGGGACGTCGGCCATCCCTACCCGCGACAGGAACGACTCCGAATAGTGTTGAACCTCAGGGCTTGGCAGGTCGGCGGCCAGAACACGGGTCTGTTGCTCCGGGTTGGGATCCTCGTTCCAGCTGTGGTTATGGTCTGGAATAACCGAAGATCTAACTGAATCAATAACTTCTTGAATTGACCGGTAAGAATCCGGGTGCGCAAACGAAGTCTTCAGAATATGAAGGCCGCGTATTGAATTGCGAAATTCGCTATGCAGGTCATCCAGCTCATTCACGGCAAGGATCAATGGCAGATGCGGCCGCGAGGCGCATATTTCAAGCATGGTGTCCAAGTCCTGCTGACGGCGCATACCCACGTTCGAAATAACCGCCGCTACCGTAAAAGCCGGATTCCGAAGATGCGTGAGAGCCTCGGGCAGCGTCCTTACCGGAAGCACGCTGTATCCATCGGATTTCAGGCTTTGGATCAGCGGCTCATGGGCTTGCGGATTCTCGCCAATTAACACAATAAGACTGGACATAATACCCCGCGCAGAGGTCGAGAAAAATCGAAGACAAGAAGTGCAGTGTGCACAAAAGTCGTGAGGTCACATAGCACGACAAATTGAATCAGTATTCCGGATCATAGCCCGACCCTGGTTTCTGAACAAAGCCACTTTTGTGGGAATTACCAATACCGAAACGGTATGCACGGTTAAGTACCCATTGCTAGGTTACCTCCGGAATCACTCAACAAGGGCTCTTTTGCCATCCAACTCGCCCGGCCTTATCAACTCTTCAAACTTTTTGGGAACTTTAGAGACTTATTGGGATTACATTTACGGCCCGATTCTCTTTAGAGATCAACAATATGTTGCCAAATCGACCTCACACCGCTTTGGCATCCCGATTGCATTTACCAGGTTAAGCCATTGCTGTGGCATGGCCCAAGAGTAACCAGCAGAGTTCAGATCATAAAGGGTAATTACGACCATGAGTCTTAGTCGAGACATCTATCCGAACCTCAAATTGCGAATTTACACCACTGGGATTCGGCAGAATCGACTGGCGAGAATGCTCGGCATCGATGAAGCCCACCTGAGCAGGATCGTCAACGGATTCCGTGAACCAAACGGCGACATCCGCGAACAGATCGCGACAATTTTGCAGAGCGACCCGGAATGGCTCTTTCACAGAATGCAGATCAGCGACGAAAGATTCTCAGCTGATGGAGCTCCTCAAGAGATTGCGAAGGATTTGCAGAATCACTGAAGCGTTTTCTGCTGCAGACGCGCGGACCCTTAACATTCTCCTCCAGCAGCAGCAATTCCAGCGGCCTACGGGACCTGGGTTCACGAAAAGATGACTGAAGCAAATGGTTCGGTTCGCTTGTAAGAAGTTTTAAGTGTTTAAGAGGCCTTGGTCGCCTAAAAGACCTATCGGCTCCCCCGAGTCCAAACGTTCGACTGATTGAAGTATTGAGGATTTTTGCAATTATGCCTGGTACAAGTCCCAATTCTGTAGCTGTTCTTGGTGTGCCCTTCAACAACGTGACCATGGATGAGGCCGTAAAGATCATCGAGGAAAAGATCGATGGAGGCGGCTTCCACCAGGTAGCCACAGCCAACGTGGACTTTCTGATGCACGCTATCCACGATCAGGAGTTGCAGAACATTCTTTGCTCCTGCTCGCTGGTCGTCCCCGATGGCATGCCCATCCTCTGGTCCGCCCGCCTCATGGGTTCCGAATTAAAGGAGCGTGTGTGTGGCATCGACCTGGTGCCTCGGTTGGCGGAACTTGCAGCGCGGCGCGGCTATCGCGTCTATCTGCTCGGGGCCAGCGAAAAGAGCTCGCAGCGCGCCTCAGAGCAACTGCAGAAAAGTTATCCGGGACTACGCATCGTGGGACGCTACTCTCCGCCGTCCCGCCCGCTCGAGGAGATGAATCACGAAGAGATCCTGCAACGCATCGAGCAGGCCCAGCCGGATATTCTTCTGGTCGCCTTCGGAAATCCGAAGCAGGAGAAGTGGCTCTCAATGCACCGCGATCGCCTCAATGTGCCCGTCTCGATCGGTATCGGCGGTTCACTGGACATGATCGCCGGCAAGCTGACGCGCGCGCCGCGCTGGATGCAGAAGAGCGGTATGGAGTGGTTTTTCCGCGCTGCCCAAGAACCACGGCGGCTGATTGGGCGGTATATAAGCGACGCGATCACTCTAGGCCGCTACTTGCCGCAGCAGATGGCAGCCACTGCTTCCCAGCCAAGAACCACCGGTCCTTCCAATATCTTCAGCAACAGGGTAGGGAACACTGAGATCATTACCATCCAGGGGAATCTCACCGGACGACTGCTTGCCGACTTTGAGAGCTACACGCGCAATGCCAGTGACGCCGGAATGCACATTGTCCTGAATATGGCCGAGAGCGGCTACTTCGGGCCGAACACGCTCGGTTCACTCGTTCAGCTCATGGCTTCGATGCAGCGGCGTAAGCTTCATCTATGGCTTGCCGAAATGCGTCCCCACCTGGTTCGTCTTCTGCGCAGTTCAAGGCTGGATAGCTGCTTCAAGACGACTTCGAGCGTCAGTGACGCCCTTTACAGGATCGCCAAAGCCGATCATCGCACGCAGCAGATGCCTACCATTCAGTCCATCCGCCGCAAAACTGGCAATTCCGTGCAGGTCCGCGTGGAGATGCTGCAGGAAGTCTGTCAGAGGATGGCGGCTGGCGACCAGGGCCTGCAGCTCGATTTCGGCGCTGGCTTCAGCCACGTATCCCGCTACGGATTTAAGGTTTCGGTAGGATAGAGCCGCGGGGCAGGGAAAGTGCTGCCCTACGGTTGCGGTCCCATAACTCGCCCGGTCCGTATCGCGTACCGCGGATACTCGTTCGATCGCCGATGGAAAGGCGCATTCGCTATGACTCATCTCCTCTACCTATTTCTTGGCCTGGTGCTCGTGGCCGTCACCCTGCCTCTTGTTCTTGAATTGGCTCTGGTGACGACTGCCGCATTACTGCCGGTTCGGGGGCGGCGGGATGAGGATTTGCCGGTGAGCGGATTTCCACTAGCCATCGTCATACCGGCGCACAATGAGGAGTTCCTGATCGCCAGGTGTGTCAAGAGCGTGCGCGAGTCGGCCTCCCAGAGCACCTCCAAGACCAACATAGGGATTTTCGTGATCGCCCACAACTGTACCGATACCACCGCACAGCAGGCGCGCAAGGCAGGCGCCGAAGTTCTGATCTATGATGATCTGGCGTCTATCGGCAAGGGCTTCGCCCTGCGCCATGGGTTTGAGTACGCGCTCGCCAGCCAGGCCAAGGCGGTCCTGGTAATCGATGCAGATTCGATCGTGTCGAAGAATCTCGTTCCAGCCGTTCAGCATCTCCTGGCAAAGGGCGCAGACGCTGTGCAGTGCCGATATGAGATGGAGAGCTCCACGGAGAAGTCCAATAGCCGGCTTGCAGCTCTGGCGCTGCGTGGATTCAATGTCATACGGCCTCGCGGTCGCGAGAGATTGGGCCTTTCCACGGGTATTTTCGGCAATGGCTTCGCCCTTAGCCGAAGCCTTCTGCGCGACGTCCCCTATGGTGCGTTTTCTGTCGTCGAAGACCTGGAGTACCACATCACTATGGTCCTGGCCGGGAAACAGGTGCGCTTTCTCGAGACTGCGCAGGTTTCGGCTACACTCCCTGTCTCAAAGCAAGGCGAACAGGTCCAGCATTCGCGATGGGAAGGGGGCAGGTTCCACGTGGCTCGGACTTGGACATGGCCCCTGCTCAAACAGCTTCTACGCGGACGCATTCGCTTGTCCGAACCTCTCTTCGACATAGCTGGTTTGCCGATGGCCTACGGCGTCTTCGCGCTTCTGCTGGCACTTTGCGTGCCGGTAGCCGGGATTCGCATCTATGCCGTGGCCTCGCTTCTGGTAATCGCCGCCCACGTCCTGGTCGCCGCTGCCAGCGGGCCGGATGTTCTGAAAACGCTGGGAATGCTGGCCATGGCGCCGCTCTATATCGTGTGGAAGCTCCGTCTTCTCCCGGCGGTTCTACGCGGATCGAGAGAAAAGGCCACATGGATTCGCACCAACCGTGACTCCAACTTTAGGAGTATTTCCTAATCTTTGGGTTCGCGGCATGATTGGGAATACTGGCATGAACTAGGGCGGCTCGTCGCGCCACAGGGGTTCGGATTCACCGAAAGGTCTGGCATTTATGAGATTCGCAGTTTGGACAACTCGAGCGGCAAGCATTGGATTGGCCTTGAGCTTGAGCGCGTTCTCGCTGCTGGCGCAACAGGGGCCGACCGCGGTAACCGCTCCGGACCAAGTAGCCGGCACGCCGCAACTGAAGCTGAGTCCCGAGAAACAGCTCAAGAACTTTGAACCCTCGGCCGATGAAGAGTACGCGCTCGGCGCCGGCGATGAAATCTCGTTGGACTTCCCCGGCAGACCGGAACTATCCAAGAAGTACATTGTCGGTCCTGATGGGCGCATCACGCTGCCCATTGCCGGACCGATGCTTGTGGCAAATCTGACCCGCCCAGCCGCAGCTAAGGCCATCGTCGACGCGCTTTCGGCCGACTACACAAATCTCACCGTTACCGTCAACATCGAGAAATATGGCTCCAATCGCGTCATTGTGCTGGGCAACGTGCTACATCCGGGGGTCTTCGATTTCGACACTACCCCGACCTTACTTGACGCCGTCTCCCGCGGAGGACTCCAGTCCACCCCATCGAACAAGGATGGCTTACCCGATCGCTGCATGATTTATCGCGGAAACGACCAAGTGATGGAGGTCGATCTCCGGTCGCTGTTGCGCAGCGGTAGCGCCATGGCGGACATACGGCTGCGCCGCAACGACATCGTCTTTATTCCATCGCAGGCCGACTTGTTCGTCACCGTGCTCGGCGAAGTCAAGAACCCGGGCGCGATCCCCCTCACACCCGAATCCACTCTGCCGTCCGTCTTGGCGCAGGCGGGAGGGTTGAGTGAGGGCGCAGGGTCTACACCGAATATTCAGATCATCGACAAAGCTTCCAACACTTCCAGAGTCCTCCATTGGAAGCAGCTGATGACACCCGCAGGGATATCAGAGGTCAGCCTTAAGCCAGGCGACGTAATCGTGATACCAAAGAGCGGCTTCGAGAAGGTAACCTACTTTTTTCAAAGAGTAAGCCCCATGACCAGCTTGATGACCCTGGGAGCAATGGCCGCCTTTTAGCGAATGGAAAGTATTTGGTTTTTGCAGACGAACGCAGCGCGGCTTTGTAGTTCAGTTCTGCTTAGGTATAGCACGATTTCTAGGACTCTTACTGCATGTATATAGCCCCACGCCAAATCGAACCGCAACAAGCGCCGATGGCTCCCCAGCCTCGGCCATCGGCGTCAGCCGGCGGCGGAATGAAGATCAATGTTCTCAGGAGCATCAAGTTACACGCCATCACGGCGAGCCTGGTTGCCATTGTGACCTGCGGCCTTGGCCTGGCGGTGATACTGCGCCACAAACCCTTCTATTCCGCTACGAGCACAATTTATGTCTCGCCTAACTTCCCCAAGACCCTCACTGACGACCGCGAGCAACAGTACCAATACGAAACCTATATCCAGGAGGAGATGCACACAATTACTCGGTATGACGTAATCGCGGACGCAATCCGCAAATTACCTCCTGGCACCTGGGGACCGTCACTTGAGAGCGAGCAATCCGCAGTAGGTCGTTTGCAGAGTGCTCTGGACATTTCGCGTGTAGGCAACACCTACCAGGTGGAGATCAGCCTGATGGGTGCTCGACCCGACCGGTTGGCCGAGATTGTGAATGTGGTAACCAATACCTACATCGAGAAAGCCAAGGACGAAGAGTTCTATGGGCGCGATGAGCGCCTGGAAAATCTACGCCAGGAGCGGACCCGCCTACAGTCGGAACTCGATGCGCGGCTCCAGGAGCAGGCTGACATCGCCAAGTCGCTGGGTGTGGCGATTGTGGGCGGCGGCGAGGATGGGAATCCTTTCGACAGCCAACTCGGCATGATGCGTGGCGAGCTTAATAAAGCTCATGAGCAGCGCATCCAGGCTGAAGCTCAGCTTTCCGCCATCGAGAACGGCGATACGTCGGCCCCCAACTCCGCATTGAGTGCCGCTGCCGACGAAATTATCGCGAGTGATCCACAGCTAACGGCTCTCAAGACCTCACTGGGCCAGAAGCGGAGTGAATTGCTGGGGACACTCGCCGGGTTGACTCCCAACAATCCTCTCAGGAAACAGACCGAACAGCAGCTCACTGAAACTGAGGCCGAGCTGCAAAAAATGCAGTCGAGCTTGCGCGCCAAGGCTGCTGCTCGCCTCGAAGAGAAGCTGCACGCCGAAGTGAATAGAGCGGCGGCAGTCGAATCCAGCCTGCTCCACGATCTACAACATGGGACCACCGCCGCCGCCACCGCCGCGCCGAAATTCCAGCGGTCCGATGAAATCAAGGCGGATATCGAGCGGCTGCAGTTGCGCTACAACGCCGTTGATGATCGTATCGGCAACCTTGAGCTTGAGGGCAGCTCTCCTGGATCCGTGCATCTGTTTCAGCCGGCAATGAGGCCACTCGCCCCCGCGCCCAGCAAGGTGGGCAAGTTTCTGCCGCTGCTGTTTCCCATCTCGATACTCATGGGAATCGCCTCGGCTGTGCTCTTCGATCTGCTGGATCCGCATCTCTACACTGGCGGCGATGTCGAAGCGGTCATGGGTTTCTCGCCCATTGGCGCACTCCTCGATGATCGCGAAGTCACCCAGCTGGTCTACGACGAGTGCGCATTGCGCCTTGCCGCGGGTATCGACCACGCGGCTCATGCTGCCGGAGTAAGAACCTTTGTCGTAACCGGCATCGGTTCCGGTGCAGGAACCACCACCATTGTCGGACACCTGGGCAGCACACTTGCCAAGCTCGGTCGAAAGACCCTGACCATTGACGCCTCCGGCAACACGAATCCAGTTGCCTATGCCACTGTCAATCTGACCGATGCGGGCCGAAGGACGGATGCGCACGCCGGAACGGGAGCTGAACTACTGTCCACCGTCGTGCCCCAGCCTTTCAACTCGAATATCTTGCCGCTGGCGACCAGCTTCATGGCCAAAGCCTTCCAGGAGCTGACCAACGAGTATGACATCGTGCTGATCGACGCGGCGCCGCTTCTTACCTCGGCCGAGACCGAGTACCTGGCGCGGTTTGCTGACGTTACCATCCTGGTCGGTGAGTCGGCCAAGACTAAGAAGGCGGAATTGAAGCGGACAGCGCGCCTGCTCGAGCGGCTCACTGTCGGCGGCGTTGCGGTCATCATCAATAAGGTTGGCCTGCTGCGTGCCGAGAAGACTCTTAAGCACGATCTCGCCGAATTTGAAGCGCGCATCAACAAGACCAACCTGCGGTGGCAGCCTAAGTATCAACGCTCCGAGGCCTCTCCCTTCACTCCCTTTGTCAGCGTTGAAGATATCTCTGATCCAGAAAGTGTTCCCGTCGCCGAAGAGGTATAACACAGAATTTTGTTCTTGGCCTGCACGCCAAAGAGCAGCACAACTCGGATCACCCCAGCAATCAGTCTTCCCTTTCCCGCGCTGAAGACTACGGGCGCTCGGGTATTGTAAGTAAAGTGGAGAATCCACGATGAGATGTAGGATTTTGTATATCTGCCTGGTGCTGGCGGTGAGCGTCGTGGGGATTGGTTTGTGGAGAGCAACCAGAGTGCGCGCGGCTGCCGAACCCCCCCCCGTAACCTATTTGAAAAGCTGGAGTCCTCAGGCGGCGGCAGATTATCTTGATCGTCGTGAGATCTGGTGGCAGTATTGGCCAGCGGCGCAGATGGATCATGGAACGGTCTGCATCTCCTGCCATACGGTTGTGCCATATGCGATGATACGCCCGGCGCTGAGTCAGGAGTTGCACGCGACGGAAATGCCTGCGCCCCAGAAGGTCCTGATGGACAACGTGGAAAAACGGGTAGGCCACTGGTCCGAGATGGTCCCGTTTTACTCCGACGAAGTAGACGGACCAGGCAAGACTGCAGAGTCTCATGCTACCGAAGCACTATTGAACGCCGTAATCCTGACAAGCTATGACACCAGGAATGGTCATCTGCGGCCAATCACTCGAACATCCTTGGATGAGGCATGGGCATTGCAGCAAATGACAGGTGAAAATGCCGGAGGATGGAGATGGCAGGACTTCCATCTATCTCCGTGGGAGTCTTCGGAGTCTGGCTATCAGGGCGCCGCGCTATTCATGCTAACGATTGAAAATGCTCCGGATGAGTATGCAAATCAGCCGGGGATTCGCGAGAACATGGAGCTGCTAAAGCAGTATCTGCGTGGGCATTATGCAAGCCAACCCTTGATGAACCAGCTATACGTCCTGTGGCTGTCTGCAAAAGTGTCCGGACTACTGACAGAAGACCAGCGAAAGACGCTGCTGGAGGCGATTCAAAAGCATCAGCAGGCCGACGGTGGCTGGAGTCTGGCCACACTCGACCCCAGGAGTCAGTTAGAGAATAACCAGTTGAAGCGGCTAAAACAGGAGCTCGTCGAGATGACGAGTCCGGTAACGAGCGATGGGTATGCGACGGCTCTGGTCGTAATGGCACTGGAGGCGTCGGGAATGAGCCAACAGGATGGATTGGTGAAACGTGGGCTCGATTGGCTTCAGCGGCATCAGGGTAGCGACGGCGCCTGGCGGGCTTACTCCATTAATGGACGGCGGGATCCGGAAAGCGATATGGGGCGATTCATGAGTGATGCGGCGACCGCGTACGCAGTGATGGCACTCGAGAATAAACAGCACCCGTCTGGGAAATAAATCCTTAGACCCAAGTTGACGTCCTCATAAAAGACACCGACGCTATAAAAGACACCGGCGCTGGGATATCTTGAACTACGGGCGCCTCGAATATCGCGCTTTATCAATTTCAACTTATTGCGGCGAGACTCTCGACTCTGACCAACATGCCGGTGCCTGCGCTTACAACTGACGCAGAACCAGCCATGCTGGCTGCAGCCAGCGTGGCTGCACTGTTCTTCAATTGCAGGTTCTTCTGCGCGGCCATGTACTGCAGCCAGTTTCTATAGATAGACGTAGCGGTCGAGTGCCACGTGTCCTCGATGCTCGTCTCCGCCAAGACGTTTGAAACATCTGTAAGCAACTCCGGTCGCCGGCAGGATAAGGCCTGTTCCTGCAATGCCGCCAGTGCGTTTGCAGTTTGCGGGTCAAAATAACTCCGCGGCATCAAGGGATAAGTGTCCGTTTCTCCCCTGAGATATCGCCCGACATCTCTGCGGTATTCGAGCAGCAAAGTATTGGATTCGTATTCCGGGTGGCCTTGGAAAAAGACGAAGAGGCTTTTTTGCTGCTTAACGAACGTATCGACGCCGGCATCTGCAGAGCGGGTGAGAACCTTGTAGCCACAAGCTGTCAGCTCGTCTTCGGAGAGACCATTCCACCTGGAATGCGGGAGCTTAAAGCGCGAGGGCGCCCCCGAAGTCAATGTGTGATCCGACAATTGTTCGCAATCGAAGATGCCAAAGTGCTTGTGTTGACTCCTGATTCGGCTGACGCCATCGAGATGGAGCACGGCAGCGTGCGCGGCCAGGCAGGACCAGATCGTCGAGTGAGTGTTGTCGCGCGCCCACTCCAGGACCCTTGTAAAACTCTCCCAGTATGGTTCGTCCCTCAGGTTCGGAGTCAGCGGCTCTCTTCCGGTCACAATCAGCCCGTCGAGACTCGTGTTCCAAAGGTTTTCAGTACTCGAATAGAAGGTCCGGATATGTTGTTCGCCTGCTTCACTCCGAGGCACCCCCGGCAACGAATACAACGACAGGTTGATCGAGAAGCCCTCAGAGGCCGACTCGAGGAGCGAAAGGAACTGGCGTTCGGTTGCCTCAATAGCCCCGTTCGCCATATTGTTGATCAATCCAATATTGAGTGTCTTGCTTAACCTATCCAGACAGCCTGCAGACGGGTTCGCGCAGAGCCCTTTCGTACAAGACTTCGGGTCGCCAGGCAGATTTGAATTCAAGGAAACAGGCATAGATATCTCCGGGGTACTGGTTTGAACCACTCGGGGGAGATGGATCGACCTAGATGGTGGCGCCAAGGGCCTGATCAAGGTCTGCAATAATGTCTTCGCTGTGTTCGATCCCAATGCTGAGCCGGATCATCTCCGGCTTGACCCCAGCACTAAGTTGTTCTTCGTGCGACATCTGTCGATGCGTTGTCGAGGCCGGATGGCAAGCCAATGACTTGGCATCACCCAGGTTGACAAGCCGCGTCACAAGCTTGAGCGCGTCATGAAATCTAACCGCAGCCTCGTATCCGCCCTTGAGCCCGACCGTCATCAGTGAGCAGGCACGGCCACACAGATACTTTTGCGCAAGCGCATGATAAGGACTTGCAGGGAATCCTGCGTAGTTGACCCACTCGATCCTGGGATCATCGCGCAAAAACTCGGCGACTTTTCTTCCGTTCTCCACGTGCCGGTCAATTCGTAGCGCGACCGTTTCAATGCCCTGTAGCAGCAGAAACGCACTCAGCGGCGACAGTACAGAGCCAGTGTGCCGCTGATAAACGCTGCGGACACGTCCCATAAACGCCGTCTTCCCAAAGTGCTCGGTATAGACCAACCCGTGATACGAGGGATCGGGCTGGTTAAACATGGGGAAACGCGATGCATGTTCCTTCCAGTCAAAATTGCCGCTGTCGATGATGGCGCCACCGAGCGTCGTGCCGTGCCCACCCAGGAACTTCGTGAGGGAGTGCAGAACAATGTCGGCGCCGTACTCGATCGGCCGAAGCAGCAGGGGTGTCGCCACTGTATTGTCGACGAGCAACGGCAGTCCGTGTCTGTGCGCCACCCGCGCCAGCTTCTCGATGTCGCAGATATTTCCTGCCGGGTTCCCAACACTCTCGCAGAAAATCGCGCGTGTTTTGTCATCGATCAGCTTTTCCAGCGCGTCCGGATGATCTGACTCTCCAAACCGGACGTTTATTCCGTGGCTTGGCAGCAAATGAGCGAAGAGGCTATGCGTGGTTCCATAAAGTTGAGGAACCGAGATGAGGTTGGTGCCCAGTTCGGTGACGTTGAGGACAGCATAATAGACGGCCGCCTGTCCGCTGCTGACGCAGAGTGCCTCGAGTCCTCCCTCCAGTGCAGCAACGCGCCGCTCCAGCACCGCCGTCGTTGGGTTCGCGATGCGCGTGTAGCGATATCCTTCAGCCTCGAGATTGAACAACGCCGCCGCATGCTCGGCGCTATCAAATGCATAGGACACTGTCTGATAAATGGGCACAGCGACCGCTCTGGTGGTCGGATCGTATTCGTAGCCGCCGTGAACGGCAATCGTTTCCCGTTTCATTGACTTATCTGCCCGTGGACTGCGCAAGTACGACCTCTGTCTGCTCCGGCTCGGATTGATTCCGTTCAGATTGGCCGGCAAGTTCGAGGAAGAGACTGTTCATCTCGTCTATTACCCGACGAATATCGGCTTCGGTTGTCTTGAAACTTGTAATGCATGCCCGCAGGACTGAAACTCCTCCTATCGGCGTTTCCGACATCCATGCGATCTGGCGCTCCCGCAAAGCCGCCAAGAATCTGGTGGTGACAAGACCCTCCCGCGTAAAGCACACAAGGGGCAGCGGCGTTACGTTGACGATCCGCCATCCCGAGGCAATCAGCGCCTCCCGCAGCACATGACCCATACGGGTCTGGTGCTCGATCATCGCAACCTGCCCCGATTCGCCGTGCTGCGCGAGCGACATGAATAGCTTAAGACCAATAAAGCGGCGTGACCATTGCACAGAAGTCGTAAGCGGATCGGGGACCGTCAGGTCCGTCTTCGCGGACATATAGGTCACGTCCACGCGAAAAGCCTCGGCAACGCGATCGGGATGCCGGCAGAAGAACATCCCTGCGCCCATCGGGACAGAAAACCACTTGTGCGCGTCGCAGGTGATCGAATCCGCAGTCTCGATTCCAGCAAAATGATGCTTGAGATCCGGAGAAATGACTGCGGCGCCGCCCCAGGCCGCGTCGGCATGAAACCACAGGCCCTCCTGCCCGCAGAAACGCCCAATCTCCTGCAGCGGGTCGATAATGCCCGCGGCCGTAGTTCCCGCAGTTCCGATTACCATGAATGGGGCAAATCCGTTTTTGCGATCCTCCCCCACTCGCCGTTCGAGATCCTCGATATCCAGCTTCAGATCGCGGTCCGTCGCCACGATACGGAGGGCCTTTCTTCCCAGCCCCGTGATGTGCGCGATCTTGTTGTATCCGTTATGAGCTTCTTCAGTGAGATAGATCGTGGGCGCGGCAGCAAGGTGCAGAAGTCCATGTTCGCCATACTTAGGGAAGGCCCTGGTTAAGGCGACAACGATCGCTGAAAGATTGGCTTCCGTCCCACCGCTGGTAAAAGTCGCGAGGGTCTCCGCCGGAAGACCAAACTTTGCGGTGAGCCAACCCAGCGTGTGCCTTTCGATCTCATTCCCAACCGGCGAGGTTCTCCAATTCGCCAGCTGAGGGTTGTACATGGCTACAAGCGTGTCTGCGATGACGGATGCAAGTGTTACGCTCGGGTTGAAGAGGCCGAAGTAACGCGGGTGAGTCACCTGCACCTGCCAGGTTCGCAACATCCGTTCTACATCGGAGATGACTTCTTCAAGGGCCCGTTCTTTACTGAAGTCATAGCGTGACGCGAGATAGTTTCGAATCTCGTCAGGCGTCACATGCGGGACTATTGGACCCTGATGGATCTCGTCCTGCAAGTTCGCGAAAACACTATAAATCTCGTCAAAAACCATTCCTACCTCTTCTTCGGTGAGCCTCAATGAAACTGTGATTGGCAAAAGCCGTTTTGCCTGTCGAATATCTCGGACTCACCTCCCGATTAATTATCAAGAGCTGCCAATGTCTTGATCTCCGGATTCATGATGAAATCGCACTTGCTGCGCAGATTCACGCCGGCATCGAGCTCCACCGGGCTCTCACTCACGCATCGCAGACGCAGGTGTCTGGAGATCGTCATTAGGTGGATCTGCATCTCGAGCCGGGCCATGAGTTCTCCGATGCATTTCCTCGGACCCGCGGAGAAGGGAAGCATCGTCAACGCGCGCGGATCATGCCCGTTACCGGGCTCAAACCGATCTGGATTAAAGCGATCTGGATCCTCCCAGAAAGCAGGATGCCGCTGGATCAAGTAGGGCGAAATATATATTTCCGTTCCAGCGGGAACAAAATAGTCCCCGAGCTGATCGTCTCTTAGCGCCTTGCGCGTCATCAGCCAGCCAGCTGGATACAAGCGGAGTGTCTCTTCAATCACTTGACGCGTGAAGGTAAACCTTGACAGCTCGCTAAGTTTGGGGAATTCATTCCCTGACATTGTATTAAGTTCGCTCGACAGTTTTTCCTCGATGTCTGAGTTCTTGGAGAGCAGATACCAAGTCCAGTTCAACGTACTGGCCGTGGTCTCGTGTCCGGCAACAATGAGGGTCATGATCTCACTGACTATTTGACTATCCGGCATTGCCTTACCGCTTCTCTGGTCGCGTGCCTCCATGAGCATGCCAAGCATGTCGGTTGCTTTTACGTTTAGTTTCCGCCTTTGAGCGGCGACCTGGAGGACCATCTTTCCCAAAGGCCTGAACGCTTGAGCAAACTGCAGGTTGCGTGCCGATTCGTCGGAAAGAATGTTGAAATGTGGCGCTACCTGCTCGTACTCGTCTCCGAAGATAGAAATCAGCATAACGTTCAGGGCCATATGGCTGATGTCGCTCGTGATATTTACACTCTCTTTCTCTTGAGCTGCGCGTGTCCATTTCTCAAGCAATGCTATGTTAGCCGTTGTGATGACGTTAATCAGCGCACCAATTGCCTTGTCGTGGAATGCAGGCTGGATCATCCGCCGCTGACTCTTCCAAAACTCACCTTCGCTCACCATTAGGCCATTGCCGAGGAGCAAGCCAACGCGTTTGATTGCCTGACCCTTCTTGTAGTTCTGCCAGTTCTTTCTCAGGACGTGATCTGCGAGCTGAGGATCACTGACCACATAAACGTTGGTTCCATGAACAGAAGCCTTATAGACGCTTCCGAATAACTTGAACTGATCATTCAACCAACTGAAAAGATCTTGAGAGGTGTTGTACTTTTCGGCAGGTCCTGGCGGAATTCGCAGAAGCTCGGAAGTCATTCCCTCATCCTCCTGATGTCCGCTTAAGCGGAGGCCGAAGACAAGCGGTCGAAACCGCTATGACTTGGATTTCTAGTTCACGCTTCTGGCGACGAGGTAAAATACCACCACTTTCCTCGCTCGCCATCCTTCTTGCAGTCGTTACAGGGCCGCTAACTCTGGCTTCCCGGCGGCGTTCACAGGCGAATCTGTCCGGCCTGAATGCGGTCGTATAGCGCCTTGTCGAGCCGAATAAACGCCCCTGATTCTGGATCGTCGAGATAGATCATGTCCGACGTGGCGACAGGATCATATCCCTGGCGCACCAAATCAGTTTTTGAGTACTTGAAGGTGCCGGTCACTTCGATTTCCCCCTGAATCCTTAGGAATCTGGGACGGGCATACGCCGGAAGACGGCCGATGAGGTGTTCCCTTAGACCGGGGAGGTCGATCGCAGGATCGGCAACGAGCGCAGCCATGCCAGCCCGGCCCTCAGCGGCGGGGACGGTCACCCCATAAACGTTGGCGTGCTTCACACCAGGGAACTCGCAGATCGCCTCGGAAACCTCGGAGGTCGCAACGTTCTCGCCCTTCCAGCGAAAGGTGTCGCCGATGCGGTCAACGAAGTAGTAATAGCCCTTTTCGTCTTTGCGCATCAGGTCGCCAGTTCGAATCCATGCGTCCCCCGGCTTAAAGACATCGCGGAGGATTTTCTTATCGGAGGCTCGCTCGTCGGTGTAGCCCTCAAAGCGGCTGCCTACATTCGACGGGTCGTCGACGATCTTGCCGATGGCTTCCCCGGCCTCGTTAGCAGCGCATCGTAAGCAGAATCCCTGATCATCGCGGACCGGCTCGCCCGTTTCGACATCAAACTTCACCAGAGCCGGCGAGAACCGATGCGTGAGGTATCCCGGAACCCGGCCGATGGCGCCACGTTTGCCTTCGACGTTGAACAACGAAACCCCGCCTTCGGTAGCCGCATAGAACTCGAAGACTCGCGGAATTCGGAAGCGCTCTTTGAAGGCGTCCCAGACATCGGGCGCCAGACCATTGCCACAAGCCATCCTGACGCGATGATTCAGGTCGTTCGAAGACGGAGGCGCGTGGAGCAGGTAACGGCAAAACTCACCGATGTACTGGAACATCGTGCAGTCCCAGCGAACAACGTCGCCCCAGAACTGGCTGGCCGAGAACTTCTCACGAATGACGACGCTGCCCCCGCCTGCTAGAGCCGCACCGGGCACTAGAACGCCGCCAATGCTGTGATACATCGGCAGGCAGTTATACATCCGGTCCTCAGGCTGCGCATCCATCATGCCGGCGAACCAAAGGCTCCATTGCATGACGCGGGCATGACTGATGTTGGCAGCCTTTGGCAATCCGGTGGTGCCGGAGGTAAAGATATATAGTGCCCGATCTTCGATGGTCAGCGATGGCCGTTCGCTTCCGTCCAACGACTCACAAGGCTGCTGCCGAAGGGCATCATCGATAGGTTGGAATCGGTCGTCTTCGACTCCATGAGTCCAGAGCGCCGGCGATACGGTGAGGCCGGGCATCGCGGTGGTAAGAGCGTCGACGAATTCTCCAGCGACGATGAGATGCTTCGGGCCAACGATGTTGATGCAGTGAGCCAGAGAAGGGCCGAGAAGATTGGTGTTCAGTAAAGCCACGACGCCACCGACACTCGTGATGCCCAGCCAGACGGCGAAGTATTCGGGCCGGTTGGTCATCAACAAAGCGACGACATCGCCTTTTGCGAGACCCCGTCCGAGCGCCCAGCGGGCATATTGGTTCGCACGTTCGGCTAGCTCCCGATAGGTGAGGCTCTCTCTCTCAGATAGCAGGGCCGGCGCGTCACCGTAACGCGCGGCGAGTTCCTCGATCACGGTCGAGATGACGCGACCAGGATTCTTCGGGATGGGAGCCGTCAGCTCCAGTCCCCGCAGCCACGCTCTGGCCGCGGAACCGTCTGTATTGGCCGGAGAGATCGTCTGAACGTTGCTCATGCCGTGGCCCCCGCGTCAACGGTAAGCACTGTACCGGTGATGTTTTTTGCCTTGTCGCTGAGAAGGAACTCAACTGCGTTCGCAATATCGTCGACGTCTGCCAGCCGTTTGAGGGCGCTGCGACGCTCGATCTGCTGACGCTGCTCGTCCTTCATGCCGTGTGTCATATCGGTTTCGACGAAGCCCGGTGCCACGGAATTCACGTTTACGCCCATGCGGCCGACCTCTCGCGCCAGGGAGCGGGAGAAAGCTACCAGTGATGCCTTGGTAGCGCTGTACACCGAGAGCCCGCTATAGCCGGTGGAAGCAGTGATAGATGCCAGACTGACGATGCGACCTCCTCCGTCGGCCATCATCGATCGCACCACGTACTTCGTGAGGACCATGGGCGAGACCGTGTTCACGCGTACAAGCTGCTCGATCTGGGAAGTGGGCATGAGTGAAAGAGCACCATCGAAACTGATACCAGCGTTGTTTACGAGCCCGTAGATTGCGCCGAAGTTCTTCCGCAACTTCTTGACCAGATCAGGGATCTCTTGTATCGCGGACAGATCGAAGGGCACGAAATGAAAGGATCCGGGGTTCGCAAGCTCAGCCTCCTGCATTGCCGCAAGGAGTTCATTGTTCTCCTTACGCCCGAGGGCTATGACGCGATAGCCTGTCCCCGTCAACTTACGGGCGATCCCCAGCCCCAATCCCCGGCTCCCGCCGGTCACGATTACATTACGCATTGCGGCGATTGAGCTTTCCAGATTCAGCAACCGCGAGCGCAGGGACGAAGTTGATGGCAGCCGGAACCTTATGCGGCGACAGCGCATCGCGGCAGAGCAGCAGAATATCGTGCTGAAGTCCACGTGGATCGTGATCAGGAGACTGTGCTGCCGTCTTGAGAACTACGCTAGCGACGACAAGGGCGCCAGTAATCGGATTTTTCTTTGTCTGAACAAGCGACATGTGTACTGCCGGGTGGCGATTGATGACGGCTTCCACTTCCTCTGGATATACCTTCTCGCCTCCGATGTTGATGACTCCATCCCGCCGGCCTACGAAGTAGTAGCGCCCATCGCGCAGTTCAAGCAGATCGCCCGTATCCACAAAGCCCTCCGCGTCCTTGGGAAATGGAGTGTGGTTGCCCAGATAGCGGCTCGCCGTGCGAGGCGATCGAATGCGCAAAGAGCGATCCACCACTTTCATCTCGATGCCGGGCGTTTGCTCGATCAATTGAGCAGGAAAACCCGCAAGACCATCGTTCACAACGAACGCGACACCACCCTCGGTTGTGGCGAAAGCATGCCCGATTCGAGCCTGAGGGTAGGCGAGACGGAGTTGGTTCAGTACTCCCTGGTCCGCGATCTCTCCCGACAAGCGAGCATATTCCGGCGTGATTTTGTGCGCCGCCGGGCTCATCAGTGCGCGACGCCAATGCGTGGGCGTCCCCGAGATGTGCGTGACTCCGTGAGAACCGGCCCGAGCCAGAAAATCCGCTGTCGACTCTTGGGCGCTCGACAGAACGAGCGATGTGCCGGTGAGTATGGCACGAAGAAAGATCTGGAGCCCGCCGTAACGGCGAATGTCGTAGAACGTGCTCCAGACAATCTGTGCCGAAGACTTATCCGGGCGATCCAAAGCGCCGGCAAGACTCACCAGCGTGTGGGAAACCAGCTTTGGCAAGCCCGTGGTGCCGGATGTGAGCAGAACCCATTCCGTCTCGTACTCTGCCTCGCGGTCACTGTTTCCCGGTATGATCTCGCCATTGCATGGAACGAACTGGCACACCTGTGGATTGGCCAGCTCAGCCGTTCTCCCATCAGAGACGATTGCATCCACATCAGCGGATTCGATGACAAAGGGAAGGTAGCCAAGCGGCATCTCCGGCGGAAACAGAATAACGCGGCGCGCGACACCGTCCAGCTCAATGAATGCCAGGGCCGCGGCGAGCTGGCTCGTCGTGGCAATGAGAACAGACCGGCCACGAAGCTCCTCGCCATGGCCGTAGATTGCAGAGCCGTGGACAAGATCGCCCAGAGTCCTGCTCGCTTCAGCGCCAAAGAGACAACGCTCAGATAAATCACCCGAGGAGCTGAGCGCGCTCCAAAGCGACGGCGGATTATTTTTCGGCATTTTCATAGAATTGGACAAACTCGCCAAAGGTCACCGGGAAGACGGCGTCTTCGGAAGCACTGAATGGATCGACACCGAGCTGGCCTTCGAGCCGGGCTACGATGACGGCAAAGCAAAGCGAGTCGAGTCCGGAATCCAGCAGTTCCAGATCATCGGTGAGTGGCGCGAGGCGCTTGTCATATTCGCTGGCGACTTGCTTGAATTGAGTGGTGATTTCGGATTGGACGTTCATATGAATGGATTCTTATTTCTCCCGGGGAGTATGCCCTCACAAACATTGGGCGTGATTCTTATCGGTAATCATATGGTCAGTCGCCGCTTTAGATTTTGCAATCCCACTTTCCGGTCTGGTGAGAGGAAAGCGCGTGCCGAGCCAGCGCTCAACATGTTCGCGGACAGCAGCCCGCCCCATGCGGTTCGCAAAGGAGTGATCGGTGCCCGCGATTGATTGAACTCGAACCTCGTTCCTGGGACCTGCGAGTTTCAGAATGTGCTCAATGTAATCGAACTCACCCTCATTCCGCTTAGCGTTGGGTGAATCAGTCCCCGGCGCCTTGAACAGTAGAACCGGCATTTTGCCAGACGCAATTTTCTCCCACTCTTTAAGAAGGGAACGGTTTGCATTTGCAGGAAGCGCGTTTCGACGAAAGCGGCGCCGAATAACCTTCAGGTGGTTATAGACTTTTCTGGCAACGCCTCCGAAACTACTCTTCGATGACCACTCAGCCAGGTCATCCCGGGTTTTCGTGCGCACCATTTTCGGTAGATGGAAGAATGGATCCAACAACACGAGCCCTTTGCACTCTTTGCTTGCCGCAGCCGCGAAGAGTGCGGAAACTGTGCCAGCACAGTGGCCCACTACCACCAACCCCGAGAGATGAAAGCGCTTAACAAGATCCTTGACTACTGAAGGGAGCGGCTTTGCATACTCTCCCGAGTTAATAACGCCAAGCAGATCGTCCGGAATATCTCCATCCGAGTCGCCCAATCCAGCCATATCAATGCGAAAGGCTGGATAACCGCAGGCCGCAAAAGACTCGGCCCAATAGACTGCGGAATCACCCGTCGCGCATCTGGGAAGAGACATGGAATTCAGAAACAGCACGCCAATGACGTTTTCTTTTCTGCCCTCCTGCAGCCCCCAGTCGCTTTGCTGAGGCCAATGGCAAGTAGCTCGAAGCAGGGTTCCTGAACTCTGCAGGGTAATCAACTCACGTGTTTTGATTGCTTCGATCATTGTTCCTCGGGAGCTACAGCTAAGGGTTCCTCGTGAGCTAAACCTAAGGCTGAGGCGATCCACTCAAAATTGTCGGCAAACAACCAATTGAAATAGGGCTTAAATTCTACGTAAAACTTAAATGTGTGATGCCATCTCAAGTTGTTGCTGCAAATCTTGAAAAGATCAGGGCGGATCCTGTTGAAATCGGTGTCAGAAGTATCTCCCTCTCGAACGCCGGGATCAATCTCCTTGTCGAGTTTGAGGATCCTGACCGGTTTGTTATAAAACGAGGTGGCCGACTTATCATCATTCAATTCTTCCGGCAGCTGAAACTGAAATGAATCACGCCAATGCATACCCGACAACTGGTAACCGTCGACTTCGACGGGGCGGTCGTCTTCCAGTTGTCGTATGAAATCGGCCGGCGATTTCCGCTCGCCGGCGCTTTTGAATAGCTGTTCCAGGCTGACCCTGCGCTTGAGCATGGAACGGAGCGCAAGGTTCGCGTTGGCAGGAGGTGCCCAGAGCAACAAGGCATCCCCTATCCCAGCGTGGAATGCTCTCCCGGCCAAAAGGGCGCCAAGCTCTAGGCCGTGCAACACGAGCGGGACATCTGGCGACTGATGCTTAAGCCATTCCGCAAGAAGTGGGACGTCTTCACTCCAGTTCGCGTAACTCGTCTCTTCAAAGTTCCCGGTGCTTTCACCAATGCCTCGGTAATCGTATCGGAGAACTTCGATTCTCCGGGTAGCGAGATATCGCGCCCAGCGGACCCACGGCATGTACGTGTTCTGCCGCTCAGATGCGAAGGGGCCTATTAGGAGGACCCGCGCTACTGGATTTTCCACTACGTGTGTAACGGTGTACAGGTGGGCCCCTGGAACGCTGAAGTAGCCCGCCTGTTCTGGTTCAAGCTGTTTTTCTTGCACGATCGATGCCTCACTGCCAATCAAGGCTTAAGTCAGTTAGCCCCGTCCAAAAACGATGGTCCGGACCAGGTTACGCAGAAGATAGACACCTTCGTAAACATCCATACCGGGCTCGAGCGGATTGACGTTCATCTCAGCACCAAGGGCCGTGAAAAGTCCCTGCGTGTGAGCGATGTCGCAGACGCCGTGCACGTCGGTGTACTCCATATCCTTCGAGCCCTGCGCTGTTGCCAGCTCTGCCAGATAGGGCATGAACTTCTGAATGAAGCCCTCGAACAAGGCCATCGTCGCAAGCGACTGCACTCCAGAGAGGCGGCCCAGGAAGAGGCGGACTTTGTTCATGTCGTCATTGACGATCATTGCATCGGCTTCAGTCGGAAAGGCCCCAGCCGCTATCGTGAACCTGCGCAGCATCGCCGGATGACTTTCCTTTACTTCTTCCATGAGATTCTCAATGATTTCCTCACGGGCTTCTTCGGTCTGAATGGCCAGATAGCTCGCGGTCATCCAGTAAATGAAGTTTCCTTCGAGTACAGCGGAGTACCGGGCAATCATGCCACGCCGCTCTTCGCTGGTTAACTGCTTTGCATCAGGCAGCGAAGCGACGAGATCAGCGATCATGCTCTCGATCTTCGGCTGGATTTCGGTTTCAACAAGATGATTCTGCAACTGCGGAGAGAGCACAGATGTAGTCATGGTCGACCTTTCATTGGTCAGGATTTGGCTCCGGGTTTGGCACTCAACGTGACCGGAGAAAAGATAGTCATCGGGGAGATGCTCGGGGGGGAGATACTCACCTTAAGTTTTGAGAAACGAGTAAGGGCTCAAGAGAACGGCAGTGTTCTTTCAGTGAAAACTCAGTGATTCAAGGCAACTCAGTTGTTGATTTGCAGTGGCCGGTTGCATGTCCGTTTAGGCGCCTTGCTCAATTATCGCCACGGCGCCGATCGAGACCTGCTCATGTCGCAACCGACGTTTTGAAAAACTCATACTCTATCACTAAATATCGATTGCAACAATATGTTCCTAACTGTATCCGAATCTGCCAAGGTAGCAATCCCATTTTGGTAACGCCGCTTCACTTATTAGGTAATAGGTGTCTTTGGTTACCAAATCCAGGAAAAAATCGGTTACCGTATTGATCTCCTCAGTGCCGGCTCCATTCAAGATTCGGCGAGCATTCGCGCCACCGCCCGCCACGCCCGTCGCCCTTGTCGAACCTCCTGACAAAGGGGGCCTGACGTACTCCCACTGTGCATCGTTCAGATCGGCCATGATTCCTATTTGCAGCCATTCCAAATCACGCAAGCGTTTATTCACTCAATACGTTGGCAAGATGGGTTCTAGAGCGGCAGGTTAATTCACGTCGTCTTCGAGAATCATAGTCCGCTCGACCTAATCTGCCGGGAGACTACGCGATCAGAGACTGGAGTCCTCACCTTTGCAAACCACGTGAGAAAACTGAGCGTTGGGTCATCGGAGCATTGGATCCGGCTTACAATTCTCGCAACTAAACCCCTGTCGGCGTAACCTGCCCACGCCATGCCAAGAGGTTGCGATCTATTGCAGCGGACACTCGAAGAGCATTGGCTGCAATCGTGAGAGAGGGATTGATTGCTGCGCTAGTTGGCATAAAAGAACCATCCGCGATAAAGAGATTGGCAATGCCATGCGCCCGGCAGTCTCGATCGACTACCCCGGTGGAAGGGTCGTTGCTCATGACACATGTGCCGCAAGGATGACCGAAGTTGAGTTCAATATCCTGCGTGAGAAAAGTTAAACGCCTTCCCTTCAGGAGATCGGTTAAAAGCCTGCGGAGGAGAGCCGCGCGCTCACGCAGTTCAGCCTTGATGGTGTATTTGAGGCTCACGCCGTCGGCCTCATCTTCGTTGAGTACAACGCGATTCTCCGGGTAAGGGAGATCCTCAATGAGGTTCACGAAGATCGTACCGCGACCGAATCTCTTGATTGTCAGGGCCGCCGGAATCCTCAAAAAGGGTCGGAGGAACCTCAGATAGTTTGGCGCACCATGATCAAATCGTTGATACAGATGCACCAAGAGCTCGCCATATCCCAGTTCGAATCCGGTCGACTGAACACATCCGCAACGCTTGCCGTCCACATAGTAGAAATCTCGAAAGCAAATCGATTTGCGCGGACCCGAACTCGGTAGCTGTTCACTCGGCCATAACGCAAAATTCTGGTTCGCATGGAACATCAGATTGCGGCCAACCAGATCGGAATAATTCGCGAGACCATTTGGCCAATGGTCGTTCTTGGACATCAACAATAACTTAGGAGTGTGGATTGCGCCCGCCGCCAACACAAATACCTTGGCCTGTACGCTGATCTGGTTGTCGCCTTGGGCCACGATCGCACGGGTTACGCGGTCGGGAGTGGATTCAAGTCGCACTACTTCGCCGCGAGCCATGATCGTTGGCTTCTTTGGGGCCTCAGCGAGTACAGAGCGGACATCTGCCCGACAGTTATTCTGACACAACCTTCCAAGGCATTCATCGCATCCTGGGATATAGCGAATGCCTACATGCAGTCTGTAAGGATGAAGGCCATTCTTTTGGAACAAGCGCACAAAATCTGTATCACAAGGTCCCAATGGCGGTGGCTCCAGAAGATGATCCGCTGCATGAGCACTCAGTGAGTCATTCGTTCCGGCAACATGAAGCATCCGCTCAGCTTGCTCATAGTAAGGAAGAAGTTCCTGATAACTGATCGGCCATCCGCCGGTAGGATGGTGTGCATTCGGCAGCAAGTCGATATCGAGGTCCGCGAACCGCTCCAGCGCTGCGGCATACCAGTTGGTGCTGCCACCAATTCCCGATCCAATGGGAGCGTAGCACCGGTTCACCACACCATCAATCTCATACGCGCTCAACGTAGGCCACATGCTCCCGGCTAGCCTCGCTTCAGGATCATTGGGAATTTCGCTACCCGAAGGGGGCGATCTCTCTTCAATGCCGCGCTCGATCAGCAACACATCATGTCCTGCCTCGGCAAGGGCGCGTGCAGTGAAGCCACCTCCCATCCCAGCACCTATTATGGCGACATCCCATATTCGGCCTTGATTTTGCGCACCTGATTGCGGCAAATGTGCTCTCCCTAGAATCCGGACTCGGAGGATTTTGCAGACTGGATGGAAATATGAATCTTACCACTGGGGAACCTCATAGGAACCTGCTAGGTTCGTGTGCGTCCCGCAGTGAACCCGCGCCTTACAGATGCTTTGTACCCAATTCCCGGAGCAGGTCGACAATCTTGCGAAGCACCATGTTCTCTACCTCCCGTCCGAGCACTCGGCAACGCATCAGCCAGGTGTCGATCTCCCACGCCTCATTCCCTGCGGGTCTGCAAAATCACGATGCTGATCATGCCGTTGTCGCCGAAGATGTCCGCCAGGCGTACTTGCAGGGTGAAACCGTTTGGGTCGTGCTCCACCTCGGGCGGAAATCCGGCTCGAAACCATGCTCGATTTATCGCTTGGCACGCCGCTGCGCGAAGATCGAATGTTCCGGAATCCGGCTGGTGATGTACTCCATGGCCCAATGTGCTCGAAAGAAGACCCTAAAGTATTTCGTTGCTTCACGCTTGGCGAAGCGTCGCTCGCAGCGCACCTCCCGGACCCTGGCAATCCCCCTGAAGGGTTAGTTCGGCAGCGCTCCAGTGCGATGTTAAGCGTTGATTGGAAAGGTAGTATTGCAGTTATGACGACATCGATCGATCCCGAGTGCGAGATCCCCACAAGCACGTCCCAGTGCTCGGGCAATAGTGTTGCCAGCAGTACCGTCGAAGCCCGACCGGCGACGGGAAGATGGCGACCATGGCTGCGGATCCTAAACTTCCGCGCCGAACTCTTTGCGTCGACCTTCTCCTTCGGTGCCACAGCGGTTATCAGGCTCGGCAGCAGCCTCGTTCTAACGAGGCTGTTGAGTCCCGCTGCGTACGGTGTTTTCGGCATTCTTCTGTCCATCCTGTTCATGATCGAGATGATGTCGGATGTAGGCACGATGGCCCTTCTGATCCGCCACCCGCGCGGCGACGAGCGGCGGTTCGTGCACACGCTTTGGACGATCCGGCTCATACGGTCGGTCTTCAACTTCGCTGTGCTGCTCCTCGCAGCGCCACTGATCGCCTCGATCTATCATGCTCCGGTCCTCAAGGACGCATTACGCGTGCTCAGCATCTGGTTTCTGCTGAACGGTGCTGAATCTATGTCCTTCGGGCTGGCGATACGCCATCAGAGAGCACGCCTGAGTAATTACAACGAGTTGGCATCGAACGTGGTCATGACGCTGTTCGTCATCGGCATGGCGTTCCTTCTGAGGAACCATTACGCGCTGATCCTGGGAGCGCTGCTGCAGCGCGTGTTGCTGGTCGTCGCCAGCCATTTCTATTACCGGGACATTGGAGTCGGGATCGCTTTTGACCGCGAGGCCAGGCGCGAGCAGTTTCAATTCGCGCGCTACGTGACGCCTTCAAGCATCCTGACCATCGTGTTGTCGCAGTACGACAAAGTCGTATTGGCGCGGCTGTTCAGCTTGACGCTGCTCGGCATCTACAGCATTGCCGGCAACATGGCTGCCCAGCTCACCGGGGTAATGATGCACAACGCGCGCGTCGTCCTGTTCGCGCGCTGTGCCGACTACTTCCGTTCGAACCGCTCCACCGCGGCGTATCGCTACTACAGGGAAAACCTCCGGCTGTTCGCGATAGGTGCTCTTCCTGCTGCGATCATTGCGGGATTCGCGCCCTTGATCATCGCGGTCCTCTACGATCCGCGCTACATAATGGCCGGACGGATCCTTACCGTGATGGGGCTCAGCGCCGTTATTGCGGCCTTCCAGAACGCCTCGGAGAACCTGCTGGTAGCGTCAGGCCTGTCCCGCGTTGTTCTGGGAGCCAATATCATCCGGATCGTCAGCCTCATTCCGGCGGTTATCCTCGGCTATCACTTCTTCGGATTCGAAGGTTTCATCTGGTGCACCACGGCCGCTACCCTGCCGCCGCTCTTGTATTTCTACTGGGAGCAATGGCGCAGCCGCCTGCTCGAACCCTTGCGTGAATTGACAGGTCTCGGTCTGTGCGCCGTCGTTTTTCTGATCAGTCTCGGACTCAGCCACGTTCTGCTGGGGATCGTGCCCGCCAGCTGGCTGCACCTCGGATTGGGACATCATCATGCGCACGGCTAGCGACCGCCCCCTGCACATCGCACTCTTGTCACCGGCTTGGCCTTTGGCTCAGTATCACAACGGTATCATCACCTACGTCCACTGGATGCGCCCAGCGCTTGAGGCCCTGGGCCACCGCGTGAGCATCTTCACCGGCGAGCTGGGGGCTGGCGTTACCGATCGCGAGGTTCATCTGGCTCGACAGCGCCTGTGGAAGCCCGCCGCGCGGCTCCTCACCCCGAAGAAGCCATCCCGCGGAGAGGGTGCCTTCGAGTTCTCGCGGCTCATTGCCTCTGAACTGCTGCGTGTGCACCGCCAGAATCCGATCGATGTAGTGGAAATGGAAGAATCCTTTGGTTGGAACGCCGATGTTGCCCGGCGCACAGGCATTCCGGTGGTGGTCCGCCTACATGGACCTTCCTTTCTGACCTTCGTCGAAGAGCAGCTCACCACGGATTTCGCACAGCGGCGCATCGAGCGCGAAGGCCAAGCACTGCGCCAGGCGCAGGTGATCGTCTCGCCGTCCCGGAAGGCTCTTTTGCAGACGATCGAGCGATATCAGCTATCGAGCCCGGAGATGCACCACATCGTGAATCCTCTGACCATGGACGAGGACACACCGCTCTGGCGCCTGGGCGACTGCGATCGCGAAAGCATTCTCTTCGTGGGCCGCTTCGACCTGTTAAAGGGCGCTGACGTGGTGCTACAGGCCTTCCGGTCCGCGCTGCGCCAGCGTCCACAGCTCCGGCTCATGTTCGTTGGGCCCGACTACGGGCTGTCCACTGCGACCGGAAAAGTCGTCAAATTTGAGCAATATCGCGAGCAGCTCTTCCCCCCGGAGCTGCGGGATCGTGTCCAATACCTCGGGTACATGGCGAACCGGGACATCGCACAGCTGCGCACCCGCTGCATGGTTACAGTTGTCAGCTCGCGCTTCGAGATTGCGGGCTATACGTTGCTGGAGGCGATGTTTCAGGGCTGTCCCGTCGTCTGCACAGACGCGGGTGGATGTCCCGAAACCGTCGCGCATGAGGTTACTGGCAGATTGGCACGTTCCGGGAATCCGGAGTCGTTCGCCGCGGAGATTCTTGCGATCATCAATGATCCGGCGGGCGCAGAACGTCTCGGCCAGGCGGCGCGCCGCTACATGCTCGCGCATCATGCGCCGAGCGCCGTGGCGACGGCCTCTGTGCAGCTCTACAGGCGTATACTCGCCTCCGGGAGCCAGCCTCAGAAGTGACCACTCGCTAGTCTCCTGAGTCATTGATTTCTCGTATAAGTTCTGAGCGGAGGCGCGGCCAGAGTGTTGGTAGCGAAGCGGGCGAAAGCGCCTCCATCTGCTCCTCGCGCTCGAGCATTGCAAAGCAGTCTTCAAAGGAATCGCCACCCAGCAGTTCTACCGTTGCCGCACTCTCCGCTTCGCCGCCGCCGATGCGCGTTTGCATGCGTGCCATGCTCGCCGTCTTTCCTTTCCGCCGCCTGCCGCGCGGTTCAATCAGGCGCATTGTATTAGGGGCCCACAGCCCATCGATCTCTTGACCGAGCCTCACAATTGCGCAGGACACAGTCACTCTTTCATCGCCCAATCGCCCACTAGGTTTGTTGAAACTGGCAATCCTAATATTCGCTGATAAACCACATTTTGAAATGAGAGATAGGATGGACGCCGCAGTAAAGAAAGGGTGTTAAGTCAATGATCTCTCCGAACTTTGTTGTGCCCACGATGTCCCGATGTCGTATTCTGAGCATTAACGGAGAACATCGTCACGGAATCCACCGAAGAGAGGTCGGATAACTGTTGGCATTCTTCGCGAGACAAGATGGTCGGCCATCTCGATTGCACATTGGGAGCACTGCTGCGTCGAGTAATTTGAGATGCCGAGAAATCTGCGTTTATCGAAATGCCAAATGCAGCACGCTTTGCGGCATTGACTAATCTGGCTGCATGAGTGTCCTCTTCCTTATACCGGGTTGCATCTCGCTATACCTCGTGCTTAAAGGGCGCGTTGAGGCGGCATTTTTTTCTGTTTATTTGCCATCGCTCCTCCTTCTTCCAGCAGGCTTCGGCCTGCGGTTGCCGCATTTGCCTTTCCTCTCAGCTTCGGAATATGCGCTCATACCGATTGGTGTTGTGGCATTGACTCGACATATAAAGAGCGGCTCTTTTCGGCTCATGGATGCCCTGGTTTTCTTATTCTGGATGAGTTTTCTCACCACCGAAATGTTGCGCGAGCCAGTCATGAACGACGGCATTCTTGCTGCAGCCGAATTGTTCGTCTCTCAGTTGTTGGCTTATGTGGTTGGAAGGCAACTCATTGAACCAGACCTACGCTTCAAAACAATCCGAAGATTCGTCATTTTCATTCTTTTGCTCTTCCCTATCGGCCTGTACGAGTGGCGGTTTGGGCAAAGTGTCTATGGAATTATTGGGCAGAGATTGGGCATTGTTCTCGGAGAGACCGGTTCGGGTATACAAATCCGAGGGGGCAGAGGAAGGTTGACCCTTTCTTTCGCTGGTGGCGAATTCGCGGGGATCGTTATTGGGGTGACCTTCGCCTTAAATGCGTGGCTCGTCTTCGTGAGCAAGGCGCGGGCAGGAGTAGATCTCGGAAGCTGGCTCGCAAAACTTGAGAAATACCATATCCCCGCACTTCTTATGGTATTTGCTATCTGGCTGACGCAGTCCCGTGGTGCCATGATTTCATTAACAGCCGCCTTTATCATTCTTCAAATTCCCAAATTCAAGAAGACGAAATTGGCGACCATAGTGGTTGCAGTTCTCTTCATTCTGGCAGGCCTCGGAGCAAAGCAATATTTTGCTCACTCTGTAGGGACGGACGAAGCAACCATGACAGAGGAGCAACACAGCACATACTACAGGCAGGTGATGAATGAAGCTTATCAAAACGTCGCGGAGATGGGAGGTTGGTTTGGCTGGAGTGAGGGCGCAGTACCGGTGGTGGGGGGGCAGAAGTCAATCGATAATCACTTCCTGCTTGTTCACCTCATGCAGGGAGAAATTGGCTTTATCCTCTTAATCTTAATTGCGGCTGAGTCTGTCAGGACTGCAATTGCAAGTGCATGGAGCTTTCAGGCTTTGGAAGATCGCGTGCTTGCCTGCAGTATGTTGGCTATTTTCACTATTTTCTGGATAACATACTATACCGTCTTTATGGGTGGACAAATGTCAGAAGTTACGTTCCTCATGTTAGGCTGGGGCCAATCTCTGGTTGCGGGAAAGACTTCTGCAGCATCGGTTGCGGGAGTCGTTGCACATCCTAGGTTCCACTTCCAGCGGGTATTCAGGTAGTAAACGCCAGAACACACGACAACGCCAGAACACACGACAACGCCAGAACACACGGCTGATGCGGCGTACTTTAACGATCCGCCAGCTGTGTGTCTATTCAACGAATCGTGGTAGTTGGCTGAGCAGAACGAATGATGTTCTGCAGACCGCCAACTCAGCGCCAAGTTCAGATGAGTGTGACCTCTCTACTTTTTACTTCGAGGATTACTGGATTGGGCTCGACAAACGACTCATTCGGGGATGAAGCAGCACGGGTAACCGCTTTTGCGGCGACCCAGCTGCTCGGCTTCGCGGACTCCGGCGGCTGTTCCGGAGATACGAGGTTCGGCTTGCTAACTGGCTGAACGCGATGAAAAAGCGCGAGTGCGAACCTCGGTGTCCTATGCTGTATTGAGCGGGGACAAATGATCAGCAGCACAGAATCAGAACCGAAAGCATCTTCTCAGAATGGTTGGGATTCGAAGCGTTACCCATATCCGTATCTCTTGGTTGTCGGACAACATTTGCCGATGTATCGCAACGGATCGGGACAACTCTTCACGGAAGAACTCTGGCAAAAGGATCTCGCGATGCATTTGGAGTATCTCGACCATTTGATCATCGCCACGCCATTGTTGCATCAAGAGCCGCCTTCGGATGCGGTGCTGCTGGATTCAAAGCAGTCAAGGCTCGAGGTCGTGGACCTGCCTGCGCAGACAAGTTTTTTAAAGGCGATCCGAGTGATGCCGATCATGGTGTCCCGGCTATGGCACGCCACCCGTCGCGCTGGCATCGTGCACAGTGGAATTGCCGGCTGGCCGATCCCGATGGCATGGATCGTAACGCCGCTTGTTCTCTTATGCAGGAAGCCGTACGTCGTTATCGTCGAGTCCGCGCCCTGGCGGCTACAGTCAGGAGCTGCAGCAGGCTGGAAAAGGCGGCTAAGGTCATCCATGCAGGAGCTTATGGGGCGATGGGTTATCAGCAAGACCGAACTCGCGATTTTCACTCAGGACGAATACCGGCAAAGCCTGATGGGCCAACAAGCATCTCGCGGACATGTCATTGCAGCGTCTTGGATAGACGAACAAGATATCCTTACGGATGCTAAGGCGGAGCAAACCTGGAAGGGGAAACTTGCCGCCCCTGATTCACGGCTCAAGATTCTCTTCGTGGGGCGCCTGGTTACGGACAAGGGTGTCCTCGTTCTGCTGAAAGCCTTGCGGCAATTGGCCGCAAGCGACGCTCCGATTCTGTTGAGCATCCTTGGAGACGGCGATCTGAAGGGTGAGAGCATGACGGTGAGCTCAGAACTGACAGGGATGACTTCGGTGAGAGTGCTCGGAACCGTGCCTTATGGTGCTCCCCTGTTCGCGTTGATTCGCGAATACGATGCTCTGGTGGTTCCGACCATTTCGGACGAGCAACCGAGGATTGTCTTCGATGCATATTCTCAGGCAGTCCCCGTTCTCGCGAGCGATACAGCCGGTCTTCGCTCTTGTGTCCGAGAGGGAGAAACAGGCTTGCTTACACCCCCTAACGATGTTGCGGCGCTGGTCGCCCTTCTCAAATATGCGTCCCAGCATCGATCGGAGTTGAAACAGCTCGGCCTGCAGTCTCTGAAGTACGCTCACGAGATGACGCATCAGGAGATGCATCGCGAGCGAGTAGTCCTTTTGAAAGATATGCTCGACAGACATACTCGACGAGGGATCTAAGTAGGAGTAGCACGAAAGCGCGTCCAGAAAATCGTCTGGATCGGCAGTTGTACTCATCGCCGCTCGGCAACGATTGGAGGAGGAACCGAGCTTTCCTTGTGTTCTCGGGCCGCCCCCGCCCTATCTTCAAGTGCTCGATAGATGCTAATCACCTGTTGGATCTTCTTTTGCCAGTCAAAATCGCGAACAGCCCTTTTGTGTCCGGCGGCTCCCATGGATGTTGCCAGTTCGGGAGAGTTCATCAGCTTCGTCATCGCATCGGCGAAGCCGGCCGCCAAATCTGGGTAGCTCTTTGGCTCTATGAGCATTCCGCTGGATTCGTCCAGGTAGTCCACCGGACCACCCCAGCGGGTGGCAATGACCGGCTTGCCCATGGCCATAGACTCCAGGACCACCGCTCCGCCGCATTCATAGATACTCGGCAGAACCAGCGCAAGCGAGCTTTGCAGGCGCGCTGCGCACTCCTCCTGCGGGAGCCAGCCGGCGAAATGAACGCGGTCCTGTATTCCTAGCTCCTCAGCCAAATTTCGCCACACTTCTAACATTGGACCGTCGCCAATAACTTCGAATTCGGCCAAGGGAACCGCCTTTAGTGCCCGGATGACGACGTCAACAGCCTTCCAGTCCACCAGGCGCCCGAGGAAGACAAAGCGAGCGGTCGCGCTCTCGACGTTGGCAGAGGTATCCTGCCAGACGCTAAAGTCGATCCCGTTCTCTACCAGTTCAATCACCCTGCCACGAATCCCCGATGGTAGAGCCAGCCGCGTCCGTTCGTTTGCAACCAAGATCACATCTGCCAGCCTTTTGCCTGGAAGAAGTCCATTCACCAAATTCACAAATAAACCAGCTACCGCTATCCCCGCTCGGCCGATCCATGGCTCGGTGCGGCGAAAAGCCGGCGGATATTGCATTCCGCCGTTCAGCGGTCCTATTACGACGGGTACACCCAGGCCGTACAGCACAGAAGGAAATTTCGGAGCCACCGGTATCGGCTGGTGAATCACGGTGATCCGTTTGTCTCGGATCAGCTGGCGCACAATATCCCTCTGACAGAATTGCGTGATGAGTTGATTGAAGAGCCCCAGTGTTGCCGTTGACAGACGCCTCGGCAGATAGTTACTCAGATGATTGATAAGCTTGTTAATCCAGAGATCTGGGACAAACAGAATACGGTCGAAGTCATCCGGAAACAGCTCGGACAATTCGTTCTGCGTTCTCGCGTGGACAACCATCCAGCTCTCGACGCCGAGGGAACGCAACAGACGGAAGTAATGGACTGGAAGAATGGCCTCGCCGCCGAACTTCTTCGAGGCATGTTCGGCGACAATACAGATTCGCATATGGACTCACGCGGGACGAAATATGTGATAGTACCCTAACGATTGCAGCACCCGCTTAAACGCTCGTTCCCGAGCGTAATGAGCAGGTGTCAATTCCACAAAGGGCAGCACGCGGCCAGGCGCGCAATGTATGGCGCGGCCATCTAGCATCCCCAACTCTCGTACCGCGTTCAACCACCACTTTGCTTCACCGCCTGCATGAAAGCATTTCAAATCACCCCAAGGTTCCGAACTCAGAATACCCGGTCCGCTCGTGCCCAGCTTAATCCTGAGCCGTTTTGCCGGTGAGCGGTGCCAGCATCTCCAGTAGCCGGGGTCGAGATGTCCACCGCCAATCCGCATCGCCAAAGCCGCCCACACGATTGCTTCCACATGCATGCTTCTCGGTAACACGGGGCCGCCAATTTCAGCTACCAGCCAGGCCAGCCAGTCCAAATCCGCAGAAGCTCGCCAGTGAGCGACCCCGATATCCACATGATGCGCCAGGCGTATCCCTTTGTTGATGGCAGTTCTCACCACGTCGGGCGGAAAAAGGCAGTTTGGCCGCTGCCACATCAACAGCAAACCGCTCGTAGGCGTTTCTTCAAATTGAAAACGGTTCGGGAAGTAGAGGTCCGGGTCGAGCAGCACCAGTTCTGCGCCGGGATTGCTCAGCAGCAACGGATCGGTAATCTTACGCCAGCAGGGATGACCGCGACGGAAGGCGCGCAGGTCGTCGTAGCCCGCAAATAACGCCTCCTCCCGCTCGGCCAGATCTTCTTCAGAGTAGACCGCCCACTGATGCAGGCCCGTGTCGAGGGCCGCTACTGCATCGGACAGTTCTTCCTTGTCCTGCTTTGAATCGGTGATGAGTCTTAGCTGAATCGGTTCAATAGAATTACGAAACAGGCTCTCTAACGCACCCCGGGAATAGCTCAGAGAACGCGGGGAGAGCACCATGTAGACATGTCGACGATTCGGCATGGAGTGACTCTCTTATTATCACGCAAAGTTCACGCGCAGGGGTTTGAAGCTCCGGACACGACCTACAACTTCTGAGGCAGCCAGTCCGCGGTGGCGGAATGCAACGGCTATTTGCGCCAGTTTGAGTGTAGGAATGCATCGGCCATGACTGCGGGATGAGGGTCAGACCGTTTACTGTGAACTTAAGCGAAAACGGCCAAAGATGACAATCGATACCGAAATTGACGAGATCAGCACGGAGGATCGCGACGAATCGCGTTTTCGTGCGCTCGAGTCCCGCGCCCTTAAAGGCACTTATTTTATCGATGCCTTCTACGAGATGGGAATGGGACTGCAGTTTGCCGGCAGCATTATCATGACGAGGCTCTTCGCCCCGGAGCTCTTCGAGGCTGATGACCTTGCTGACTACGATCATTGTGGGCTTGAATCTCCTTTCCCATTTCGGATTGGAAGACAGCGTCATTCAGAATCCGCGCGGTGACGACGAACCATTCATTAACACGGCTTGGACTATTCAAGTATTGCGTGGCATTGCGCTGTCGATGGTATTCCTGATTCTGGCTTGGCCGGTAGCCCGTTTTATGACCCGCGACTGCTCTGGCTTTTTACCTGTAGTAAGCTTCGGATCCGGGAATAAGCGGCTTCAGCGCCCCCAGCCAGCTCTCACTTTCCCGACGCCTTGGAGCCGCCAGGTTATCGCTGCGGGAACTCATCTGTCAGTTCGCCCTCTATGGTGTCGCAATCATTGGGCCTACTTCGACCTTACGATATGGGCGCTGGTGGCTGCCAGATTGGCTTCTTATCGAGTGTGAACGTTGTGAAGCTATCGATTGGTAAAACATGGAGTCCGTCCGCGTTTTGTGTTGGAGGGTGAATCTGTACATGCGTTGGTGACATTCGGACGCTGGATTCTGATTGGCACAGCGCTTATGTTTCTCGCGACCCTGTCCGGACAGATTGATTTTGCCCAAGCTGCTGCCCAAAGCGACTGCCTTCCAGGCTTTGGGAGTTTACGGGATTGCCTTCTTTTTGTCTGACCTGCCCCGCCAGATTATTGCCATGTTCTCGTAGAAGGTGGGCTTCCCATTCATCGCAAGATTTGCGCACCAGCCGCGACCCGAATTTCGCAAAGTGCTCAGCAAGTACCGTCTGATTCCACTTCCTCGCCTTCACATGCCTCATGATTGCTAGGCATTTCCCATTTTTCCCAGGCTGAGAGCGGCTTGAAACCATGAAGCACTGAGCTGGAACGCACAAAAGGAACAGTCACCAGCACAGAAGGGGCTTGCCAAATAGTCGTCTGTCTCAGACAATTGGATCCTGTCAGCCTCCACCGCTCACGCGCAGGCAGGGTGGGAGTGGGTCTATCCGACGGATTCACGAACACGGTCTCAGGCTCGAAGCCAAGTTCGTGCAATCCTAAGGAGTTCTTGCAGAAAAGAACGTATGGGAACTACCCGGCTAGCGACTGAGCACGTTGTCCAAGCGATTTTTTTCTGGATTTAATGTGAATGACCTTGTAGTAATGTTCTTATAGTAATAAGAGAGTCAGAATTCAGTTACCTTCAGCTCATCCCAGAGCGCTTCTCTGCCGATTACCTAAAATTGATTAAAGAAGGTCAATCCAAGGCAGGGATCAATGCTGCACGATGTTTAGCAAAAAATGACGGCACGTTGCCACTGCAGATTCCTAGGCAAGTGCCGCTAACTCTGGTGATTTCCATACCTGTTTTCTTTGGAGCTTTTTATGAGCGTGAGATCGAGTGTCAGCAGGACTTTCCAGCGTTTTTTTTTCCTTTTTGTCGCGATAGTATTTTCAAGCGCTACTGGGAGCCGTGCACAATCGCAGTCCACCAAGATTGAGGTTTCCTCGGCTGTTCAGCAGTCCTCGGTGAGCCGTATCGGAGTGACGCTGAGTGGAGTGGAGTTGGAAGATGCGTTTCAGCGCCAGTCGAAGTCGCGGGGTTTGAACCCTGCGGTATTCGGCGAGGAGCTGGTAGGTGCGCTGAAGGAGCTTCATCCGGGGACGATCCGGATGGGGTTTCCGGATCTGAGCCAGCAGCTAGCAGGCAAGTTTTCTGTCTCCGGCGCGGCCGTGAGCGGTAAGTCGGTTTCGGGCAGTGGGTACGGTTTGGGGGAATTTCTGCAGCTGTGCGCCGAGGCGGGTTCGGATCCATGGCTTCGGATTCCGTCCGGGACGACGCCGGGGGAGATGCGGGAACTGGTGGAATATCTGAGCGGTACGGGTTTAGATGCGTGGAGTGCGGCGCGCATCGGCAGCGGTCAGTCTGAGCCGTGGGCGGAGGTTTTCGGGAAGATTCACATAGAGTTGGGCAACGAGAGCGGTAGCGGGGGGGCGACATCTGAGCGGATGGAGGCCGGGGTCTATGCGGAGCGGGCGAATGCGGACTATGGTGCGGCGCGTCAGACGGCAGGGTTTGACGGCAGCAAGTTCGATCTCATGCTGAGCGGGGCCGGCGTTTCCGCGGAGTGGGCTGCAGCGGTGCTGGGTCAGAGCCGGGAACAGGATTCGGTGGCCATCGCGGTGGATCTCCCTTGGCGGGGTGCAGGCACATCGCAGGCGGAGCTGTATGGAGCTCTACTGGCGGAGCCGGAGGCGATGGATTCCACTGGAGGCGTGGTGTCTCGTGAAGTGGCAGGCCTGGCTGGGGTCAGTTCGGCGGCGGCCCGTGGGACAAGTGTGAATGTGGGGCGGAGCCAGCTGAGCCTGGCAGCAGACGGATCGGAGCAGCTGGCGCAATCTTGGGGTGCGGGTCTGGCGCAGGCCGAACATCTGCTGCAGATGATGGCGATGGGTGCACGGTATCAGAATGGTGCCGTTCTGACGGAGAACAGCCTGCATTGCGTGGGTGGGAGCCAAGCGGGCAATTGCCGTAGTTGGCAGTTTCTGGCCGAGGCTCTAGCCAACGGGGTGATTGGCGGCACGATGCTGCAGACAGTGCAGACCGGCGCCAACCCGTCATGGTCTCAGATGCTGAACGGGGAAACGGTACAGGCGCACGCGCTGCAGTCGTTTGCATTTGCTGAAGGGGGCAAGGTTTCGCTGGTGGTCTTCAACCTGAGCCGTACCGCAGAGCTGCCTGTGACCTTCTCCGGAAGGAATGCGCCTGCGGGTGATGTGCAGATGACGCAGATTGCGCCTAGAGAGATCACCGACAGCAACGAGAGCGGAGCAGAATTGCAGCCGTCGACGCAGACGCTAAGCGCCTCTGATGTTAGCGGCGGGCTATCCCTGCCGCCATTTTCGATGACCCTTCTGAGATGGAACTCGGGAGGTGCTGCGCAGACGCCTAGCAATTCTGCTCCGGCAGGGACACCCGATGTTGCTCCGGTACGGACACCCCATGCTGCTCCGAAGCTTACAAAGGCGGTCCAGGCGCTGACCTCGACACCCTCGGACTCCTCACAGATTGACTACACCGGAGGTTTTGCCGCTTCGCAGGGTCAGGTGATCCTGAATGGTAGCACCCAACTCAATGGCTCTGCGCTCCAGTTGACCAACGGCGGCTCAGATCAAGCGAGCACAGCGTGGTTTGTGACGCCGGTGAATATTCAATCTTTCACCACGAACTTTACCTTCCAGTTATCCAATCCAGTGGCGGATGGGATGACCTTTGCTATCCAGAACCAGGGCACGGCCGCGCTGGGAGATGCCGGGGGAGGCTTGGGGTATCTGCACATTCCAACTAGCGTGGCGGTGAAGTTCGATTTGTACGATAACGCCGGCGAGGGCCCGGACTCGACTGGCTTGTACACAGATGGCGCGGCGCCGATGATGCCGGCGATCGACTTGACTCCCAGCGGAGTCAATCTGCACAGTGGCGACACGATGGCCGTGCAGTTATCGTACGACGGCACCAAGCTGGCGATGACCATCACCGATACGGTGACGCAGGCGACATTCTCGACCAGCTGGGCTATTGATATTCCAGCTACGGTGGGCGGCAATACGGCCTATGTCGGGTTCACCGCTGGCACGGGTAGTCTGACCTCGACGCAGGAGATTCTTACATGGACATATGCACCCGGTTCGGGTGATCCGGTGTTGCCCACGCCTACCTTTAGCCCGGCATCCGGCACATATGCGACGGCGGAGACGGTGAGCATCACAACGTCGACTCGGGGTGAAACGATCTACTACACCACGGATGGGACGACACCGACCACGTCCTCGACGAAATATACAGCCGCAATCGTCGTTAACGGGACAGAGACCCTTAAGGCCATTGGGGTCGCTACGGGCTTTACCAACAGCGCGGTGGCCACGGCAGCCTACACCATCGGGACCGCCACGCCTGTCATCAACTTCGCCAGCGGCTTCAGCGGCTCTGGCGGACGGATGGCACTGAACGGCAGTGCACAGTTGAGCGGGTCAGGCCTCCTGTTGACGGGTCCTGTGCAGAGCGCGGCAGGATCGGCATGGTATGCCACCCCGGTGAATGTGCAGGCGTTCACTACTGACTTTACATTCCAGTTGACCAGCCCGTCGGCGGACGGGATGACCTTTGCAATCCAGAACCAAAGCACGAGCGCGCTGGGAAATTCCGGGGGAAGCTTGGGGTACCAACCAATTCCGACTAGCGTGGCAGTGAAGTTTGATCTGTACAATAACGCGGGGGAGGGGACGGATTCGACTGGCTTGTACACGGATGGCGCGGCGCCGACGGTTCCGGCCATCGATTTGACTCCCAGCGGGGTCAACTTGCACAGCGGCGATACCATGCACGTGCAGCTGAGCTACGACGGCACGACCCTGACAATGACCATCACTGACACAGTGACGAACGCCTCTTTCTCAACCAGCTTCGCAATCAATATTCCGGCTACGGTGGGCAGCGATACGGCCTATGTCGGGTTCACGGGAGGCACAGGGGCTCTGACCGCTTCGCAGGAGATTCTTACCTGGACTTATACCCCTAGTACAGTAGTGGCGACGGCGACGCCGACGTTCAGCGTGGCGGCTGGGACCTACGGTACTTCGCAGACGGTTAGCATCAGCGATACCACCAGCGGTGCGACGATCTACTACACGACGAATGGGACAACGCCAACCACGTCCTCGACGAAGTACACGGGCACGGCGATTGCCGTGTCCTCGACAGAGACTCTGGAGGCTATCGCGGTAGCCACTGGTTATACCAACAGTGCGGTGGCCACGGCGGCTTACACCATTGATTCGGTGCTGCCCATGCCGACCTTCTCCCTTCCGGCCGGGACATATGCAAACGCTACGGTGACACTTAGCGACAGCTCGTCGAGTGCGACGATCTACTACACCATGAATGGCACGACGCCGACCACGTCGTCGACGAAGTACACAACCCCGCTCGTGCTCAACTCAAGTGGAACGTTCACCTTGAACGCGATCGCGGTGGCCAGCGGATTCACGAACAGCGCAATGGCGACGGCGGTCTACACTATCCATCCGACGCTGGCGACGCCGACCTTCAGCCCGGTGGCCGGGACCTACGCTACTTCGCAGACGGTTAGCATCAGCGATACCACCAGCGATGCGACGATCTACTACACGACGAATGGGACAACGCCAACCACGTCCTCGACGAAGTACACGGGCACGGCGATTGCCGTGTCCTCGACGGAGACTCTGGAGGCTATCGCGGTAGCCACTGGTTATACCAACAGTGCGGTGGCCACGGCGGCTTACACCATTGATTTGGTGCTGCCTACACCCACGTTCAGCGTGGCGGCCGGAACCTACACCTCCGCGCAAACGGTGGCTATCAGCGACGCTACACCGGGTTCGACGGTCTATTACACAACAAATGGCACGACGCCTACCACGTCATCGACGAAGTACACGGGCACGGCGATTACCGTGTCCTCGACGGAGACCCTGAAGGCTATCGCGGTAGCCACGGGCTATACCAACAGTGCGGTCGCGTCCGCTGCCTACACCATAACGCCTTTGCGCTCCTTACAGACGGTCATTGACTGCCCATCGGGTTTTACATCGACGGGAACCTGCGGGGCGGCTGTCGGAGAGAATTTCAACTTCGTCAACGGCTACTCAAGTTTATCTGGATCACAGATCCTATTGCTGCCGCCAGATATGACGCACATCGTTACGGCAGTGAACTACTTCACTCCGGTAAACGTCCAAGCTTTTACTACAACCTTCACCTTTGTTCCCAACGGTCAATTTGTTGCATTTGTGTTGCAAAACACTCTGCCGAGTGCGGCCTCTGGAACGGGCGAGAACTTTAATTCCGGTGCGGGCTGCGAGGCTGGATTCTTTCAGTCTAGCGTCCAGCCAGCGGAAGTCACGAATATCTTTGCGCTGGAATTTGACTCGTATAACCCGCTCACGCTGAACGGTCAGTTTAGTTACAGCAATGTGCAGATATATCAGACAGTGCAATCGCCATGTAGCACGCAGGGAGCCGAGACCGAGTGGTGGGGGACAACAAAGATCAGCACTTCTCCAGTGCCGCTGAATTCCCCAGCCGGTACCCAGAATACAACCACAGGGCACACTTATTCCGCTACCATCGCCTACGATGGGTCGACAGTCACCCTCAATCTTTTCGATGTCACGGCTGGAGGGGCATGTCCTGGCGCGAGCTGCTTTACGAAGACGTGGAGTAACGTCAGTATCCCTTCGCTTGTGAACGGGACTACAGCCTACGCGGGTTTCACATCAGCCAGTGGGCTGGCTACCAGTTATCCGCTATATCTCCCGTCTTGGACTTACACGGTCAACACCCCCACAGCCACAGTGGCATCAGGAGCGGTCCAGACCGGTGGCGCGGCGGTTGCGAGCAATCCAACTTTTTCGCCGGCGCCAGGATCATACACTGGCACGCAAAACGTGACGATTACTTGCCCCACGCCGGGTTCCTACGCGGTGTACAACTTGGCACCGGCTGGGCAGGCGATCCTTCCCCTCCCAGACAACATGGGAGGAGCGGCCCCTGGCCCCAGAACACTCTATACTGGGCCAGTCGCTATATCCGCCAGCAACACGTTGTATGCAAGCTGCGGCATGAACACCTCCAACCCCGCCACCATCACAGCCTTCCTTCCCAGCGGCGTAGTACAGGGAGCCTATACCATTTCAACGGGTCCCTGATTACCCGGAGTCGGCCCTATTCAATGGTAGAGGGGCGAACTTCCGTGCGGCTATCGTTGTTGAAACGCTCACATGAAGGGCGTTGGTTCGAACTGCGCTCAGTTTTTCTATGGCGTGGCTCTTGGGTCGGGAGCTATCCTTACCGATTCAACGAGCCGCGCTGGTATAGTGCGCAGCTCCACACTCACTCGAAAGAAGAGCGGCTGATCGAGTATGTCAGGGCTTACGGCGCGCATGAAGTTGACGAGCCGAAGCCGGGAGACATCGCACTCTATCTGGCGGGGGGAGTCGCACGGCCATGCAGCGATCGTGATCCAGGTAGTATGGAACCATTTCGAGTAATTAATGTGCCATGTTGTTGGGCGTCTGATATCTCATGTCCAGTACGCTCCATCGCCATAATATCCGAAGGCTTTAACGCCTTCGCCCCGCAGCACCCTCAACCAGGGTTGCGGAATTAAGCATTGCCATTAGAAATTTCAAATCATGAAATTGTGATCTCGCGCCGTGAGATCGGAACCGCCGGTATTCCGGCCACGGTTTCGCCTGGCGCGACGTCCCGTGTAACCACCGCGTTCGCGCCAACTGTTGCCTTATCGCCAATCGTGACCCCGCCAAGCACCGTGACACTGCGTCCGATCCAGACTTCCCTACCTATGATGATAGTTTTCGCGGTGTGACCCGATTCGCGGAAACTGCGCTCCTCACTACGCTGATGGTTAGCATCGCGAATGCTTGCGTATTCACCGATCATGCTGCCGGCACCGATCGAGACACCTGCCATAGCGACAATATGGACGCCTCGGGAGATGACCACTCCGTCGCCGACTTCGATCTGGGCGGCTTCCTGCGTTTCAAGATGCAGAGCTGGGTAGAGAAGGACGTTCTCTCCAAAGCGGATATTGCGGGTACCGTAGACGAATGCTCTACCTTCGATCACTGCCGACGTTGGCAGTGGCGTCGCAAGATCAGCGGAGAGAGCCGCATGTGCATATAGGCGAGTGAGGTTCCTTCGCAACCCACGGGTGGCGCGCAGGGCAAAGGATAGTGGGCGGCTCAGTATAAGTTTTAGATCACGCTTCATGCCATCCTTATGATCGGTTATGCTGTTTCCTCAAATAGATTATGTCGCGCCTCACCACGGTCTCGGCGGCGAAACGCGTCCGCCGTGAGTATCTTTCCAGGCCTGCTTGATCAGCTCGATGTGCTTCCGGTATTCCGCGGCGCGTGCCCGGCGCCGGGGTTCGCGACTAAATCTGTTGCGCAGCACGATAAGTTGGCAAAGTGCTATCCTCAGCATCTTTGCGCGCCATGCCGCCGAGCCATGATGCTTGCGGTAGTAGAGCAGCATGCTCCGAATGCTCCACAACACAAGTTGCGCTCCAGTAGTGGACATATCCAGAGACTTCACCTGGCGCGACGATTCGCCGCCGATGTGCGTAACTACGATGTCGGGCCAGTACCGTATCTTGTATCCGGCGTCGCGGATGCGCCGGCAGAGATCAACCTCCTCGGAGTAGAGGAAAAAGTCGGGATCGAATAGACCCGCCTTCTTCAGCGCATCGGCGCGAATGATCGAGAAAGCGCCGGGAACCCAATCGGTCTCTGCTGGAATAAGGGGATCGGCCCAGGTACGGTCGAAACTGCCGAAAAAGCGCGACCGTGGAAACTTCGCGGCCAGTCCCGTCATGACGAGAAAATCAGCCAACAGGGAGGGAAACCTGCGCGCTGACGGCTGCCATGCATCGTCGCGTCCCACCAGCCGAGCGCCCGCCAGGCCAACCGAAGGATCTGCATCCATGTGCTGCACAGCGAGAGTAAGCGCCCCCGAGCGGAGGAACGCATCGGAATTGAGAAGCACGGGGTACCGCCCCCGAGCGACCTTGAGCGCAACATTGTTCGCCGAGGCGAATCCAAGGTTCACATCGCTGCGGAAGAGACGGAGCTGAGGAAACTCGCTCTCGATCATCTCGGGCGACCCGTCAGCGGAGTGGTTGTCAACGACCAGCACCTCTGTCCTGAGTCCAGCCGATTCGCGTTCGACTGACTCCAGACATTCGCGTAGTACTTGGCGCGTATTGAAGGACACAATGACGATCGAGACGTCGAAGGTATCGACGGACGTGTCAACGGATGAGTCGAGGATGGTCATGAACCCCGTAGCTTCTATGAGAGGAAGCACTTTTCGAAAGTGGACGCTACCACCTTCAGACTATCAGCCAGATTGTAGTGTTTGATGACGCGAGCGCGGGCGGAGGCGCCGAGGCGCTGTCTCAGTTCCTGGTCGAGAACGAGCGATTCGATCGCTGAGGAGAAAGACTCTACCGAAGAGGCCGGGACAAGCAGGCCGTCAATGTTGTCCCGGATCAGTTCCGGAATGCCTGCGATGATCGTGCTCACGCAGGGAATGCCCATGGCCATCGCTTCCATCAGTGCAACGGGAATACCCTCTGCAAAGCTTGCCAGGGCAAAAATATCGGCCTGGACTACTTGTTCGCGGGCCTGATCGTGATTGAGCGCGCCGCAGAAGGTAACGTGGTTGGATAGTGCAAGTTCAGCTACCTCGCGTTCGAGGCTGGGGCGATCTGGTCCGTCTCCGACAAAGGTCAGTTGCAGCGCATGGCCTTTCGAGCGCAGGAGAGAGAACGCCCGAAGCAAGATGTGCTGTCCCTTGGCCGGCACCAGACGGCCGACACAGACAATTCGCAGTGGGAGACCCGATTCTCGAGAGACGGGCTTGAATTCTTCAGTGTCAATACCGAGTCGGACCACGTGCATCTTGTCCCAGCGGGCAGGATCGCAGTACTTCATGAGCTGGCTGCGGCAGAAGTCGCTGATGCAGAAAATAAACTTCGCCCGTGCAATCTTGCGCTCAAGATAACAGGCGTCAACCTCGTAAAACTCTTCCGGTCCATGGATCGTGATGGAATAGTCGAATCCCCACGCCTCGGCAGCCAGCATAGCGACAGTGGAGACCGGTCCCCCGAAATGAGCATGAAGATGATGAAGATCTCGCTTGTGCATCCAGTCACCGAGAAGTAACGCCTCAATGATGTAGAAGGATGCGTAGAGTTTACGATGTAAATCCCAACGACCTAGACTGACCGCAATCTTGAGGCCGCGAAGGACTACTTCCGGATGCACGACGGTAACAGTTACTAAGGTATGAATAGCTTTCCAAATACTTACCTCTTTGAGATAGTAGGTCTTGAAAGACTCTTCCGCTTCAAGTGGGGGCAGTTTGGCAATGGCGCGATCCGGCGGATTGACGGAGGCCACCTCAATTTCAAAACCAATTTGACGTAGGCCAAGAATTTCCTTCAAGAAGAACGTATGAGAAACGGCCGGATATTGGCTGAGAAGATAGGCAATACGCACTTTTCTTCCGCTAGTTGAACTAGAAGGCATGGATTCGGCAGTAATTCGATTAATTGTGAGTCCCAAGTTTGCTAGTTCCTATCCATTTGAGCGAATGCCTACCTGCCGATTACATAGCTGGGGAAACTAATCTGGTGTCTTCTTGCGTTGGGAAAGTGATAATTCAATATTTTCTGCAACGTGAATAGTATATCTGGGCAGGCAGCTATTTTGATCTATGGGGGTGCCTCTTCAACGCCGGAACGACCAATGGAGCAGGGGCGCTCATCCCGCCGATAACCAGCACCAGGGGAAGGATCATGCCGCTGTTCAGCAAGTTATCGATCGCTGCCATCAGGAGTACAGCGGCGAGAGCGAGACGCAGTTCGATGTTCGGCAGATGGACCTTCCCTTGATTAGCACGAGCCAAGGGGAACCAGGCAGTGCGAACGACGGGCAGAAGCTGCACGACTTCCAGGGCGAGAAGGCCTACAATTCCATACGTGCCAAATGCGAGTAACCAGAGTCCCCACGGTCGGCTATCCCCATACTGCCACCAGTTCCACTGTCCTGCGCCGAGAAAGGGTCTTGCGAGCGCCGTCCTCACGTGACGTTCATCTTGTGCCAGACGCCATCCGAAGGACTGGCGTCCCATCTTCACAATGAATTGAGCGATTGCGTGGGCGGATTGACTGCGCTCGACCAACGATCGCAGCGAGATGACATTCGCCAGGCGAAGACCCGCGAAGCCGAGAACGCCAAGCACAAGCGCGATCGCAAGCCAGCGCCGGAAACGGGCGCCCTTGAGCAGCACAAATGGCAGCAAGCAAAGCATCAGGAGGATGCTGCCTCCCGACTGACAGAGAAGCGTAACTACGAAAAGCGTCATCGCCACCCAGGTGATAGACAGTCCAAGCAGGCGGCGCACCGGGGTGTGCCTCCAGAGAGCAGCGGCAAGCAGCGTGGCGGCCGCCATCCAGATACCCAGTTGATTGCCGTCCTCGAGAAAGCCAATGGGCCGAAAGCCGATGTAGCGTTCCGCGCCCAGCCAGCGATACGGCTGATAGCCGTAGACCCGCGCATAGAACTGCGGTCCGGTGAAGACTTCGATCAGGCAGATCGGCACGTAAAGCAGCCCCGCCAGTACGAATGCCTTCGCGGCCAGCAGCAGGGAAGTATTGTCGACGAAATAGAGGCGCCCAAGCAGATAAGGGACGCCCCATGCGAGAAGCAGGTAGAGAGCGCCGCGCGACCCCTCCCGCAAAGATCCAGGGTTCGCGATTCCCGAAAACAGGGGAACGGCACACCACGCGATCATCGGCAAATCCCACAGTGCTAGGCGGAAGCGGCGAAGAGTGCGCGGATCGAAGAGCAAAACCCCGGCCAACCCGGTCAATCCAGTGATGGTCGCCTTAGTGACAAAATATCCAGCTGGAAGGCTTGCGCCGAGAATCCAGTATGGAAACGGAGCCTCCGTGGGCACGAAGCTTGCGGTTGGCAGTAATGCCCAGCCGGCGATGAAGTTAAGCAGGACGGCAACCCGGACAGGATAGCGATGAAAAAAATAGATGCCAATGGGAATCCAGGCGAGTAGAGCAACCAACGGATGAAGATGGGACGCAACATGCATGAAGTCGTCCTCGGCAACTGCTATTCAAATCGTGTTGCGGAAGCGTTCGACCAAAACCGGCAGAAGGGTATGATATCTAAACAATTTATTCGGAGATTGCTAAGCCGCACGCCTACATAGTAGATGAACGGTCATCCCTGGTTCGATAAAATCCGCGCTTGCCGTTGGAGAGCCGCAGTCGTCTCGCCCTTCCGGAATCGCGCGGGTGGCGCAGCTATATTCTCTATTCAAATATGTCGAAGAGAGAATTGCCGATCAACTGCGTGTGTTAGACCCTTCAACGGGCCGAGAACTGACCGAATACCTGGTATCGAAAAAACAGGCCCCTCAAGCCCACCGAAGACTACATTTATCGTGGTTTAAGAAAATACCGGGGCCCCACCACAATTCAGATCATCTCTTAGTCGGCTTATGTGTATTTGAAATTTGAACGGCTGTTAGTTTCCGATCAAGAGCGAAAGCGCCGATTGGGCAGATGGAGATTCTGCAGGCGATGGTGAGGTACCGGTCACGATCAGGCGTCAATCCGTAACGCGACTTGGCGACTTTGCCCCATTAATCCGGCTGATGGAAGATGCCGATTTCCATGTTCGTGTTATGCGAGAATGCGGCGCACTGTTCCTGGACCGAACAGCAATCCACTACCGCGTCGGTGGCCCCTCACTCATGCATTCACCCCAATCCCCACCGAAGAGCAGAAGCAGGGTGAACGCCTAGGGCACTGGCAAATACAGGCGAAATACCCCAGGGAGAGTGGAACCCTGAAATTTTATGCTCTGGCGCTATTCACACGAACCATTTTGAAGATATTTTGAGTGGGTCATGGGCTAGGAGCTTGTTGAAATAGGTACTGCCTCTGCGGCATTGGACATGTGCTGTGCGTCTTATGTGCATGCGAGGAGACGAGCGTATTCAGGACGGGATGTTCAGCTATGTTTCGCTGGAGCAGCGAGT
>JBAVYX010000260.1:0-2333 GCA_049588475.1 Silvibacterium sp. | reverse complement strand
GACAACTACTCCAACAAAGGCCGTATACATTCGCGCAGACCAACACGCCATTCCCATTTTTCGCTTGCAATACGGCGGCGGACCATACATTCCGTAATGCCGGTGATAGGTCCAAAACGCAGAACTCTTCGGATGGCGTCATCACTCGTTGGATTTCGTGCGCTGTTGATTGCTAAACGAATGAACCCTGTAAGATTGCTCGGTTGAAGGATGTGGCAAGAGAGTCATCTTGAGAGGGAGAGCAGGTTATGCAAACTCGGAAGCGAATCGCCGATATCATTCCAGTAACAAAGACCAACTGGGAAAACGTCGGCGTACAACCAGACGTCTCGGTACCAGCGGATGAGGCACTTGAGAAAGCCAAGTTCCTGGCCCTTAGTAGAACCGGACCCTGAGAATCGGGAATTCCATGCTGTTACGCCTACAAGGCCCTAAGACCGATCTGCCATGGTATCCCCCCTCACTGAGGGGCAGAACTGAGCAGGAAGGCGGCATAGCGTTGCGGGACAGGGCAGAAAATCAGCGCTTGCCTAATGCCGTCGGATCTCACTCTCACTAGAACAACGACATGAATAATGTAAACTCCTAGTGCCGATGGAGCACGCCGCGCGGCGGAGCGTGGATCATGCTCGGATTACCTCTACGTTATTTTCTAAAGCATCCCGTAACTACAGTTGCGTACCTAGCGGCGGATCCACTTCAAATCTGGATGACGGTCCAGGATGAGTATGCGGCTGAGCGCGAGGGAAGCAGACCTAAACACCAATACGAGTCCGATACAATTGGGAACAGCGACTTCATGAGTCTCTGGGCGTCCCATGGCCGTGCAAGGCGGCATCGGAGTTCTGGACGCTCTGGCCCAACGTGATAAGAGAACTGGAAGCGAAAGGGATTCGACCCGGTCCGGAGAGCTTTCAATGGTGGAATGACGGCGATGCTGGATTTGTGCGGGCGATATGGTGTCTGATTCGCCACACAAGGGCGAAAAAGGTCATCGAGACCGGCGTCGCTCATGGCGTCACCTCGCGCATAATTCTGGAGGCGCTCGCCGCAAACCGAGACGGTCATCTATGGAGCATCGACCTTCCGCCGGTCGACAAATTCTGGCGCGATCGGGTGGGCGCGGCTGTTGGCAATGGGCATGCAGATCGATGGTCATACATCGAGGGCTCGAGCAGACGACGCCTCCCCGAGCTGCTTTCCCACGTCGGTGAGATTGATCTTTTCATTCACGACAGCCTCCACAGTGAACGTAACGTACGTTTCGAGCTGGATCGAGCATGGACGGCTATGAGACCAAACGGCGCATTTGTCGTTGATGATATCGATGCCAATTGGGGTTTCCAGTCCTTCACTCAGGCCCTTTCCCCTCAGCAATCCATGGTTTGCGAGGCGGAGCCCCTCCACCCCGATCTACGACGTTTCAACCACAAAGGGTTGTTTGGAGTCATTCTGAAGCAGCCGACTGCACAAGCCTAGGTTTGGATCAAAAAACGTTCAAAGTCAGAACGTCAAGCGTCGGCGCCAAGGATTCATCGACCGGGATTTGTTGCGTAGTATGCGCATAATGCGCCCACGCGCGCGAGCTATTGTGGCGCTGCGCTTCCAGTCGGCTGTAATTCAGGGGACAAGCTGGCGTGACCGGGCATCGCCCTGAGCCGTCGCTCCCAAGGGGCATATCCCTTCTTCGCTATCATGAGAACGTGTTCGCCTGGGGAGATTTCAATGGATGCAGGAGTGCTACCGACGAAAGCTCCGTCAATCTCAATTTCCGCGGCGGTTGGACTGGAGGAAATATCTAACACCGATACCACGGTAGTGTTGCAAGTTTCAAATGCAGACAAGTTTGTCCCCGAGCGTCTGTCGTGCGTTCTTAGGCTGCCAAGTCGAAAAGGCTGTCGATGAACTGAATCTGACGAAGAAGATCATCTCCTGCCACCCATCGAACTTGCCCCCTTCCGGATCATGTGGACAGCTTCGTAGCCTTGAATCGTTCGCCGAGCCGCCTGGAATTCTCGGAAGCCCTGCTTGGCGTTCACGCGACGTTTGATGGCTCGATGATCCTGTTCGAGAATGTTGTTCAAGTACTGCACCGGTCGGTGTCGACAGCGCTTGCGCAGCGCCCCTTCCTTCTTACTCTCGGGGATCGCGGAGCTGTATATCGGTGCCAGGTCGGTGTTGATCACTCGAGGCTGGCGATGGGATTGATCGCCGAGCGCCTTGCGAAAGAGCCGCTTGGCAGCATCAGCGTCACGGAACGCTGACAGCAAGAAATCGATGGTGGCACCCTTGGAATCGATGGCCCGATACAAGTAGCACCAGCGACCCTTCAC
>JBAVYX010000259.1:0-4117 GCA_049588475.1 Silvibacterium sp. | reverse complement strand
GCCTATCCGGCTGCAGTGGAAGCCTTGAAAGCCGAGGGGATTCTCCCCCGCCGAGTTCGTCTTCACCAGTGCAAGTATCTCAACAATGTCATTGAACAAGATCATCGAACCGTCAAAAAGCGGACCTGGTTGGCAAAAGGCTACGGCTCCTTTCAAAGTGCTTGGCGAACTCTCGAAGGAATAGAATCCGTGAACCTGATCCGCAAGGGCCGAGTCAGATGGGTAGCAAAGGGTGACGTTGTTGCGGAAGCACGGTTCATCGCCAAGCTCTTCGCTATCGCTGCCTAACTTTTCCCTCACCTTCACAACTCAGCAGCGCCTCAGCTTCGTGGACAGCAAACTTCGCAATGAAACCTCTCCTATGTGGATGGCTTTCCCGCAGGCGATCCCGAAATCGTCTTCAAATTCCGTCACCCGGACGAACAGCAAGGATGCAATTGCGTCCGGCATTAACCCTTCTCCACACCCCTTGTCGATTGTCGGCAGACGGGACTCGACAACGAGACAGCCTATACCTCGTTGGCGCAATGCGATCCCGGCTGCCAAACCAGCGGGTCCACCACCGAGAATAACTACTTCCTTATCGGAGTCGCGATCAGCCATCTCATTACCAGTGGAGCAAACTCACTTCATAAACAAATTGCCTGATAACGGGCCGGACATGACCCGGGCAGTCTCACAAGGACATCGTCTTTTAGTCATTGGCCGCCCCGCGGCCGTGACATTTTTGATTGGTCAAGGCTATCCGGCAGAGCGTGCGCTCCGTCGCGGTATCCGTTCGAATTTGGCCTGAATTTCGTTCCATAATCGATTCGGCTTCCTTTGAACGGTCGCCGGCGTTGACCAGTAGTAGCACGCCCTTCTCTTTGATTTCGCGATTCAGCAACAAAATCCTATCTTCGGCAACTCCCATCGATTGGAGCGTTTCTCCGAGATTGATTTCAAAAAAATTCTGTAAGGGTTGGCCAGATGACAGATCTCTATCCTGTCCAGTCATCTGGGCCGTTCCGCTGCGATGCAGATCGTGCTCAAAGCTCCGCCTCAGCTTCCAGACGAGGCTCGTCCTTGCTTCTGAGACAGCGTGTTGACCTGGATAATGCCCCTCAGTCTTTCCCAAACGTGTTTGCTTGGCTTCAGCCGAGAAAGCGATACTAATTTGACCATTGCTAAACCCGGAATCTCTCAGGTCAGCGAGGGCGCCATGCGCCGCCTGGCTACCTGCGAAAAGAGCCACCACTAGGTTAGAAGTCTTCGGTCTTATCTTTTCTGGGAGATCGGTATGCATGCTTTATTCTCCTTCTTAATTCGCAGTACCTATCCAACTATGAGACGCGGCGCAATCGTCGTTTGTGTCATGCCGTTGTAAGCAGTTTGTCCTTAGTACGCGTCGCGGCTTAATGGCCGCAGTCGCAGTTTGCGGCGCAATTCTCCTGATTCTTGAGATGTATTACCCTTAGACCGGCCTGATTCGTGTCTCCGATGCCCCCTTGCGTGCCGCGCTGGCGCAGTTGGGTCAATAGCTACCCCCTTAGCATCCGCCACCCGAGTGAAAACTGATTACAAAAGACGCCGAACAATGCTTGGCTGTTTTTGGCGCTACTCCCAGAAGACATGCCTGCGGACAAGCCACGCACATTGAGCATTTAAGCTGCCTATCTGTCCTGCGAGACTGGCTTGCGTTGAGTGATGGCCGAGTTGTCGGCAATACGGACATTTCAACTCGAAACTTCCGGAAAGCCGGTCATCCGGCAGTTACTACAGGAAGGCCGTTCTGCTGGTATTCCAGTGACGGAAGAAGAGAGTTGATTATTCTGCTGACTGGTCCGTGTCGAAAAGACAAATGCAGAGCACCGCTGCAACGATGCTACTTCCAATGCATTGCTCCGGATCATAAAACCAAAGGTCACCCGTGTCACAAGCGACAGGGTCAGGGATGCGGAGTTTTCGTGTTGGACTGATCCGGAGATGGATTGACACCGACTAGCATGCGCGACTGCGCCTTGAACATGTGATAGCTGTCGAAGGTGATGTCGTTCATGGTCGTCGCGTAGGGTCCATAGGTTCTGAAACCTTCATCCCATTCTCTCAGGAACGTTACCGACCGCGACGTCATGACCGAGACGCTCTTCACCGGGCAAATGTAGGTCTTACCTCCGAGCTCGATGCGGCCGTACGCAACCGCAATGTCGGATCGAAGAAGCGGGGTGAAAGCTCCCAGATCTGCCATTGCTACGAGACGAACCACCGCCCCACTCAGAGGCTCTATTGCGACCTCTCCGTGATAGGGCACAATCATGTCGAAGTCGTTGGCTCCATCGCCGTCGGGAAGACAGCATCCCCAAGTCTCGTATCGTGATTTCTGGACGGGAAATGCGTAACGAAAGACTGCCCTCTTACTGCCTGCGTCCTGTTCCCAGCGAGCCCAGGTCAAAGTGGCGGTCGTAGCGAAGATATCTTGCGCCAATTTGAGAATCGGCCCAAAGGTGCCGTAGGTGACCAGGCTACGATCTGTCATTTTCTGCTTCTTGTGGTTGGCCGCATCTGAATCGACGAACTCTTTGCCGTCGCGATAGACGACGGTTTCGTTGGCAGTCAGTGCGACATGGAGCGTTTCGTAGCTGATCCTCGTATCCCCTTCGTTCACTGGGGGCGTGTCTTGATAGCGAACGGTCGTGCGCCGTGCGTAGAAGTCGGGAAGTTTTGGAATCGTCTTCGCCAGGTAATCGGCCGCCAACGAGATCATCGTCTTCTGTTCATCTGTGCCCGGCGGCGGATCGGTGATTACCGTCGATGGGGCGGGATTCAGAAAGGCTGACAAATCAGTGAGGGCTGTTAGCTCCTGCTGAGCACTTTTTCCGTGGAGACTCGCCCGCCAGGAGGCAACTGCTGTGCTATCGGGCCGGTCGGTGAGTAACAGCGCAGAAAGCTGGCGGGCGATTTTTTCATCTGGTTCACCGTGAAGCGATGTGAGCAATTTGCCAAGTTGCTCCGAAGTGATGCCTCTGACGGTTTGAGCAGTTTGATCCCAATAGTAGGGTTGATCGTAGTAGCCGGTTTTAGTGCGAGCACTCAGACCCGGCTTGTCGATCTGTACCGTCAGGTCGTGATATTCGTTCGGCAGTGCCGCAGGCGGAGGATTGAAGGACAAGGTGTAAAAGGTGTTCGGCTCATGAACGCAACTTTCGATCTGACTTACGAGGTCGAAGCCAGTGTTCAGAACGTGTCCGCCGCTCTGCTCGGCAAGCACCTTACGATACATGTTCATAAAGCTGGCCTGCTCGGCGGAAGATACACCGTGCAGATAGCTGAGATAAAGCTGAGCCGGTTCGGTTTCTCCGACCGAGAGGCTGTACAGCGTGATTCTGGCCTCGCGCAACAAACCTGAGAACCAACGAATTGCGTAAAAGGTGTCTTCTTTGGACACTGTCCTGTCAGCGTAGTCTCCGCTTCCGATGCCCCAGCCAGGTCCGACCCAAATCAACAGCTTTCGACCCGGTATTTGCCTTTCTGTGGTGGCGATCTGACCGAGTGCTTTCAAGGCTTCGAGCGATGGCGTGTCATTCTCGTCCAGCCATTTCCAGGTGTCTCCGCGTAGGGTACTGCGAAATGAACGAAGCTCGTGGAAGTTCTGCGAATGAGCGAGATCAGCGGCCAGTATGTTGCCGTCGTCTGACGGCGAGCCGACAGCCCAAAAGCCGCTCCCATCGAGTTCGTAAAGAGATACAGGCTGAACGAGGTGTCCGCCCGTCTTTTGCAGATAAGCTTCTACTGCGAGCCGCTCATCGGACGGGAGACGGCCCGGGAGAGCAAGCGTGTCGACAACCAGGATGATTTTCACTGGTGGGTTGGGTTTGGCCGCTTCATCGAACGTATGGAAGGAAAGAATCGTTTGCGGACGACCGTTGTCGAGAAGCGTGAAGTCGCTAAAACGAAGACCAGGTGCGAGGCGTCCGGACTGATCCGTAACAATAACGTCGAGGTGGATCAGTCCCCTTCCGTCGTCGAGCAAGATTTGTTTTCCGGGCGTCTGTACATCGGGTGCGTACGGCGTGGAAGCTACCGGCTGGGGGGACGCAAACCAGGGATAAAAGGCAAAAACCAGAGCGGAGCCGAGCAC
>JBAVYX010000258.1:0-84190 GCA_049588475.1 Silvibacterium sp. | reverse complement strand
GCCGCGCAGGAACGGCAATATCTCCAGCGCGAGGTCTTTTCGGTTTTGCAGGGGGGCATGCTTCTGACCACCAAGGATACGGCTTCCCTTCTTCTCGAGATGCTCCTCGATAAATACGGTGAGCTGATCGATAAGCGAGATGGTGTTGACGTAGCAGTCGCGCTGCGTCTCACCCCAGGTAAATAGCCCGTGCCCGCCCAGAACGATTCCGTCACAGTCCGGCTGATCGTCGACGGTTTTCCTGAGCATTATTCCGAGTTCGAATCCGGGACGCTGCCAGGGTAGCCACGCCAGTCTGTGATTGTAGAGTCGGTTGAACGCGTCCATCTTTTCGAGCCCGTTGGCTGCTGCGGCAACCGCAATTGCGCAATCGGGATGCAGATGATCCACATGCCGGAAAGGTAGGAACCCGTGCAGCGGCGTGTCAATTGAGGCCACCACGGGATTCAGTCCGAAGGTGCAGAGTGGGTAGAACCCGACCATCTCGTCTTCGAGATCCACGCCACGATACAGCTTTTCGAGCGCCAGCAGCTTGTCAAGATACAGCGTCGCAAAGCCAGTGCGCCGAATGCTGCCCAGATCGCCGCCGCTTCCCTTCACCCACAGGACGTTAGTATCTTTGCCGGTCAGCGGATCGGCCATCTCGATCTTGGAGCTGGTATTGCCACCGGCGAAGTTGGTGATGCGCAGGTCCGATCCGAGCAGATTTGATCGATAGCGCAACAGCTCCGGCTCATCCATTCCCGCGGCAAGGCCCTCGTCCCAAAGATCTTCTAGGTGTTGGAGATGCAATCGGCTCTTCGACTCTGCAGTGGCTGACATACTTCCTCATTTCTTGTGGGTATCTGTCCAAAGACATTCGTACGATAGGCCACCTATATCTCTGTTGAAACTAGGCGTAACTGACCGATAACATTGCGTTGCGCTCCCGGCGCTCGTTCTCGATTCGCCCCACATACCCGCTCTCGCGTAGCGCTTCGAGCGGATCCTCCGGAAGTCCCCGGCTCTGGCGCCAATCTCTCAACATTGGGCGCACATCGGTCCAGAACGCCGAGCGCAGACACTCCTCAGCGTCGACAGTCTTCGTCTCGGACTGCAGTTCTGCCAGCTTTTCGCGATCCACAAGCGCCGCCTTGAGAAACAACTCCTGTGCGGTCACGACTGTCTGGACCATGGCTTCCATTTTGCCCTTGATATTGTGGCTCTGATCGATCATGTAGGCCACATCACCCGCAACCTCGCTATTGGGCTCATTGAATATTTCGTGAAAGATGCGAAACACCTGGTAGGGATCGATCGATCCTATAGTCAAATCGTCGTCCGCATAACGGCGATCGTTGAAATGGAATCCGCCCAGAAGCCGCAGATGCATCAGCCAAGCAACGATCTGCTCGATATTCTGCGCCTGATAATGATGTCCGGTGTCTACCAGAACGCGCGCCCGCGTTCCGGCGGTTTGCGCCAGGTGTGCTGCCATTCCCCAATCTGCTATGTCCGTGTGATAGAAGGCAGGCTCGAAAGGCTTGTATTCGACCAGCAGCCGCTGGCCAGAATCCAACTTGTCGTGAACCGCCTTCAGTGCCTCTTCCAGCCAACCAATGCGTTTACGGATGCTTTGTGCGCCGGGATAATTCGATCCATCAGCGATCCACAAAGAGAGGTCTCTTGATCCCAGTTCCCCGGCAATCTCAACCGATGCCAGCAGGTGATCGACTGCCTTGCGGCGCACCGCAGGATCGGGGTTGCAGATGGAACCGAACTTATACTCCTGGTCCTGAAACAGATTTGGATTGATCGATCCTGCCTGCACGCCGTATCGGGATGCGAGGCATTTCACGGTCCCTGCATCCGCGAGCCCTGCAGGAAGGTCCCATAGCACATGCAAAGCCAGCGTCGGAGTAAGGCCCGTAAGCGCGTTCACCTGGGATGCATCCGCGAACTTTTCTTCCAGTGTTGTGGCCGCTCCGGCCTGGAGGAACTTCCCAAAGCGGGTTCCGGTATTTGCAAAGCCCCAGGACGGAATTTCGATCTTCAGACTTTCCAAGGCGTCGATCGCTCCTTCGACGCGTGCATCATCCAAGTCCATATCGGCCCTCCCAGTTTGCCACAACAGGCGGAGTGTAAACGCTTACTAAAGTATTATTCAACAGAACTTCTATTTCGCAATGATTCCCTGTCATGCGTTAGCATGACTAAGCCTCGGCCGGTCAGCTCCCAATGAGCCGTTTTCGAGAGCCGCGGGGTGAACTTGGGACCGAATCCGCTCGTTGGCGTCATCTATCACTGGATTGGCGGGCTAGCCTCGGCCAGTAATTTTATTCCCTTCAGGCCCATTAAGCGCTGGTCCTGGGAAATCTATTGGATCATTCAAGGATTCGCCGCCTGGATCGTCGCACCGCTTGTGCTGGCTGCGCTCCTGGTTCCCGATCTGGTTTCGGTCCTACATGAGGCCCCCGCCGCAACTCTCTGGCGTACCACGATCTGGGGAGCGCTTTGGGGCATCGGCGGCCTCACATTCGGCCTCGCGATACGGTATCTGGGCATCGCTCTTGGCTATGCCATTGCTCTCGGTTTCTGCACAGCTTTCGGTACGCTCATGCCACCCATCTTCAGCGGGCAGATTGTCGCTATTTCCCGAACGACCGGAGGCCGAGTTATTTTGCTCGGAGTCGCCATCTGCATGGTCGCGATTGCTGTCAATGGCCTCGCCGGTTACTCCAAAGAGAAGGAAGTTCCCGCTGAGGAGAAAGCGGCGCTCGGCGAACGCGATTACTCCTTCGGCAAAGGCCTAGCAGTTGCCGTATTCGCCGGTATTATGAGTTCCTGCTTCGCATATGGACTAACCGCCGGCAAAGGCATCGCGATTATTGCGCGGGCGCAACTCGAGTCGAAGGGACGGGCCGACCTCTGGCAGAATCTTCCGGTGCTTGTCGTTGTACTCTGGGGTGGATTTTTCACCAATTTTATATGGTCGGCAATCCTCATCATTCGTAACCATTCGGCCACCCAATTTCTGGGAGCCCCCGGCGTCAACCCTATGGGCGCTTCGTCTGCAACCGGAGAAACGCTGATGGAAATCGACCCGCGCCTGCCAGCGTCCGTAGCACTGCGTTTGACGCCCCGAACACTCTTCAACAATTACATTCTTGCCTCATTGGCCGGCGTCATATGGTACTTCCAGTTTTTCTTCTACTCGATGGGCCAGACGCTAATGGGGAAGTATGACTTCTCCAGCTGGACCCTCCACATGGCCAGCATCATCATCTTTGCCACCCTGTGGGGAATCGTGCTCAAGGAGTGGCGCGATACCAGCAGACGAACGAAATTACTTGTCACCTGCGGACTCTTCCTGCTCATTGCATCCACAATTGTAGTTGGCTACGGAAATTACCTCGAAGCCCGATAGGCGATCTCCGCATAGGCGATCTCGGCACTTGCGCTCCAGATCACATTCTTGTACCTTTGCGAAATTCAGACGCTGATGGATGTCGTCTGGCCTGCCCATGCCATCCACCGAATCGCGGCCCAATAAATCTCCGGTATCCTGGCTCGCCAGGCCTCTCCGCTGGCTTTTGATGGCGGTCTGGTTCCTCTGCAGGGTGCTGCTCATCGCCTGGCCAACCTTGGCGATTTATTGGTCGAATCTTCCCTGGGCATGGCTGCGGCTAGGGCTGGCGCTGGCTTTTCTTATGTTCAGCGTGTATGTCTTTTGGTGGGCGCGCAGACTGCGCATGCACGTGCTCTTTGCGGGACTGTTTTTCATTGTGCTGATGTGGTTCATCTCCATTCGGCCTACCCATAATCGTCCATGGCGGCCGGATGTCGCGGTGATGCCGCGAGTCACCATCGACGGAGACCGGGTACGAATCACAGGCGTCCGCAATTTTGACTACCGCAGCAGAACTGATTTCACGGAGCGATGGGAAGAGCGGGAGGTGCAGGTCTCACATATGACCTCAATAGATTTCTTCGTGTCCTACTGGATGCCTGGGCCCGTAGCGCACACGTTCCTGAGTTTTAACTTCGATAACGCACCTCCTCTCTGCATGTCCATCGAAGCACGGCCGGTGGCGGGTGAAGGCTTCGAGCCGATTCGCTCGATGTTCAAGCAATTCGAGTTGATCTATGTGGTCGGCGACGAGCACGACGTGGTGGGGGTGCGCACGAACTTCCGAGATGAGGACGTGTATATGTACCGCATCAATGCATCTGCGGCGAGTGCGCGTGCGCTTTTCCTTATTTACCTTGACCGGATCAATCAACTCGCCGACCATCCGGAGTGGTATCACCTGCTGAGCAACAACTGCACCCTCAACATCGTGCGTTATGCGAGGGCTGTTGGTAAGCCGGCCGGATTTGATATTCGCTTTCTGCTCAATGGACTGGTTGATCGATGGCTCTACAGCTTGGGCCTGCTGGACACGAGCATGCCATTTCGAGAACTTCGCGAGCGTTCGCTGATCAATAAGGCCGCGCAGGCTGCCGCGGACAGTCCAGACTTCTCCGAACGCATTCGTGCTTCCCTGCCCTCGCCTCAACCCTGACGCCTCCTGGACCTGATGAAAAATTGAGATTGCAGAGACAAATGCCGCAGTGGCTGCCATGACATCTGTCATCTTCGATTGGTGACAGACTCCACTGCCAGCGCATCCGGTTCAGAGCGATGCTGATTATGACAAAGGAGACATCATGTCAGCATCGGCATTCGCATCAGGACTTCAATTCGAGCCTCTCACGATTCCCTTTCCAGCGCCTTCACATCTTGGAAACGCCATTGCCCGCCTGCATTCGGCTACCAAGCGTTACGACAAGACGACCGCGCTCGATAAGCTGACACTGAACCTCTATCCCGGCGAAGTGGTAGCGCTGCTGGGGCCGAATGGCGCAGGAAAAACAACGGCCGTTCGTCTGCTGCTCGGATTGATTGCACCCACCTCGGGCAGCGTGCGGGTGATGGGGCACGATCCCCGTGACGCAGCCGCCCGCTCGAGCATTGGGGCGATGCTGCAAGTAACCCGGATTCCGGAAACGCTCCGCGTTCGCGAACATATCGACTGGTTTCGCAGCTACTATCCGAATCCTCTGCCTACGACGGAGATCATTCGAATTGCCCGGCTGGAAGGGCTGGAAAACCGCTTCTACGGCAAACTCTCCGGCGGGCAAAAGCAGCGCGTGCTGTTTGGGCTGGCGCTGGCGGGAAATCCCGATTTGATTTTTCTCGATGAGCCGACGGTGGGCATGGACATCGAATCGCGGCGGGGGCTGTGGGAGCAGGTTCGATATCTGGCCGCGCAGGGGAAGACAGTTCTGCTGACGACGCACCACCTGGAAGAAGCGGATATGCTGGCCAGCCGCGTCGTGGTGATCAATAAAGGTAAGGTAATGGCCGAAGGCACTCCCGCGCAGATCAAACACCGCGTCAGCGGACGCCGCATCCGGTGCATTACGCAGCTTGAGGAGTCGTTCCTGTTGACACTGCCTTCGGTTGGCAACGTGGAGCGCGATCGCGAAGCCGTGATTATTACGACAAGCGATGCGGAAAGAGTCTTACGGGAAATGTTGGTGCGAGATGTGACGCTCAGCGGCCTGGAAGTATCGGCACCTGGACTGGAAGAGGCGTTTCTGGCCCTTACGGCTTCGGATGCCCAGAGTTCAGACCACAATGCGAATTGAATTTATCGCTTAACGGTTACATAGGAGACATATCATGGCTACCGCAGTCATCGCTGCCCGTCCGCAATCCCTTGGCTTTCGCTACTACACCCGCGTCTTAAGGCAGGAGATTCGCTACGAATTCTTGAAGATGCTTCGGCTGCGCGCGTTTTCGCTCTCTGTGATCGGTTTTCCTGTGATGTTTTACCTGCTCTTTGGCGTCGCCAATCGGCACACCGATTTTGCGCGGTATCTTCTCGCCAGTTACAGCTGCTTTGGGATGATAGGCGCGTCGCTCTTCGGACTGGGCGCGGGGATTGCAACAGAACGCGTACAAGGGTGGCTGGAGTTGAAACAGGCCAGTCCTATGCCGAGGCTGGCGTATCTGACGGCGAAGACGGTTTCGTGCGCAGCATTTGCGCTGATCATCGTGGCTTTGTTGATTACCATCGGTGTGACGCTGGGCGGTGTGACCATGACTGCGGCGGAGGGAGCGAAGCTGATAGGAATTACCCTGGCTGGCGCGATTCCGTTCGCCAGTATGGGGCTGCTGCTCGCACTCTTGATGCCGGCCAGCGCTGCGCCGGGCATTATCAACCTGATTTATCTGCCGATGTCGTTCCTCTCCGGTCTGTGGATGCCGCTTGCATTACTGCCTCATTGGATGCAGCGCATCGCTCCCGTCCTGCCGACTTATCACTATGGGCAGCTTGCGCTGAACATCTTCGGATACGCGCAGGGCACAATGATGCGCACGCACTGGGAAGCTTTGTTAGGCTTTACTTGCCTGATGCTGGGCGCGGCCTGGCTCATCTTTACCCGCAGTGAGGCGAAGGCTTGAAAACCTGCGACAACAGCAGCGTGCCCCTGAGCGATCTTACCGAGAGCGCCCAGGGAGGTACACGCCCGAGCCATGCGCTTCGCAATCGGCAGTCGAGGAAGCATGGTCAGGGTGATCTCTGGGACTTCATCTGGCTCGTCTACTCAATCTTTTTCTTTATCGAGCCGATCGCGCGGCATGAGCGGCGCTACTGGATCGAGTTTGCCGTCTACTACACGATCTTCCTTGCCATCTACACGGCGATGGTCTTCGCACGTAAGCGCTGGGTGAACTACACGCTACTGGCGGCGATGGGCGCACTCGCAACGCTCTATTTTCCGAAGAACAACGGGGCTTTGGGAATGTTTGTGTACGTGGCAGCCTTCATTCCGTTCGTGACGAACTCGCTTGCAATCTGCCTCGCCACCTTCGCTTTGGTGTGCAGCACGGTCATCGCGCAAGGCCTTCTGCTGCACATAAGCCCTTGGTCGTGGGGCTTTGGCGCGCTGTTCTCACTCATTGTCGGTGGAACCAACCTTTTCACCGCGCAGCGCATGAGGGCTAACTCCAAGCTGCGGATGGCACATGAAGAGATCGAGCAACTGGCCAAGCTCGCCGAACGCGAACGTATTGCGCGTGATCTGCACGACGTGCTTGGGCATACCCTTTCGGTCATCGTCCTCAAATCGGAATTGGCCGGACGGCTCTTTGGACGGGATCCGGAGCGAGCCGCGCGGGAGATTGCCGATGTGGAGATGATTTCGCGCAAGGCACTCAGCGAAGTGCGCGAGGCAATACGCGGCTACCGGGCCGAGGGACTGGCCGCAGAGATCAAACGCGCGCACAGCACCCTCGATGCGGCGGGCGTGACCCTGGTATTCGAGGAAAAACCGCCGGAGCTGAATCCAGCGGTCGAAACGGTGATGTCGCTGGTGGTTCGCGAGGCGGTCACGAATATCGTGCGGCATGCCCGTGCGAGCCAATGTTTGATGCACATCTCGGCACAGAACGGACATACTTTGCTGGTCGTTGAGGATGACGGGCGCGGTGGCGTCCGCGCCGAGGGCAACGGACTGCGTGGGATGCGGGAGCGTGTGGAGGCACTAGGGGGGCACTTTGCGGTTGACAGCAGCAAGGGCACCCGGCTCACCATTCAGCTGCCTACGGGTGTGCATTCGGAGCTGAGTGTCTCAACCTATGACTAAGATTCGGGTGATTGTCGCCGAAGATCAGGCCATGGTGCTGGGCGCCCTGGCCGCGCTGCTGGAAACCGAGCCGGACATTGCGGTCTGTGCGAGTGCCGCCAACGGGCGGCTGGCGCTTTCAGCCGTGGGCAAACATAAACCCGATGTTCTGGTGACCGACATCGAGATGCCGGAGATGACGGGGCTGACTCTGGCAGCTGAGGTCCGCGACCGGCACCCGCAAACGCGGGTAATTATCCTGACCACCTTCGCTCGGCCTGGCTATTTGCGCCGCGCACTCGATGCCGGAGCGAAGGGCTACCTGCTGAAGGACCGTCCGGCGGCTGAGCTTGCCGAGGCGGTGCGCCGGGTGCATCGTGGGCTGCGGGTAGTCGATCCCGACCTGGCTGCCGAAGCGTGGGACGGCGGCGCGGATCCGCTGACGGAGCGCGAGCGCCAGATTCTGTGGCGCGCCGGCGAGGGAAAATCAAGCCAGGAGATTGCCGAGGAACTGCGCTTATCGGAGGGAACAGTGCGCAATTATCTGTCGGAGGCAATCAGCAAACTGGATGCCTCCAATCGAATTGACGCAGCACGCATCGCGCGGGCGAAGGGTTGGCTATAGCCCTGATGCCTAGGCCTTGAAGAGATTGGTCTCAATCGGCTTGGCAGCGGTCGGATCGGGAACCTGAGCAGCGGCTGGCGAGGCATGGTTGGGAATCTGGGCAGGATCGGCAATCATTCCCACAGTCGCAGGCGCATCGGCGTTGAAGACGCGCAGGGGGTCGCCGGGCAACATATTGTTCTCGGCAAGAGCGATGCGGATGCGTCGCTGAGTCTCACGCAGTGCATCCCACTGCTGGAAAGGCTTCGTCCTGATCCTCACCAGGTAGATCACCTGCGAACCCCTGATCGAGTCAACGCCGTGCAGCGTGGGGTCGGCAAGAAAGACGTTCGCATACTGGGGGTCGGTACGCACGCTCATGGTGACATCCTTGAGCAGGGCCATTACCTTGTCCGGATCGGCGGAGAAATCGACGGCAACGTTGATGCTTACAAGCGAATAATCTCGAGTTAAGTTAGCTACGGTCGTTATCTGCGAATTTGGAATAAGGTAGAGCGTTCCGTCGAGATCGCGCACTATGGTTTCGCGTAAAGTCATTGCTTCGACAGTGCCACGCACTCCGGCCACTTGCACCACATCGCCGATGTTGTACTGGCCTTCGATGAGGATGAGGAGACCGTTGAGCCAGTCTCTCAGAATAGTCTGGGCGGCGAAGCCCAGGGCGATGCCGGCCACACCGGCGCTGGCCAGCAGCGGCTGCAGGTTGAAACCCAGGAGCGGCAATATCTCAAGCGCGGCAAGGAACCCGATTGTGCCAATCATCACGCCGCGGATCACCGAAGTGAGGGTCCGCACCTGTGCCATTTGGCGGTCATCGGTCCCGCGACGCTCAGCGGCCTGGATAAAGTGACGGGTGATGAGCTTTAGGCCGCGGGTAAGAAGCCATGCAGCGAGGAGGATGAACAGAATCTTGGGCAGAGCTCTGCGCAGAAAATCCTGCAGGTCGTCGAGCCATGCGGTATCCAACTTGGTTATAAATTCACGAAGTCCAAACCAAGCCGCTGAATGCAATTCATATTCCGCCGAGAGAATCATCATCCGTTTCTATAATGATAAAGTCTGATTACCCTATTGGAGCCGCATGCGATTATTTGACGCTCTTCCGTGCCGGGCTGCCATCCTGCTCACGCTCGTGAGCCTGCCGGCAATCTATGCCCAGATGGCACCTAGTTCGCCTCGTCCACCTGCTTTACCGGGAACGGACCGTTCGAAGCCGGATGAAGAGAATGAAGCCATAACCCGCCAGATGACCCTGCAAGCAGAAATGAAGCGGAACACCTTGCGCCAGCAGCGCATCGTCGATGATACGGCTAAGCTGCTTGAGTTGGCCCAGCAGCTCAAAGTTGAGGTGGACAAAAACACGAAGAGTTCTCTTTCGGTCTCCGCCAAGAAGGCAGAAGAGATCGAAAGGCTGGCCAAGGGGGTCAAGGACAAGATGCGCGACGGCCAATAGCCAGCGGGGATGGCTAGCCCCTTGGTTAACCCCCTCTATTTTTGTCAGAAGCTTGTTAAATCATTCATTCTGTTCAGGTTTCATGGTTAGCCCTGAGTGTACCTCACAGACTCACAGAAAGGACGCGGCTTAGTCCATTTCATAGAAATGAAAGAGGTTATGAGGCATTCATTGAATGGAGAGGTACACTACCGTCATTGATTTCAGGCGACTTATCTGCATCAGCCCGAGTGCGGCGCGCTCTTTCGTTTCTCCCGACTCTATTTCTATTCTGTTTGATTGGGTGAAATTGTCGGCCAAAAATTTCCGAGCAACGGGAGCCGCAGCTATTTTGACACCAAGCAAGGGCTGAAGCCGTACTCTTCAATGGGCGTGATTCACGAAAACCGAATGAATGAAGCCTCGAACTGGATTGTGGAAGAACGTGGCGGCTATCGATTCCCGCCCGGTTTGAAGCTCAACCTACCGCTTTATCTCTCGCGACGTTTCTTTCGCATTGGTAATCCTGTCCTGCTCTTTGAACATCTGACCGCCACGTATGGGCGTATGGCGCATTATCGCGTGGGGTCGAGCGATATCGTGCTGGTGAACGAGCCCGAGTTCATTCGAGAGATTCTTGTCGTGCAAGCGCAGAATTTCATCAAGGAACGCACGCAGAAACGCATGAAGATTCTGCTGGGCGAAGGCCTGATCACCAGCGATGGCGAGAACCATAAGCGGCAGCGGCGCATCGCGGCACCGGCGTTTCATCGGCAGCGCATCCAGGCTTATGGTTCGATTATGGTGGAGCGCGCGGCGGCGATGCGCGAGACGTGGCAGCCAGGGGTAGAGATCGATGTGTCCGCGGAAATGATGAAGCTTTCGCTGGAGGTGGTCGCTCGCACCTTGTTCGCGCAGGAGGTCACACCGGACATCTTGAGCATCCACCGCGAGGTCAACGCAATCATGAAGCTCTACAACTTTTTGATTGCGCTGCCTCGCGCGGAAGACTATCTGCACCTACCGATTCCCGGCCTGATGCGCTTTCGCCGCGCGCGCAAACGGCTTGATGAAGTGGTGTATCGCATGATTGCCGAACATCGCGCGAGCGGTGTCGATCGGGGCGATCTGTTATCGATGCTGCTGCGCTGCCGCGATGATGAGCAGGACAACTCCGGAATGAGCGATGAGCTGCTGCGCGATGAGGTGCTGACCATCTTTCTGGCAGGTTACGAAACCGTCGCCAATGCACTCTCATGGACTTGGATGCTGCTCGGACAGAATCCCGAAAGCGAAGCAAAGTTGCATGCGGAGTTGGATTGCGTGCTGGGTGGACGCCTGCCCACGCTCGACGACTTGCCGCAATTGCGTTACACCGAGATGGTACTGGCTGAATCCATGCGCCTTTACCCGCCGGCCTGGGCCATGGGGCGACAGGCAACGTGCGATGTGGCGCTGGGGCCGTATTTGCTGCCGGCCGGGACCTATTTTTTCTTCAGTCAGTACATCATTCAACGTAGCGTTGAAAACTTTTCCGATCCGCTGCGCTTTGATCCGGATCGATTCACGCCTGAACGCAAGGCCGGACGGTCGAAATTCGTCTACTTCCCTTTCGGCGCAGGCAGCCGCCAGTGCATCGGCGAGGCGTTCGCGTGGATGGAGGGGACGCTGCTTCTGGCCACACTTGCACAGCGCTGGCGGCTTCGACTGGTTCTGGGCCAGAGGCTGGAGATTCAGCCGAAAATTACACTCCGTCCGAAGTATGGTATTCGTATGGTTCCAGAGCCTCGCGCGCGCCTGGCTCTTCCTCCGGCTTAGATGATGAGGCGAGCCACATCCACAGACGCTGGATAACCCCTTTTTACTGAATCCGCATCTTCCTCGGCAAATGCAAACTCCCCATCATTTAGGTCATCACGACTTGATCTTCGCCGTCTTTCTCATCTCCGGCGCCATTCTGTTCGCCAATGTCGTCCATTGGATCGCGTTCACGATCATCCGCCGCCGCCGCAAGGAATTGAGTGTCACAGAGATCCACGTTCCGCTCAATATCAGTAAGCACCTTAGCCACCCGGCACGGTGGGTCTTTCTTACCCTCTGCGTTCTGAGCACCTTTCCCTTTCTGCCTATCCCTGCCGAGGTCTCCAATCTCCTGCGGGTATGGCTACGCGTTCTGCTGGTTATCCTGATGGGCTGGTTCGCCATCGGGTGTACGTACGTTTTCAGGGATGCCCTTCTGCACCGCTACGACCTGGCGACCGAGGACAATGTCCGCGCCCGCCGTGTTCATACCCAGATGCATTTTCTTTTCCGCCTGCTCATCGGCTTTATCGTTGTCGTCGACATTGGCGGCATCCTCTGGACATTCCCTAATCCGCAACTCTGGCGCTTTGGCAGCGGACTCATCGCCTCAGCCGGCGTGGCCACACTGGTTCTGGCTACTGCCGCAAAGTCCACTGTCGCCAATCTCCTCGCCGGTTTGCAGATTGCTTTCTCCGAGCCCATTCGCATCGACGACGTGGTGATCGTGGAGGGTGAATGGGGTAGAGTGGAAGAAATCACTACCTCTTATGTAGTGATCCGCATCTGGGATCTGCGGCGGCTGATCGTACCCCTGAGCTATTTCATCGAGCATCCTTTCCAGAACTGGACCCGCGAGCATTCCAACCTTCTGGGCACCGCGTTTCTCTACACCGATTACTCAGTGCCAGTCGCTGCCATCCGGGAGCACTTCGCGAAGGTTCTGGAGGCCTCTCCGCTGTGGGATCGGAAGGTGTGTTCCACCCAGGTGACCAATCTCAGCGAACGCACAATGGAGATCCGCTGCCTGCTGAGCGCGCGGAACGCGAGCGAGCTTTTCGATCTTCGCTGCGTCGCCCGGGAAGAGATGGTGAAATTTATCCAGGAGAATTATCCGGAGGTCTTTCCGCGCACGCGCTTTGCTGCGGTGTCGAATCCGACGGAGTCTACTTCGGCCGCTGGCCCTGCGAAAGCATTTTCGGAAACGTTCTGATTCGAAGCCACGCTGCAAAGTCGACGCGACCAACAGAACCGGGGTCCCCACGGATAGGTCTTCGTCCGTGGGGTGGAGGGAGCGGTGACCCAGAACAGTCCGAAAATAGCACAAGATTTCCGAAAATGCCTTAGTCTGGGACGGTGGGTTTTCGGGACTTTCTTGGCAATGAAGCAACGGTGCGGCACCTGCGGGAGGCGATCGCGGCCGATCGCCTGCCCCATGCGCTGATTCTGTCCGGCCCGCGCGGCGCGGGCAAGTACACGCTGGCTTTGAAGCTGGCGCAGACCGTCAATTGCCTCGATCCACAGCCAACAGATGGCCTCCCCGACTCTTGCGGAGTTTGCTCAAACTGCACGCGTATTGGCCAGTCGGCGGAGCTGGAGACACGCGTCGAAGAAGCCATCGCCGCCCGCGAGGATCTGCGCGAAGTCGACAAGAAAGAGACGCGCATCCTTATCCAGACGCACCCGGATGTACTGGTAATTCCACCCGACCCTCCGCAACTCCTCATCAAGCTGGGACAGGTGCGGACAGTGATTCGCGAAATTTACCGCATGCCGGCGGAGGCAAAGCGAGCGATCTACATTTTCACCGCCGCATCGTTTATGAAAGAGGCGGCTAACTCGCTGCTGAAAGTACTGGAAGAGCCGCCGGCGCATGCAAACATAATCCTGTTGGCCGAGAACCTCGGCGACCTGCTACCGACGATCCGCTCGCGGGCGAGCATCTTCAGGCTGGGGGCGATCCCCCTGGATCAAATTGAGGCGCTGCTTGCCGAGCGCCGTCCGCATTGGCCTCCGGCGCAGCGCTCTCTGGTAGCTCGGCTGGCGCAGGGGGCAGTAGGACAGGCCCTCGGCTTCGATCTTGAGAGCTATCAAGCCAGTCGCGCCGACGCCTTGTTGATACTGCGCAATGCCCTGCGCGATCCGGATTACTCAGCGCTGTTTCGCATGACGGAGGCCTATCGCGCGGGAGCCGAAGGGCAAGAAAAAACCGCGAAGCTGCTGGGCACGATGCTCAGCCTGTTGGAAGATCTATTGCTGCTGCAGTCTGGAGCGCCGCACCTGGTCCGCAACATCGACCTTGAGAAGGAGCTCGCCGCGATGGCGCCACAGGTGAGTCTAGAGTGGATTGAAGCTGCCGAACGCGGCGCGCACCAGGTGACATTGGGAATGCGGCGCAACCTCCTGCGCTCGCTCGCGCTGGATGCCTTTGCCACGGAGCTTGTGCGCTAGCCGTCGATCAGGCTTCGAGTATGCCGGCGCGGCGCAGCAGCTGAAGATTTGGCTCAATTCCCTGCTCGAGTTGTTCGACCGGCATGGCAGGAAACTCCGCCTTCAAAGTATCGAGCAAAGCAACGCGGTCGCGAGTGCCGTCGAGCAATCTCAGAAAGCTCCGTACCATCGCGTCGTCGAGCCGCAGTGTGGTGTGCAGCAGCGTGGTCGCATGCTCGCGGGTGCGAGCTTCCTGTCGGCTGCTGGCGCTGGCCCTCGGTCGAATGGAGATCTCCGCGGCTAAGGGCGCTCGCCATGCGCGCAACTCGATCATGTCCGACACGGCCAGGCGCATCAACAGAGCAGCTCCTTCGTGATCCAGTGAAAAGCCGCTTTCCGCCAGCCCGGGCTCGATCTCAGCAAAGCTGAGCGCACGAGGCCACGCTGCCTCCAGCTGCTCCATGAGAGCGATGACATGGGGGTGAGCGGTTTCCATCTTGATGCCGCCGGGCAGCGTGAAGACCTCTGCCCCCTGCGTCTCGACCGGCCCGGAGGTCGCCTGCGAAGCAAAGAGCAGCCGCCCGAAAAACTCCGGTGATACATCGCGGCATACTTCGCGCTCTGCTCTGCAGAGCAGCGTTTCCCGGTACATACGCATGCGCATGAAGTCGAGCATCTGTTCGTGCGCGATGATGTCGTCTCCAGCTGCACTTTCAAGCGTGGGTCGCAGATCGGAGCGGTAGCAGGGATCGGGCGGAGGGGGCAACACCGCTTCGCTTAGATATTCGAGACCGTGCCCGCGGGCGCGCCTGACAAATTCGAAGAAGTGCAGAGGATCGTGAATGGCGCTCAGTTCATCATGAAAAACGCTCTGCGGACCTCGCGTCTGCATTCTTTCTAAGTGCCTTTCGATTAACACCCGGAAGCCATCCCCTTGTGGTCTCGTGTCGAGTACGGAGCGCAGAAAGGCGATCGCGCGCTCCACCTTCAGTCCTGGATCTTCGATGCCCTTCACCGAGTAGAGCATCATGTCGCGGATCATATTGCGTAGATGGCCGCCGGGCAGTGCGTTGTAGCTGACAAACGCTACTCCGTGCGGCCCGAGCAGCTCGCTGCAGAGCGCAAGCAGGCGCTCGCGCACTGGCTCCGGAACCCACGCATATAGGCCGTGCGCAATGATGTAGTCGAAATGGCCGAGTTCTGCGCCAACATTGAGCAGATCGCTCTGAAAAATGCGCACATTTGTCAGGCCGAGTTCGGGAATCCGCTCCTGCCCGCGCTCTATCGGCAGGCGGGCTAGGTCAAAGCCGACGAACTCGCTGCCTGGGATCGCATAGGCCATGGGGATGAGGTTCGCACCCTCATTGCATGCGATCTCGAGCACACGGCATTGCTCGACGGGCGCGGGAATGAGCCCGTGCAGAATCGCCATCGTGGCGAGACGATCGGGGTGTGTATTCGGATAAGAAAAGCTGGGATAGGCAACTGCATCGTACGCAACTTGCTCTCTGGGCACTTGCAGACTCCTTCACAGAGGCCGTTATTTATCAAGTGAGACTGTTAAAAGCTCATGAAGCCCGCGGGCTCCTGGGCCGAAGTTATTTATTTCCCGCCTTCAGGGAGGAGCTCCCCCCTAAGTTGATTTCATACGATGGAAACCGCAAAACACAGTGGATATTCAACAGCAACCTCAGCTAACATACCAGTTAGAAATCCAACAAACGGCATTCTGCGCAGGCGACAGCGGGAGCAGGTAACCGCATCTCGCGTGCTCAGGATTGCCCTGACAAATATTATGGTGAATTCGTCTCACATCCCGATGACGGGCCTGCATGAAGTGCGCTCCGATCAGCCGGCGACTCGCACAGTTCGCGGGCCCCGCGCCGTGGTCTCCGGTAATCGCGCCACCGCCTCAGATAACGCGGAAGCCCAAGGCGGAGCTCAGCTCGCGAACGGCGTGACAAATAACGCTCCTGGTCCGCGTAAACTAGTCCGCCCGACGCTGCCTGTTCGCGCGTTCACGGAACGTGGCTCCAGTATGCGCCGCGAATCGCCCCTTCTCGCGCACCAAACGGCGATGGCGACTACACCCGCCGATGAAAGTTCGCATGCTGAGGCCTTCTACTTTCAGAAGCAGATACAGACGCAAACGCTGATGGCGTTCGTGCTCGAGGACGGGGAGCAAATCGAGGGCTACATCGAGTGGTATGACCGCAACGTGATCAAGGTGCGGAATGGCAGCCGCACACTCATCTATAAATCGAGCATCAAGTATCTACACAAGGTGGGCGAAGCTTACGGCCAGTAGGTCTGAAGGCCGGTAGATTGTTTTTTATTCGGTCCGCGCTGCTTTTTTGAGGCGGTCACGAATGGCGATCCCGATGCCTTTCGCCGGCGGCAATGGACAAATAATTGTCGTGGCACCTGCCGAATCCAACCAGCGTAATCCGGCAAAGAGCCTGTGCGCTAATTCCTCTTCATTCATCCAGTCTCCCCAGCGATATACCAGCGCCTGTCTTCCGATCGCTGCGCTCCCGAAGGCGTCGGGTAGCATCAAGCCTATCCCCTCTTCGGCTTTGTCGGCGATGAGCGCGGCATCTTCAAAGGCGCGTTTCTGCTCCTCGCCTTCTCCGTCCACAAGAATGAGCTTCGCACGCGGCGCATAGTGTCGCAGCCCTAGACCGGGCGACGGCAAAGACTCAGGTTGGGCATCGAAAGCCTGATCCGTCTCCCGATAGGCGACTGCGCCTGCGCACACGGCGCGAATCTGTTCGAGGGTGATCACACCGGGTCGGTAGACGATACAGGGATCGTTATTGGGATCGACTACCGTCGATTCGAGACCGTGCGTCGTTTCACCCGAATCGAGAATGGCATCGATGAGGCCGTCGAGGTCTTCAGCTACGTGCTGCGCCTGTGTAGGGCTGATGCCGCCGAAGGTGTTGGCGCTGGGGGCAGCAATTGGCAGCCCGGCGGCTTGTATCAAGGCGTGGGCGACCGGGTACAAGGGCATACGCACGCCCACCAGGGGACGGCCAGCGGTGACTGCAGCCGGGACGTTGGTATGGCGCGGCAGCAGCAGCGTGAGCGGGCCCGGCCAGAAAGCATCCATAAGCCGAACGGCGTTGCGGGGGACGCTGGCTGCAACGCGGCGCAGCATCTCCTGATCGGACACATGCACGATCACCGGGTCCCAGGCTGGACGCTGCTTGGCGGTGAATATTTTCGCAACCGCTTCGATGTCGAGGGCGTTCGCGCCGAGTCCGTAGACGGTTTCCGTGGGAAAGGCGACGGTGCCTCCCATTTGGAGGATTTCGGCGGAGGTCGCGATGGAGGCCCGCGAGGAATCGCTCTTGATATCGTTGGCATCGACGATGAGTCGTCGGGTTCTCAAATCTCTTAACCTTCGCCGACGCACTCGTTCCAGAGTTTCGGGTTTGTTCGCTGAAATTCGCCCAGCATCTCGATGCACTCCGGCGACGCCAGGTCGAGGATATCGAATCCTTTCTCACGCAGCCATGCGACGCCGCCCGGCGCGTTGACGCTATCGCCGACGATCACCTGTTTAAAACGGAACTGATAAATCAATCCAGTGCAGTACCAGCATGGAGCGAGCGTGGTCACCAAAATCAGATCGCGGTAGCTGGGCTGGCGACCTGTGGCGCGGAAGGCATCGGTCTCGCCATGCATCGACGGGTCGCCGTTCTGAACCAGACGGTTGCGGCCAGCACCCAGCAATGTGCCGTCGGGACGAAAGATCGCTCCGCCAACCGGGATACCGCCTTCGGCAAGTCCAATACGGGCTTGTTCGAGCGCAACGGCCAGCATGCCATTCGCGTCCAATGCTGCTTTCATCCCCGGCGCAGCGTTCATCCTCTGTGAATTCATTTGTGGAGTCTAGCATCCAATAAGGCTGGCTCAAAGATCCTGCGCAGAGTACAAAAAACGGCTCTCAGCGCCGAAAGCCCTATACTCATCCCATGAGCGCGGTCGAGATCGAGGTCAAGTTCCGCGTCGCGGATTCGGCGGCGCTCGAGGAGAAGCTGCGCAGCATTGGCTTCCACTGCGTCACCCCGCGCACCTTCGAGCGCAATGTGCTGTATGACACGCGGGACCGGCAGCTGCGCGCGCAGCAGTCTATTCTGCGCATTCGAAAATATGGCGACCGCTGGGTTCTGACCCACAAATGCCTGCCCCGCGATAACGATCCCGACGCCCGCCATAAGCATCGTGTCGAAACGGAAACAGAAGTCGCCGATGGCGAGGCGCTGGGGACGGTCTTTTGTCAGCTGGGATACGAGCCGGCCTTTATCTATGAGAAATGGCGCACGGAATACGCCGATCCGACCGGCCATTGTGTACTTGATGAGACGCCCATCGGCATCTTCGCCGAACTCGAAGGCCCCGAGGAGTGGATTGACTCGACCAGCGCGCTGCTCGGCCTGGAAGCATCTCAACTCATCACGCTCAGCTATGGACGACTCTTCGACGATTGGCGGTTGCGGACCGGGAGCGGGGCATCCGACCTGACCTTCGCCGCGATTCAGGAGAATCACACGCCGAAATAGCAGATTCGTCCCGCCTCCTCCTCAAGCTCACAGACTCTTCCGCCAATAGGCAGCTTGTCCGGACCTCGATCCTGATGATTTCCTGCTGCCTTAGGGTGCGCTTATGACGTCCGGTATTTTCAACAAGCGCCTGCACGGAAGGCGCTGTGGAAGATTCGTCTTGAAGAGACCCACGCAGCGGTCCGCTCCAGCCTTTCGCCACTTACCTTCGCGCGCAAAGCAGCAACAACATACGGTGACTAGGACAGCAAAAAGGGCAGAGCCAAGCCGGCTTTGCCCGTTTCACTTTTAGCGGTAGGATCGCGCTTTCTACGCTTCGTCCGCGCCGTGGCACTTTTTGTACTTTTTGCCTGAACCGCAAGGGCAAGGGTCGTTCCTGCCAACTTTATCGCCGGCGCGCCGCTGGGCAACCTGGCGAGTCTCCTCACCGCCACCGGCCATGCGAGCATGCTCCAGCTCGCGTTGCTTCTTGCGCTGAAACTCGCGCTCGATGGCATCGATGGTCGTTGTCGGCGCTGCCGAGACATCGCGAACGAGCGGGGCCGGAGGTGCTGTCCGATGACCGTTGGTGAGCGCAGGGCCATCCGCTGAGTTCACAGGCGGCGCTGGCGGCACTTCCGGACGGACACGTGATGGAATGACTACGGGCTGCCCATCGGGACCGACGATCTGCATCAGGAAGAGATAGCGAACCGTGTCTTCCTGGAAGCGGGCCATCATGCCTTCGAACATGTCGAAAGACTCTCTCTTGTAGGCCACCAAGGGGTCCTGCTGCGCATAGCCGCGCAGCCCGATGCCCTCTTTGAGATGGTCCATGTTGAGCAGGTGGTCTTTCCAAAGCCCGTCGAGCACGCTCAGCATAATCATCCGCTCATGAAAGCGCATGGACTTATCGCTGATGATCTCTTCCTTGGCCTCGTAGCGCTCCTTGAGCTTCTCGAAAAGCGTGTCGCCAAGTTCGTGCCGGGTAAGTTCGTGCACATCGATGCCTTCCGCGCGAAGGTCAAGTCCGAACTGCTCAACGAGCTTTGTCTTCAAGCCGTCTATATCCCACTGGTCGGGATGGGCCTTCTCCGGTGTGTGCTCGTCCAGCAGATTGCTCAGAATCGTCGCAACGTAGTCTTCAACGATCAGCTCCTTCTGATCGAGGCCCTCAAGCAGCTGGCGGCGTAAGCCGTAGACGGCCTCGCGCTGCTTGTTCATGACATCGTCGTATTCGAGCAGGTGCTTGCGGGCTTCGAAGTTCTGCGATTCGACTGCCTTCTGAGCGGCCTCGATGCGGCTGGAAATCATGCGCGACTCGATGGGCACTCCCTCTTCCATGCCCATTTTTTGCAAAAGCGTGGAGACCCACTCTTTGGCGAAGATGCGCATCAGGTCGTCTTCGAGCGAAAGATAGAATCGCGAGGCGCCGGGATCGCCCTGGCGTCCAGCGCGGCCACGCAGCTGGTTGTCGATACGCCGCGACTCGTGCCGTTCCGTGCCGAGAATGTGCAGACCGCCGGCCTCGACAACACCATCGTGTTCCTGGGCGGCATTGGCTGCATGAGCGGCGTAAGCGCGGTCCCAGTTCTCCTGCGTCGTTTCGAATTCCTGTCCCTGGTAATAGAAACGCAGCATGCCGGGAGCGGCCATGGGGTTGATCGCGCCCTCGGCGACGCTAATCGAGCGCGCCGCAGACTTCTTCACCAGGTCTTGTTTTGCCACGAACTCCGCGTTGCCGCCGAGGAGAATGTCGGTTCCGCGTCCGGCCATATTGGTGGCAATGGTGACCATGCCGAGCCGGCCAGCCTGTGCGACGATCTCCGCCTCGCGCTCGTGAAACTTTGCATTCAGGACAACGTGGCGAACGCCCTTGCGCTGCAGAATCTGGGACAGCAACTCGGACTTCTCGATGGAAGTGGTGCCAACCAGCACCGGCTGCCCTTTCTCATGCAGGGTCGCGATTTCGTCGGCCACGGCAAAGTACTTTTCCTTGGCCGTCCGATAGACCACATCGGCGTTCTCGATGCGCCTCATCGGCTTGTTCGTCGGAATGACGACGATGTCGAGTTTGTAAATCTTGTCGAACTCGGCGGCTTCGGTTTCCGCCGTACCGGTCATGCCGGCCAGTTTTTTGTAGAGGCGAAAGTAATTCTGGAAGGTGATGGTGGCCAGCGTCTGGTCTTCGCGGCGGATGTTTACGCCTTCCTTGGCTTCAACCGCCTGGTGTAGACCATCGGACCAGCGGCGGCCCGGCATTAGGCGGCCAGTGAACTCGTCCACGATGATGACTTCACCGTCCTTGACCACATACTGCACATCAAGCCGGTAGAGATTATGCGCCTTGATGGCCACTTCCACGTGGTGCTTCAGGTCCCAGTTCTCCACGTCGGCAATGTTGCCGATATTGAGCAGCCCTTCGATCTTTTCCCAGCCCTCGTCGGTGACGGTGATCGTCTTGTGCTTTTCGTCGACAACAAAATCTCCGGTAAGAATCTTGGTTTCGCCATGCTCGATCTCCTCGCCCATTTCAAGGCTGGGAATGATGCGATTCACGCGGACATATTTGTCGGTGGTCTGGTCGGTGGGACCGGAGATGATGAGCGGGGTACGAGCCTCATCGATCAGGATGGAATCGACTTCGTCGACGATGGCGAAGTAGTGGCCACGCTGCACGCATTCAGAAAGCTCAAACTTCATGTTGTCGCGCAGGTAGTCGAAGCCAAACTCGTTGTTTGTGCCGTAAGTGATGTCGGCGGCGTAGGCCGCCCGGCGCTGGTTGTCGTCCAGATCGTGCACGATCACGCCAACAGTCAGCCCGAGAAACTCGTAGATCTTGCCCATCCACTCGGCGTCGCGCTTGGCCAGGTAGTCGTTGACGGTGACCACATGAACGCCGTGCCCGGCAAGCGCGTTGAGATAGCAGGCCAGCGTCGCAACCAGCGTTTTTCCTTCGCCGGTTTTCATTTCGGAGATCTTGCCCTGATGCAGCACCATGCCGCCGATCAGCTGCACGTCGAAGTGGCGCATATTCACCGCGTGACGTCCGGCCTCGCGTACGACAGCGAAAGCCTCCGGCAAAATCTCGTCGAGCACCTGCTTTTCCGCCGCTGCGCGCTCGTCGGCATCTTCGATACCCTCGAGTGCTGCGGCGATCCGGGCGCGAAATTCGACGGTCTTCGCGCGCAATTGATCGTCGGAGAGCTGTTGCATTTCCGGCTCGAGCGCGCTGATCGTCTGAACACGCGGCAGAAGGCGCTTCACGACGCGCTCATTGTTAGTCCCAAATACCTTGGTTAAAGCCTTGCCAATCAAGAGAATTCCTTTAGCGCCAGCTTCGCCCCGCTTCACGGCAAAACCTACGCAATGTACTCTTCTTAGTGTAGTCGACCTAGCGTGATTCTGCTGACCGCGGGGAGTCCGCTGAGATTAAGCCGTGTGAAGGCTAGAGCATGCGTACTTGTCAGACTTTACGTATTATGAGTAGATTCGCTACTTCGCTCTGGGATGTGTCCGGTCGTAGACTTCGGCAACCTGGCCGACGGTTAACTGCGTATAGCGCTGCGTTGTCGAGAGCCGCTCGTGACCGAGAAGCTCTTGAATCGCGCGCAGGTCAGCGCCTTCTTCTAGCATGTGCGTTCCGAAGGCGTGGCGCAGTGTGTGCGGATGCACATCTGCGGGCAACCCATTGGCCAGTGCGGTCCTCTTCACGATGCGGCCTACGCTGCGCGTAGTCAGACGGCCCAACCCGTTTACCGTCCCACGCAGGCGGACGTTGAGCAGCAGAGCCTCTGACGACTTCCCTGCTCCAGCCAGCTTCGCATCACGCAGTGGTAGGTAGGCGCGAAGAGCCTGGGCCGCGGCATCTCCCAGGGGAACGTACCGCTCTTTGCGTCCCTTGCCGCGCACCAGGATGGCCTCATTCGCCCAGTGGATATCGCGGAGATCGAGTCCTACAAGTTCGGCGTTGCGGATTCCGCAGCCGTACAACAACTCGAAAATCACGCGGTCACGCTCTTGCCATGTGGCAAGATCATCGGCGGATGCGTCGGTGACGCGATTCATCTCCTCAATGGTCGGAACGCGCGGCAAGTGCTTCGGCAGTTTGGGAGTGGCGACAAGCACTGCTGGATTCTGCTCCACATAGCCGTGCCGGGCGAGCCACTTGAACCACGAGCGGATGGCGGCAAGCGCCCGCGCCACGGATGCCTTCGACAATCCCCGACCATATAACTCGCTCAGGTAGCCGCGTATCTGCAGGTGCTCGATTTTCTTGATAGCAAAGCTGCTGCCGAGCCTGGCCACTCCATACTCGGCGAATGCGTGTAATTCGCGGCTGTACGCGCGCAACGTGTGTGGGGAGACGCTTCGTTCATGGGCCAACGAGGCGAGAAATTCCTCCACGCGCAAAATAATCGGCGGCCGGGCGCTCACTCGGTTGTCTCCGTTATACGACGGGCGAGCTTTGCCCTGGGATGATGCTGCCGGTGAACTGCCTTCAGCCGGCCCAGCGCCAGATGCGTATAAACCTGAGTGGTCGCGATATCCGCGTGACCCAGGAGGGTCTGAACGGTGCGCAGGTCGGCGCCGTGTTCGACCATATGCGTCGCACAGCTATGGCGCAGCATGTGCGGGCTGGCGTGGCTGTCCGTCGATTTCACCAGGTGCCAGATCCATTGCCGGGTTAGCGGCTCGCCGCGCACGGAGAGGAAAAGCCTGCCCATGGCCCGGCCCTTCTTCTGCAGCGCGGGACGGCCTTGTACAAGATATTTTTCGATGGCCTCGATGGCCGGCCGGCCGAGTGGCACGATGCGCTCCTTGTCGCCTTTGCCGCGAACGAGCACGCGGCCGGCATCGAGCGCAAGGTCGGCCACCGTCAGCCCGGTCAGCTCGGAAACGCGCAGACCGCCGGCGTACAACAGCTCCAAGATTGCCCGATCGCGCAGGGCAATTGCGTCGGCTCCGGGATGCTCCGCTGTCCTGTTCGCGCGCTCCAACATGTCGCTCACTTCGGACTGGGCCAGCGACTTGGGCAGCACCTTCCATGATGAAGGCGAGTCGAGATGGATGGTGGGATCGCGTTCAATGCGCTTGTCCAGAAGCAACCAACGATAGAAGCCGCGAAGGCAGGAGAGTTTGCGTGCCGCCGAGCGCGACTCCACGCCATGTTTGCCAAGATGCGCGAGAAACCCCGCAACCTGGGCATGGGTTGCCAAAACCAACAGCTCATTTTCGCCTTCAACAAACTCGGCAAATTGCAGCAGATCACGCTCATACGCCTCACAGCTTAGCGGGCGCAGCCCTTTTTCGACGCGCAGATAGGCCTGATACTCGCGCATCAGCACGGCATTGCGGGTATCCGACATTGTCTTAATTATCGGGGAAAGGACCTCGCAAAGCTGCATGCAAACCGCAGGGAACCAACTTCATCAGCAGCGCATGTCTGCAATTAAGTCATGCTGGATTAACACGCTGGTTATGCAAATTTTTCTCGCATCGCGCACAATGTAAGGCAGGAGTTCTGACGTTGACCACTACTTACACAGCGCCTGCACGCTATACGACTGCAGAATTTGAAGATGCTGTTCTTTCTCTCTCACCTGCGACAGCCGTCTTTGACTGCGATGGCACGCTCTGGAGCGGCGATGCCGGTTTCGGCTTTATGATGTGGTCGATTGAAGCCGGACTGGTTTCGCGGAACGCGAGCGACTGGATCGACTCCCGCTACCGCCTGTATTTGCATGGCGAAGTTTCCGAGACGCAGATGTGCGGCGAGATGGTGCAGCTCTACGTCGGTTTGCAGGAAGAGGAGATCCGCCACGCCGCCGCCGAATATTTTCGCTCGCACGTCGAAGCCCATATTTTTCCCGAACTGCGCTCGCTCCTCGCGAAGCTTCGTGACCGCGGAGTGGATATTTGGGCGGTGAGCTCCACAAATAACTGGGTGATCGAGGAGGGTGTCAGCCGCTTCGCCATTCCAGCGTCGCGCGTACTCTCTGCGAGGGTACGTGTCACGGATGGCCGCATTACCAGCGATCTGATCGATGTGCCCAGTGGCGATGGCAAGGCAGTTGCCCTTCGCAAGGCGGGAGTAGAGAGCTCCGACGCGGTCTTTGGCAACTCCATTCACGACGTGGCGATGCTGGCTATAGCCAAGCGGGCGTTCCCGGTGAATCCGTCGCCGGCGTTGCTGGAAATCTCGGCCGATCGTAACTGGACGGTTTTCTATCCCGCGTCTGCTCTCGCCGACAGCAAAACTCTAGCGCCTTGATGAGAATCATTTCTCTGCAGCCGAGCGTGAGCATCATCCTTGATCGCCTCGGCTGCCTCGACTCGCTCGCGGCCTGCACCCGATACTGCCTGGATGCTGTTCCCGCTCTCCGCGAACGCTCGCTGCCGGTCGTACATGATTCGTGGTCAACGAAGGCGGAAGAGTTGCTGCCGGTTCGTGCCGATCTGGTGATCGCTTCGGTCCCATACCGGCAGGAATCGCTCACTGCCATTCTGAAATGCGGCTGCCCCGTACTAGCTCTCTCCCCACGCATACTCGAAGACATCTATCAGGACATCCGCCTGATCGCATCCATCGTCCAAGCGTCCACCTGCGGCGACGAACTGATCGCTACGATGCAGTCGGCCATCAAGGACGTTGAAACCCGCACATCGACTATCACCCGCAGGCCCCTGGTCTATTGCGAGGAATGGGGCAAACCGCTCATTCAGTCACAACTCTGGGTGAAGGAGCTTATCGAGGCCGCAGGCGCCGCATTTCTGGGTGAACCCGGTTCAACGACCGACGCCGAGGCCGTTGCCGCTGCCGATCCGGATATTATCCTCGCCGCCTGGTGCGGGGCGGGCGGCCGTGTGCCGCTTGAGCGCATCATCGTACAGCGCAACTGGCAAGAACTGCGCGCCGTCAGGAACCGCCGGGTTTACTGCATCGCTGACGAGCTTTTGAACACCCCTGCGCCGACCCTGGTCGAGGGTCTTCATGCACTTGTTCAGGCCATTCACCCCGACCTATTCGGTACTATCGGGAGTGCTTCGGGCCGCCAGATCAATGAATTTCTCTCCACTGCGTCTAAACTGAAGTAGCGTGGAGGAAAAAGTCGAACAAAACGGAGCGAAGACCGTACGCTTTGTCGTCGCTGCCCTTATTTTGCGTGGCGACGAGGTTCTCATCTGTCAACGCCGCCCCGATCAGCCCATGGCCCTCAAGTGGGAGTTCCCGGGGGGGAAAATCGAACTGGGAGAAACGCCTGAACAGGCGCTGGTTCGCGAGCTTGATGAAGAGCTCGGTATCGACGCCGATATCGGCTACCTCGTGGCACGCATTCGCCATGTTTACCGCAGTGGCGGGGCCGTAGATCTGCAATTTTTTGCCGTCCGCTCGTTCCGCGGTGAAGTCGCCAACAGAATCTTTCACGATATGCGTTGGGTTTCGCTGCGCGACCTGACAACCTTTGATTTTCTTGCAGCCGACCGGGATCTTATCCGCGACCTGGCGGCGGGCAAGCTGCTTTAGCTTCAACTTCGCCACTGTTGGAACTGCTGCACCATCAACATCACCGAAAGTACGATCACAATTGCCGCCGTCAACCAGGCGATGACGTTGAACCAGCCAGGATTCACGTACTCGCCCATCAAGTCTTTGCGGTTGATCAACAACAGCATCAGGATGATGACAATCGGGAGCAGGATTCCGTTGAGGGCCTGCGATGCGATGAACCACCGCACCAGCGGAAAATTGGGGATCAGCACAATTGCCGCGCCCCCCACGATCAGAATGGTGTAGAGCCAGTAGAAGAAGGGCGCTTCCTTGAAGCGCTTGTCTACTCCGGATTCCAGGCCCAACCCCTCGCACACCACGTAGGCCGTCGAGAGCGGCAGCACCGACGCTGCAAAGAACGAGGCATTGAAGAGCCCGAAGGCAAACAGCAGGAATGCATATTGTCCGGCAAGAGGTTTCATGGCCTGCGCGGCATCGGAGGCATCACGGATCGATCCCAGACCGTGAACATAAAGGGTCGCGGCACAGGCCACGATAATGAACCAGGCGATGACGTCGGTGAAGATCGATCCCACGATTACGTCCAGCCGCGACGCCGCGTAGTTCTTGACGTTCACCCCCTTCTCCACAATCGTGGACTGCAGGTAAAACTGCATCCAGGGCGCAATTGTCGTCCCTATGATACTGACGACCATAAGGAGATAGTCGCCTTCGCGCCAGACCGACCGCGGAGGTAGTTTCACAGTAGCAACCAGGGCTGTATGCCAGCTCGGTTGTGAGAGCACACCAGCCACAATGTAGGCGATGTAGAAAACAGACGCGACCAGGAAGACTTTCTCGACGCTCTTGTAGTCGCCCCGCACGGCCAGCAGCCACACCAGCACAGAGCAAATGGGCACGGAAATGAACTTGCTCAGGTGGAATAACTGAAGGCTGGCGGCGACTCCGGCAAACTCGCCGATCACGTTGCCAAAGTTCACCACGACGAGCAGAAACATCACAATGACCGTGAGGCGCAGGCCGAACTCCTCGCGGATCAGGTCGCTCAGTCCCTTGCCAGTGACCACGCCCATGCGCGCGCACATCTCCTGTACGACGATGAGAGCGATAGTGATCGGGATCATCGTCCACAGCAAGGCATAACCGTACTGCGCACCGGCCTGCGAGTAGGTGAAAATGCCGTTTGGATCGTTGTCTACATTGGCGGTAATGAACCCCGGGCCGAGCACGGCAAGGAACAACAGAACCCGGGTTCTCCAGAGCTTGAACATAAGCGCGTGTATCTGTCAGACGAACTACTGTGAGTTTTGGGGTGGATGATACTAGGCGAACATATCAGAGACAGCGGTCACCTGTTCGCTCTCAGAAACGCAATTACGTGGTCGGCCTCAACGGCGCCGACGAGCTTGCCTTTGCTGTCCAGAACCGGGAGGGCGCGGAGATTATATTTGTCGAACAGCTCAGCAACCTGTTGTTGATGAGCGTCCGCCTCGCACGAGATAAAGCGCGGCTCGGTGAGCACCTCGAGCCGTGTCTGCGGAAGTGCCAATACCATACGCACCAGAGGAACAACCCCGTGCAAAACCTCGGCCTCGTCGATCAGGTAAATCTCGGTAATGGTTTCGATGTCTCCGTCGAAGTCGCGCAGCGCCTGGATGCCATCAGCCACCGTGGCCAATCGCGGCACAGCGACGTATTGTGTCGTCATGCGACCTGCAGCGGAGTCCTCACGGAATTCGAGCAGCTCTTCCACTTCCTGCCGCTCTTCCGGATCCATCTCCTCGAGAATTGCCTCGGACCGCGCGTCGGAGAGCTCGGCAAGCAGGTCGGCTGCGGCCGAGGGGTCCATCTCCTCGACAATGCCGGCTGCGGTCTCCGAGGTGAGCCCCTCCATCATGATCTTCTGCAGCTTAGGCTCGACTTCCTCGAGTGCCTCGGCAGCTACTTCCTCATCGAGCGTGGTCAGGATCGCTTCGCGCTCGGCCGGAGCCAGATCTTCCAGAATGTCTGCAATGTCGGAGGGGTGCAGTTGCGCCAGGCGCTCGTGCTCGATATTCAGCTTCACCCGACGCGCGGGATCCACCTCGATCATGTCGACAAATTCCCACGGAATCACCCGCGCCGGAAACTTCCTGGCCAGCGAGTCAAGCGCCTGCTTCGGCATGGTGCCTTTGAGCAGCCTGCGGATGGCGCCGCGCAGGCCTACTTCCACTTCACGCACGCGCAGGTCTTCCACGTCTTCGTGCGCGAACCATTGCAGCTCCACATCATTTACACGAACCACTTTGCGGCCGTGGACGTCGATAATCTGGCGGTCCAGCAGGTCCTGCCGGAGCAAGATGAAATTGTCATCGCCGCGCAGCGGTCTCGGCGTCCCCTCCGGCCGCAGCTGAAGAGCTCCGCTTGGCGTCTGCAATATTTCTGTCGCCGCAACAAGTTCCGGCCCATGGCGTGTCTGCAGGACCAGACCGGCGACCTTGCCCGCATCAGTTCCAGTCCCCACCGCTAGGTCGCCGACACGGCCGTGCAATCGCCCGTCCCCGTCCGTAATGGGCGTTCCGAGCATCGTTGTCAGGGTCGGATTGGCGTGTCTGTCGCGCACTTTAATCTGCTATCTCCGATGCAGTCTAACAGGCACATGGGCAACCCGCCTCCGCCAAATGCGCTCCTACTTCGGGGCTCTTTGCGCCATCCGCACAGGAAGAGGCTGTCTTTGCTTGACATTGCCTCTCCCCAGCAAGCAAACTGCCTGCTAACGACATCGCTTGAGGTTTCGTAGAAGGACGGCATGGGGCAGAGCGAGGAAGAGCATTTGACCGGACAACAGGCAAGCCGCATCACTTATACCCTCGAGTCCTCGCTGGACAGCGTGAATAAGGTCGAGGAAACCGCCGAACAGATGGCTAAGAAGGCGGGCATCGACGAAGATGAGGTCTTCCGCGTCACCATGGCGGTTCGGGAGGCAGCCGTGAACGCCGTGCTCCACGGCAACTCCTACGATCCTGAGAAACGCATCACGGCATCATTTGAAAATACCGGCGATTCACTCGTTATTCGTATTACCGACCAGGGAAAGGGGCTCGATCCTGATACTCTGCCCGATCCCCTGGCTCCGGAAAATCTTCTGCGCGGCTCAGGTCGCGGCATCTTCCTCATACGCTCGTTCATGGATGAGGTACACTTCAAGCAATTGCACCCCGGAACTGAGTTGACACTTATCAAGCATCTGGGAACGGCTCAAACAGGCAGCTAAGGAGGACTTTTTCGTGAGCATGAAAGTAACCAGCCGTCAGGTTGACGGCGTGACGATTCTCGATCTAAGCGGACGCATTACCCTGGGCGAGGGCAGTGTGCAGTTGCGTGACGCCATCCGGGACCTGCTGGCCAAAAGCTCGAAGCTTATCCTGCTGAATCTGGCGGATGTAAACTACATCGACAGCTCGGGGATCGGCGAACTGGTGGCGGCGTATACCACGGTGCGCAACCAGGGCGGCGAACTGAAGCTTCTGAACCTCACGAAGAAGGTTCACGATCTACTGCAGATCACCAAGCTCTACACCGTCTTCGACGTCAAGGACGACGAAGCCAGCGCAATTGCCTCGTTCACCCGCGCGTAACCCAGCAACCACCTCCTCCTTCCTAATGCAAAGAGGCTGCCGAAGGCAGCCTCTTTGCGTGTGTAGGTGACCCTAGAATTTCACCGTGGGAGCCTGACGCGAGGATTCGCTCGCCTCGAAATATGCGTTGTTTGGCTGGAATCCCGCAATGCCCGCCCAGATGCTGTTCGGAAACTGCCGAATAAATGTGTTGTAGTCGCGCAGCGTTTCGTTATAGCGCCGTCGTTCAACGGCGATGCGATTTTCCGATCCCTCGAGCTGGGCCTGAAGCGAAAGGAAGTTCTGGTCGGCCTTCAAGTTTGGGTAGTTTTCCGAAATGGCGAGCAGGCGCCCCAGTGCAGAATCCAACTGACCGTTGGCCTGAATCTTGCCCGCCGGATCGTGCGCATTCAGCAGTCCCGCCCGCGCGTTGGCAATATCGGCGAAAACGGTCTCCTCATGGGTGGCATAGCCCTTCACGGTGGCTACCAAGTTCGGGATCAGATCCGCGCGCCGCTGCAAAACTACATCCACCTGCGACCATTGCGTACGCACCGCCTCCTGCTTGGCCACCATTTGGTTTTTGGCACTCACGTAGCTGCCAAATACCATGAGCACAACCAGAAAGAGAACCACCACAACCCCAATTCCAATCCACAATCCACGACGCATCATCTTGCTTATCTCCCCCGCTCATCTTTTCCCGATCCATCGTTATCTTACCAATCGCCGCCGGCCCCGCCGCCTCCTGTGCTGCCGCCGCCAAAACCGCCAAAACCGCTGCCTCCGTCATCTCCCCCACCGCCTCCACCATCACCGAAGCCACCGCCTCCACGGCCGCCGCCGCCCAGGAACATCCCCAGCAGGAACCCGATGATTCCCGAGCCGCCCGCGCGGGCCAGAAAGATCAAAAGCAGGATCAGCCCGATGCCGAAAATTAGCAGTTTGCCGAGGCCGATCTGAGCTGGCTGCCGTGCAGCCCGCCTGGTGAGCGGAGTCAGCGTCACGCCGGCATCTTGCGCGATAATCTGCGCTGTCTGACCGACGGCAAGCGTCATGGCGCCGTCGAAATCGTTGTTTCGCAGATAAGGAACCATCTTGCGCCCGATCTCGCTCACCGTGGCATCGGGCAGGATACTCTCCAGGCCGTAGCCGGTGGCAATAAACCGCTTGCGGTCTTTTACAGCAACCAGAATCAGCAAGCCACGGTCACTGCCCTCCTTGATTCCCTTCTTGCCGATTCCCCAGGCTTGATACAGGTCCACAGCATATTGCTCGATGGGCTCGTCTTCCGTCGTCTCGACGGTCACCACGGCAATCTGGGCATTTGCCTGGTGATCCACCTGGCCGCATAGCAGGTTGATTTGCTGCTTCACTTGCGGCGACATCACCCGGGCGAGATCGCTCACATAGTCGGTTGGTTTCGGCAGGCTCTTCACCGGCTGGCATAACGCCGCTGCACACCACATCGACACTGCCAGGAGCATCCAGCCGCGAACTAAAGTTTTCCGAAGCATCGCCGTAATTCTACCGGAACGAGAAAAGGCGTCCCGCAGCAGGACGCCTTTCGTCTTTGCTTGCTCCCAGTTTGCTGCCTTACTGACCCGACGTTGTCATCTTACCCTTGCTGTTCATCAGGTTGTGGCTTTCGGCGATTTTGTCGATCATCTGCAGATGCTGATCGATCACCTGCTCACCCTGCTGCGTCACCTGCTGCAACGCTGAATTCTGGGTCTGCTGCGCTTCCGCTTTGAAGTCTTCCGCATCCTTCTTGTGATCCTTCACCATGGCGATGATGTATGCGTTATCGAATTGCGTGCCGGAAAGGCCCTGCAACTTCGCCATCTGCTCTTTATCCTTTTTCGACATGCTCGTCGGCGGGGTGACGCCAAGCTGTAGCGCAACCTGCTTCATCTGATCGCCCAGCTTCGTGTGGTCAGTCACCATTTGCTGACCGAATTGCTTTACATCGTCACTCGATCCCTTTTCCGACGCGAGCTGACCGAGCTGAACTTCGACCATCCCGCCTTCAAGCGCGTTGCGAACAAATGCCTTGTCCTGCATACCGGCGGATGTCGCGTTCTGCTGCGCCTGTATGGTGTCAGTTGTGGAGTTATTAGATGGGTTCACAGGAGTCTGCTGAGGGCTATCGCCGGGACGCATCTGCGCAAAAGCGGTCAGGCCGGTCAGCAGGACCGCGCCTGTGAGAACCGCGAGCCTGTTGCTTATTCTCTTCAAGAACATTGGGGGAGTTCCTCCTTGCCGAGGCATTCACGGCCTGCACGGACCGGCGTGTGCACCGGCGCTACTTACGCACCGTGAATTCCGCCCGACATATAGTTGAATGCCACGAAGTGGGCCGCGAGTTGCCTTCTTCCTCCGCCATCCATCTGGCCCGAGGCAAATCTTCTCCCTATACGGCTAGTTTTTGCTTCGCGCCCGAACTTTATGCCCCGACTTAATGGGCCGCGATCCGGGGGAGATTCCAGTGCCGCCACACGCTCACCACGCGCACCAGGAAGCAGGTTACCGCACCGACGAGGGCTACCGGCGTCTGAGGCAGCTTTAGCTTCGTGCCTGCGATCACCACAGCCGCCCCGGCCAACGCAGCGGCGGCATAGACATCGGCCCGCAGTACAGCGGGAACTTGCGCCAGCAGTACATCGCGAACGGTGCCTCCGCCCACCCCTGTGATTCCGCCCATCAGGATGGCGATCAGCGGATTGATGCCGTACGCAAGCGCTTTCTCGGCACCCGCCACAGCGAACAAGCTAAGGCCGGCCGCATCGAGCAACATAAGGGCGTTGCCTGGAATCTTCTGCACAGAAGAAAAGAAGAGAAAGACCGAGAAGCCGCCCGCTAGTGCGATGGCCCCGTAACGCCAATCACAAATGGAGTTGGGAGGCACGGCGCCAATCAGCAGGTCGCGAATGATTCCACCCCCCAGCGCCGTGGCAAAGGCCAGCACCATCACACCCAGGAGATCGAGATTGCCTCGAGCCGCAGCCATCCCGCCTTCTAACGCAAAAACATAGGTACCGGCAAAATCGAGTACCAGCAATAGCCTGTCAGACGCCGGTCTAGTTATTTGCACCGTCGGTCGTTCTCCTGAAGTACATTGCCAGTCAGACTGGGCAGAGCCTGCTAATAGGCCCTGCTATTGTACCGGGGAGACGTACTTCACCCGCACATGCCGGGGCGGCGGTGCGGGTGATTGACCGATCGTTAAGGCATTCTCTGCCTTTAATTTCGCCGTCGCGCTCGCAGAACAATGAGCGTCCCAGCAAGCAGCGAGAATCCTCTGATTACCAGACCCGGATCAACCTCAGGAGCCGTTCTGGGTTCCGGCCTGTGCCGATCATGATGCCAAGGATCAGCATGCGCAGCGGAGCTTGCGCCAACCGCTAATGTCAGCCCTAAAAATAAGTACTTAAGAATCTTCTTCACCATTCACTCTCTCTTTCCATTCGCCGTCGGGCAGGCATCGCATGCGTGTCCCACCGGATCCCGGTGCCGACCGTTCATGCTGGTTGAGTTGCCAGAGGGGGTGACTGGGGGGGAGCCTAAAATCCGCTATCGACCTTCGCAGAATTCTTCTTTTACATCTCGTTATAGGGACGCAATGGAATAGTGAGACGTGAAGGCTTTCCGTTGCAGGAAATGCGGACAGGTCGGCAAAACATCCGCAGGAAGCGGAAGGATAGAGTGGGCGGCGATCAAGTCTCCGACCTCAACCGAAAGGTGGATGCTGATCTCTTCCTTTCCGTATAGGATTGCCGGGAAGATCGCACTAATACATGGAACCAAAGAGACAGATGGGCCTCGCGGCCGCCGTCGCCGTAGTAACAGGCCAGTCGATCGCACTCGGAATTTTTCTCACTCCCGCGGCAATGGCCAAGTCGCTCGGTTCGCCTGCGCTGCTGGCGGCCGTCTGGTGTGGCATGTCGCTCATGGCACTCTCGGGAGCCCTTTGCTACTCCGAGATGGCCGTTCGCTATCCGCTGGTCGGAGGCGAATATGTTTACCTGCGCGAAGGCTACGGTCCGCGCACTGCCTTTCTTTATGGGTGGATGTCGGCAGCGGTCATCGATCCGGGACTCGCGGCGGCACTCGCGGTTGGCGCCATCCCTTATGTGCAGTCCATTTTTACAATTTCTGCGCGAACCGCGGCTTTCCTGCCCGCTGTCATCCTTCTGGTTCTCGCGGCAATCAACTATCTGGGAACCAGGCTTAGTAGCCGCTTGATGGCCACGGCCAATCTGCTCAAGATTGCCGTCTTGTTCGCACTTGTTGCCTTCGCCTTCCTGTCAGGCCATGCCCATACCGAAAACCTGCTGCCGCTTACCACTCGTCGGCCTGGCTCCGACGCGCTCTTTGCCGCCATCGCGGGCGCTACCGTCAACGCCTTCTTCAGCTTTGGAGGATGGTGGGAAGCGGGCAAGCTCGCCGGCGAAGTGCGCAACCCACGCCGAACTCTCCCTCTGGCCTTCACCTGCGGAGTGCTGCTGGTCACCGCCGTCTATTTGCTGGTCAGCTTTGCCTTTCTTGCCGTTGTGCCGCTCGAGCGGATTGTTTCGAATACTGCCTTTGTCGCGCAATTTGGAGAGGCGCTCTTCGGCTCGGCGGGCGGCAAAATTCTTTCGGCGTGCGTTCTGCTCTCCGTCACCGGCGGCCTGATGGCCTTCACCATGGCGGCGCCGCGCGTTTACTACGCGATGGCGAAGGATGGCGCCTTCTTCTCTGTCTTCGGCCGTCTGCATCCACGCTTCGGTACGCCCGCGAACGCGGTGCTGCTACAGACCGGCGGCGCTCTGCTCGTCCTTCTCTTCGGTGCCTTTGATCGCATTCTCGCCTACATCATCTTTTCCGCCGTGTGTTTCCTGGCGCTCTCCGTTACCACCGTTTTCCGGTTCAAGGAACCGGTCCGGCGCTGGTGGTATCCTGCCGCACCCGTTGTTTTTCTTACTGGCTGCGCCGTCGTTGCGTTGCTCATTCTTATGCACAACCCGCTACCTGCGCTCATCGGAGTCGCAGTTGTACTCGCCGGCGGTCTGTTGCGGCGGTATTTCTCTCCAGCTAAGGCTATGCCAGTTGCCGAGGCTTCGGCGACGGAGTCCTCACTTCCCTGAAAGGATGAATCGAATCCATGCCATACATCGCATTGCCTGAAGGAGTAACCGGCATCCGCGCCGCGATGGCCTTTCGGCCTGAAACAGCGGGGCCACTCAATGATCTCGCGGAGACTTTACTGCATGCCCCACATACGCTCCCGCCGGGCGAACGCGAACTCATCGCTACCTATGTCTCTTATCTCAACGACTGCTACTTCTGCCAGACCATACATGGCTTTATCGCCGCCGCCAGCCTCGATGGCGATGAGGAGTTGGTTAAGCGTGTAAAGGCCGATTTTCAACACGCCAGCATTTCCGACAAGCTCAAGGCTCTGCTCGTCATCGCCTCCAAAGTGCAAAAGGGCGGCAAACACGTGACTGCGGAGGACGTCGAGCACGCTCGGTCACTCGGCGCGACGGACCTGGAGATTCACGACACAGTGCTCATCGCCGCTGCCTTCTGTATGTACAACCGTTACGTCGACGGCCTCGGCACCTGGCAACCGCATGACGACGCCATGTACCGCGAACGCGGCAAGCGCGTTGCACGCGAGGGATATGTAACTGTGAGCAAGGAATATCTACCCGCCAATGCGTTCGTAGACGCGGTGGCAAAATAGGAGCAGAAGATGGCACACATCGCATTTCCCGAAGGACTGCCCGGCATTAGCAGTGGTTTCGCCTTTCGCCCGGAGACGGCAAAGCCCATGCGCGAGCTTGCGCACATCTTGCTTCACGAGGCCAACAGCCTTACACCCGCCGAGCGTGAACTCATCGCGATTTACGTTTCCACGCAGAATGATTGCTACTTCTGCCAGACCACCCATGGAGCCGCCGCCGCCGCACATCTGGGCAGCGGCGAGCTGGTGAAACAGGTCATGACGGATTTTCAATCCTCGCAGGTATCACCCAAACTCAAGGCTCTGCTTGCGATCGCAGGCAAGGTGCAGCAAGGCGGCAAGAACGTCACCTCGGGCGACGTCGAACATGCGCGCTCGCTGGGCGCAACCGATCTCGAGATTCACGACACTGTGCTTATCGCCGCCGCATTCTGCATGTACAACCTCTACGTCGACGGACTCGGCACATGGCAGCCGCACGATGAGTCCATGTATGCGCAGATGGGCGAACACCTCGCCAAGCAGGGCTACCGCACGCCCTCCATCGCACCACCTGAGCCTGCGCTGAAATAGCAGTGACGGATGCCGGAAGCTCCTCGCGGCTCTTCTTTATCTCCCGTGCTAGAATTCCGAGGCAGCGCAGACAGTGGAGAATGCGAGAGTGGAAAAATCAACTATCACCCCGGGCGAACGGATGAAACGGAAGGACTACGAAAAGCAGCTCAAAGCACTGCAGGTCGACCTGTGTGCGCTCCAGGAATGGGTCAAGGCAAAAGGTCTGCGGGTGATCGTGATCTTTGAAGGACGCGACGCTGCCGGCAAGGGCGGCACCATCAAGGCGATCACCGAACGCGTCAGCCCACGGGTCTTCCGCGTAGTAGCGCTGCCGGCTCCGTCGGACCGTGAGAAAACGCAAATGTACATGCAGCGTTACATTGCACACCTCCCGTCGGCGGGCGAAATCGTGATCTTCGACCGCAGCTGGTACAACCGGGCCGGAGTCGAACCCGTTTTGGGCTACTGCACGAAGGAGCAGCACGAGAGCTTCCTCAAAGCCTGCCCGACGTATGAGCAGTACATCATCAACAACGGCATCCATCTCATCAAATTCTGGGTGGAGGTGAGCGACGAGGAGCAGAAGCGCCGCTTTGAGGCCCGGATCTCCGATCCGCTACGCCAATGGAAGCTGAGCCCAACAGACCTCTACTCCCGGAGCAAATGGTTCGCGTACTCGCGGGCGCGTGACCTCATGCTCGATGCCACAGACACGAAGGTTGCCCCCTGGTACATCGTACCCTCGGATGACAAGCGGCGCGCACGCCTCAACTGCATCAGTCATCTGCTCAGTCAGATCCCTCACAAGAAAATAAAGGTCAAAAAGGTAGCGCTGCCTGGTCGCTCGATGCAGGGCGCATACGACGATCAGGCTACGCTGATGGGCAGAAAGTTCGTAGCGCAGAAATACTAGGGCCTGCTCTGTTATTTCCATCAACACACCGGATTGTGCCGCTCTTCCAATCTGGTCTGGTCTATATTTTGACTAATGCCAATACGTGGGGATAAAGACAAAAACCCGCAGCGCATCGCTCCGCGTAACCTGTTCGACGCGGTCATCGGTGAGGAGAATCTTTTCCGCGGCGACCGCTATCGCTGGAGTCTCCAGCTGCAGGCCGTTCGTTTCACGAACAAGTACGCCCTCGATAATTTCCTCTCCACCTTCAGCGGGACGCACTATGTAACTCCACGGGCGTGACGGCGGAAATAGGCTTTCGCTTCTAGATAGCCGCCTTATCGGTCCTGGGACGGCAGTCAACCGCCGTCCCAGGCGCTTCTCAAAGAGATGCGGGCAGAAGGAGGCGGATATGTCGTCAGAAAAAATTCTCGGCAGGGGAACCAAGAAAAGGATCGCCCAAATCCGCTGGAAACGCTGGGAGGTCTTTCACGCCCTGGTGCTTTTCGCGCTCATGGCCAGCTTCAGCGTCTTTCTGGCTGTGTGGTTTGAGGTGCATCATTTCGATTAAGTTCCGGTATGCTGAACGCTCAGGGAGAAAGACCTTATGCTTGCGCAATGCGATGTGATCGGCTTTATTCCAACAAAAGATGCTGCGCTGGCGCGCAATTTTTATGAGAAGACACTCGGCTTGCGATTTCTCAGCGACGACCTGTTTGCAATCGTCATGGAATCGAACGGGACAATGATCCGGATCGCGCAGGTGAAAGATTACACGCCTGTGCCGTTCACCATTCTCGGATGGAACGTCGAAAACATCGAAGAGGAGGTCGCAACTTTGGCCGAGCGCGGCGTTTCGTTCAAACGCTATCCCTGGCTCGAACAGACCGAGTCCGGCGTCTGGCTCGCACCCGGAGGCGCCAAAGTGGCGTGGTTCCAGGATCCGGATGGCAATGTGCTCTCACTCTCGCAGCACCCGAAGTAGCTTCTCGCGATCTTGCTGTTCTTTCACCCCTTGCGGTTCTTTCTTAGAGCAAGCCGTTCTGCCCGGCGCGCATTGCGGCGGATATTCTGCATCGCTTTCTTGGCCGCCTTCTGACCGGGCGTGACTCTGCTCCCATAGGTATGGTGGGACCTGCTTCCTGTCTCCTACTGGAGATAGCCGCCGGGACGGACTCCGAACGCGCGCAGCGGACGATTGAGATAGTTTGTCTTCACGCTCCCGCCCGATAATCCGTACTGCTTGTTACCGACAAAGTTTGATACAACCACCATGTCGATGAGATAGTAGTCACCCTGCGTCGGATCGCAGACTTCGAGATCGTAGTAGACCGTACCAGGGACGTGCTTTGGCCGGGCTTTTTACATGTGGCCAGCTACATTCCCAAAATAGAAATCATCTTTACCATAAGTCATTTGTTTTCTACTAAGTGTATTAAGTCATTTCTTATGAATTATCTGGAGCCAGTCTATCCCATAACTCCTATGGAATGAATAAGGTAATAAATCCACGGCGGAGGGGGTATCGATCTCTTATATCCTCGGAAGGTATGTCTACCCACACCGAACTCGCTCCTCCCGTCGCAACTCCTCGCCGCACCGAAACCACCCTCCACGGCCATACCCTCGTAGACGACTACGCCTGGCTCCGGGAGCGCGAAAATCCCGAGGTCATCTCCTATCTCGAAGCGGAAAACGCCTACACCAACTCCGTATTGGAGCCGACGGTGGAACTCCAGAAGACGCTCTATGTTGAGATGGTCAGCCACATCAAGGAGACCGACGTCTCAGTTCCCTTCCGCGACGGCGAATACTGGTACTATTCGCGCACGGAGGAGGGCGCGCAATACCCGATCTATTGCCGCAAGACTGGCTCTGCCGACGCACCAGACGCGGACGCTCTCGAACAGGTCATCCTCGACGTAAACGAACTGGCAAAGGACGAGGCGTTCATGGCGGTCGGCAGCACGACGGTCTCCGACGACGGCAACCTCTTGGCCTATTCGATCGATAACAAGGGTTTCCGCCAGTACACACTGCAGGTAAAGGATCTCCGTACCGGCGAACTACTCGCGGAGCGCGTCGAGCGGGTGGGCTCCATCGTCTGGGCCACAGATAATCGCACACTCTTCTATACAATCGAGGATGAGGAACAGAAGCGCCAGTTCCAGTTTTACCGGCACACCCTCGGCGCGCCGCACTCCCAAGACCTGCTTATCTATGAGGAAACCGATGAGCGCTTCAACATCGGAGCTGGTCGTACCCGCGATGACCAATACATCATTCTGGAGAGTTCAAGCCACACCACAAGCGAGGAACGATTTCTCTCCGCCGACGAGCCCGATGGGAAGTGGCGTCTGATTGCCCCCCGCCAGGACAACATCGAGTATTACGCCGAACATCGCAACGGCCTCTTCTACATCCGCACAAACGATACCGGCCGCAACTTCCACCTGGTGACTGCGCCAGTCGAAAATCCGGACCGGTCGAATTGGACAGAAATTCTGCCACACAGAGCGGAAGTGATGCTTGAAGAAGTCGATGTATTCGATTCATTTTATGTAGCATGCGAACGAATAGTCGGTCTGCAGCATCTCCGGACTTTGCGCTTCTCTGGTTCGGGATCGGAAACCGCATCGGGCAGCGAAATTAGCTTTCCTGAACCCGTTTATAGCGCGCATCCTCACATCAACCGCGCCTTCGACACGACTAAATATCGCTATAGCTATCAGTCTCTGGTCACGCCAGGTTCTGTTTATGAGTACGACGTACTGACGTGCGGGTCGACACTGCTCAAGCAGCTCGAAGTACCGGGCGGCTTCGACCGGACCCTTTACACCTCAGAACGCTTATTTGTCACGGCGCCCGATGGCGTCGAAGTCCCTGTTTCCATTGTTTACCGCAAAGATCTCAGCGTGCTCGCCGAGCATCCGCTCTACGCGTATGGATACGGCTCCTATGGATACGCGTTGCCGGTAGGCTTCAACAGCAACCGCCTCAGCCTGCTGGACCGGGGCTTCATTCTTGCCTATGCGCACATTCGCGGCGGCGGCGACCTGGGCAAGCCCTGGCACGATGCCGGGCGGCTTATGCATAAGCGCAATACCTTCACCGACTTTATTGCCGTCACTGAACACCTGCTTGCGCAGGGCTTTGGCGACCCAAAACGCGTCGCTATCGAGGGCGGCAGTGCTGGTGGTCTGCTGATGGGCGCGGTCGCCAACATGCGTCCCGATCTCTTCCGCGCCGTGCTCTCGCATGTGCCCTTCGTCGACGTGATGAACACCATGCTCGATTCGTCGCTTCCGTTGACCGTGCCGGAATACGAAGAGTGGGGGGATCCCCACGAGCTCGAGGCATTCGAATACATGCTTAGCTACTCGCCCTATGACAACCTTGAGGCGAAGGCCTATCCCGCGATGCTGGTGAAGACCTCTCTCTACGACAGCCAGGTGATGTATTGGGAGCCGGCGAAATATATCGCCAGGCTGCGCACGCTCAAGACCGATGACAATTCCCTGCTTCTGCACACAAACCTGACCGCCGGACACGGAGGAGCCTCGGGACGCTATGACTACCTTAAGGAAGTGGCCATGGATTATGCGTTCCTGCTGCGCGAATTGAGGGTCTGAGTTGCAAGCCCTCTGGTCAGGCATGTTGACGTTGGTTTGAGAGTGGCCTACGCCATGAAATAATTGACCGAATATTTTCCTCCGCCAAGCCGGCTTGAAAACGCCAGGGAACCATCCGTCAATAGACTTGCCACCGCACCCTGCCAACACCGCGGAATGAGCAGGAAATTCAGAAGCAGATTCAGCCCCGCTGCGCCCAAGCTGCACTGCTGTGCGATTCCATTGCGAGTCAGAAGCAGTGATCGTTGTCCCCCACGCATAATGCAGCACGCGAAGCAGCGGCAATAAACAGAGCCAGCGCAGCGCGGCGACCGATCCCTGAAACGAGACTCCGAAGAGGCGCGGTAACGGTCCGGCGCCGAAATGGAGAGGAATTGCGACTGCAACTCCATAAGGAACGGTTCGCAGAAGGAGCCTTCTTGTCTGCGCATTGGCATGGCCTAGGCTCCGGGCCCCTTCGCGAAACAGACCCGGAGTCGCAGCCGCATAGATTCCGTAGAACGGCGCGCTGGCTACATCCACCTCGCGGTAATTGTGGCTTGGGGGCAAGAGGGTCCAGTCCAGTATTCGATTGAGTGCTGTCCTGATACTTGATTAGTATTGTGACTCATTAAGGAGATTCCATGACAGACAGCGCGTTTCACTATGACGTTGAGGAATCGGAAGACGAATATAAGTTAAAGCTTACGACGATTCAGTGTCATGGCAGGCTGACAGGGGAAGCAGCAAGTCAGCTCAAGGCACTGGTTACGCCCCTCATCTCGCAAGGAGCCCAACACGTCGTGATCGACCTTACCGACTTGGCTTTCCTAGATAGTTCCGGGCTTGGAACATTGGTTGGCCTGAAGGTTTCCTCGATCAATAAAGGTCTGGGTAAGCTGGAGCTCGTTAACCTGTCACCTCGTGTGCGGGAGCTCTTTACAGTTACTAACCTGACGGAGTTGTTTGCAAAATAAGTGGCGAATCGCACGGACCTGAAAGCAGCGGTTGAGCTCCCATTTTTTGCCTGCCCTTCCCGGAGTAAAAGCCCGGGGCTTACCGAGCCTCGCGTTGCAAGGCTGTTGAAAGGGCTTGCTCAGGATTGTTCTTCCCACCCTTTGCTTCCTTCCTTTGCTTCGCTATTTCGTCTTTGAGATCTTAAAGACTTTGAGGGTTTCGGCGGTGACGCGCTGCTCCGTCTCGGAGATGCCTTTCCATGGGTCGCGGCGGAGGCGGGGTTTCCAGTCGTCGAAGTCGACGACGCGGAAGACGGGGCGGTCGGGGAGCTTGAGGTCGGTCCAGGGGAGCGGTAGGGAGACGGCGGATCCGGCGCGGGCGCGCGGCGAGTATGCGGCGACGGCAGTGGCTTCACGCTGGTTGCGGAGATAGTCGAGGAAGATGCGTCCCGTGCGCGCGGATTTGGTCATCTTGGTGAGGTAGAGCGAGGGCTCGCGCTTTTCCATTTCCAAAACAAATGCGTGTGTGAATTGCTTGATGACAGTCCAGTCGTATTCAGGCTGTATCGGCACTACGACGTGGAGGCCTTTGCCTCCGGTGGTCTTGAGAAAGCTCTCGAAGCCGAGGCCTTTTAGCTGTTGGCGTATTGCGGTGGCGCTCGCGGCGAGAGTGGGCCAGGAGATGGCGGCGTCCGGGTCGAGGTCGATTACAAGGCGGTCGGGGTGCTCGAGGTCGTCGTTGCGCGAGCCCCAGGGGTGGATTTCGAGGACTCCCAACTGGGCGAGACCGGCGAGAGCTTCAGGCGTGGAGAGCGTGATGTAGAGCTCGACTTTGCCGGTCTTGCGGTCGCGTACGGGAACCGACTCAAAGCCGGGCGGCAGGGTGTTGTTGACGTGCTTCTGGAAGAAGCAGGGACGCGCGGTGCCTTCGGGGCAGCGGACAAGGGACAGAGGGCGTCCGGCGATGTGCGGCAGCATGTGTGGGGCGATGGCCCAGTAATAGTCGGCAAGCTGTTGCTTGGTGAGGTGCGATTCGGCGTCGAGGATCTTTTCGGGATGAGTGAGGCGGACGGGCGCGGGGGCGGCGGATTTTGATGACGCGGACTTTGCGGAATTCTTTGCTGGAACGGCTTTGGTCGCTGCGCTTGCAGGAGTAGAGTGCGGGGCGTGTTTCAATGCGGGCTTGGATTTCCCTGCAGAGGGGGGCGTAGATGGTTCTTCGCGGCGGACTTCGGTGGCGGGCTTGTCTTCGCGGAGGCCCTGATAGGCGGCCTGGCGGACGAGGTTGTCGGCGGTCCAGGTGGCGAAGTTTACCTGGGCGACGAGCTCAGGCTTGACCCAGATGGTTCCGCGGCGGGCGTCGAGTGGGACGGATTCGAAGGACGCGGACTGGAGACGGAGCTTGTCGAGGCGGGCGCGAAGCATGGCGTGGGTCTTCTGCGTAAAGCCGGTGCCGGTGCGTCCCGCATAGATGAGCTTGCCATCGCGGTAGTAGCCGAGGAGCAGCGCGCCGACACCATAAATTTCATTGGACGGCAGGGTGAAGCCGCCAATGACGAACTCCTGCTCGTGAATGCACTTGAGCTTGCGCCAGTCGGTGGTGTGTCCCGAGACGTATTTGCACTCGCCGCGCTTGGAGACGATGCCCTCGGCATGCAGCTTGCAGGCCTCCTTGAAGACGAGGTCGCCGGGTGCTTCGACGTGATCGCTGTAACGGATAGCGCCGTCGGCGTTTTCGAGGAGACGCGAGAGCAGCGCCTTGCGGTCAGTGAGGGGTAGGTCGCGCAGGTTGTATCCGTTGAGGTGGAGGAGGTCGAAGGCGAAGTAAGTGATGGGATGCTTTGCACCTTCTTGAAAGGCGGCCTGCAGGTTGGCGAAGCTGGTGGTGCCGCTGGGGGAGAGGACGACGGCTTCGCCGTCGAGGACGGCGGTATCGGCGGGGAGGGCCTCGATGAGAGGCGCGAGGGCCTTCATGCGATGCGTCCAGTCAAGGCCGGTCCGGGTGAGGAGCTGGACGCGATCTCCGTCCTTGCGGGCCTGGATGCGGTAGCCGTCAAGCTTGAGTTCGTGAACCCAACCGGAGCTGCGAGGGGCTTCAGTTGATTGTGTCGCAAGCTGCGGGGTGATGAAGGCGGGAAGATTTTCTTTGGGAGTGCGGTCGAGAGTGGGACCGAAGGAGATTTTTTTCGCTGGCCGCTTTTTGCCGTCGGGCTTTTCAGGAGTGGCTCGGGCTTTGTCGCTGCTGGACTGGTCGCTTCGAGGCTTGTTGGTACGATGCCAGGCCTTGCCTGTAGCGGTGTCCTTGGAATTCCAGACATGGGTTTCTTCGCGGGCGATCTCGTCGATGCTACGTCCGGTGACAGCGCTGTTAGGAGCCTCGTCGGCGATTGCGCGATCGGTGGCTGAACGCTCATAGTCGCCGTGCTCTTTGATGAGGAGCCAGTTTGGATTGCGGTCGCCGGGGCGGGGTTTCATGCGGATGAGCGCCCATTTGCCCTTGAGTTTTGTGCCGTGCAGAATGAACTTGAGCGATCCGTCGCGGAGGCCGGCGTCGACGTCGGTATGGCCGGGCTGCGGCTCCCAGGAGCCCTGATCCCAGATCATGACGGTGCCGCCTCCGTACTGACCTTTGGGAATGATGCCTTCGAAGCCGCCGTATTGCATGGGATGGTCTTCGACCTGGACGGCAAGACGCTTGTCTCCGACGTAGTAGCTGGGCCCCTTGGCGACAGCCCAGCTTTTGAGGACGCCGTTCCAACCGAGGCGGAAGTCGAAATGGAGGCGGGTGGCGGCGTGCTTTTGGATGACGAAGGGATTGTGATCGGGCGGCAGGTTAGTGGAGAGGGATTTTGTCTTTGCTTTGGCGCGGACTTTGCCGCTGGGCTCCGAGGTGATCTCGAAGTTACGCATGGATTGATAGAGCTCAAGCTGCTTATCTACTGCGTCAGCAGCGTTGGCCGGAGTAGTCGTGCCCGTTTTGCGACGGGGTGCCATCAATATGTGTTATGCCGATTTGCTGCGTTTCGTTGGCTTCGGCGGCTTGACAAGCGCGATTCCCTCCTCAGAAGGCGCGGACTGAGAGGGTTTCTTCACAGCAGGTTTTTGGCCATCGCTGATGCTCTTGCGGAGAGCGTCCATAAGGTTGATGACTTTCGCGGATTTCGGCGCAGGCTCCTCCTGCGGGATGGGTGCATGCTTGACCTTGGCCTCGACGAGTTCGCGGAGAGCGACTTCGTACTGATCCTTGAACTTTTCGGGATCGAACTTTGCGGCCTTGCGCTTGATGAGCATCTCGGCGAGCGAGAGCTGCTCTTCATCGACTGCGGCCTTCTTGATGCTGCCGAAGAATTCGGCGGGCTTGCGCAGCTCGTCGGCATAACGAAGGGTGTAGGCCATTAAGCCGGGCAGATTGTCGTCGGGCCAGGGTGTGACGGCGATGATGTGTTCGCGGCCGCTGAAGGAGATTTTGCCCAGAGCCGCTTTACCGGTTTCCTGCAAAGCCTTGCGCACGACAGCGAAGGCCTCGGCCTGCACGTCGTCGGATGGGGCGACGAAGTAGGGCTTCTCGAAGAATTCGGGGGTGATCTCTTTGGCGTCGACGAACTGGGAGACTTCGATAGCTTTACGCGTGGGCAGGCGGAGATGCTCAATCTCTTCCGGCTCGATGGTGACGTACTGGCCCTTGGCGTATTCGTAGCCCTTGACGATGTCGGAGTTTTCGACAGGGCCTTCATCGGCGGAGACTTTCTGATGGCGAACGCGCTCGCCGGTTCGGCGGCTGATCTGATGGAAGCGGATGTCGCTCTTCGAGTCAGTTGCGGTGAAGAGGCTGACACCGAATGAGACAAGCGAAATCTGAAGTTGTCCGGACCAGTAAGGGCGCATCTGTTTGTAAGCCTCCGAGAGTCCCAAATTGCCAAGGTTTCTATTCTCAGGGATTTGAGGACGGGAATGCAAGCAATAGATTTAGTTGGAATCCGCGTCATTACGACGTAGGTCCTCATTGGGGAGCGTCGCATTCCCCTTGGGCACAGCCTTGTTGGTGTCCTGTGATAAGTGGGACTCGCACTTGAAGACAACTTTCCTTTGCTCTTTCGTCAATACTTAAGTATGTACTTGACAATGAGGCTGCACATACACTAATAGTTAAATATCTACTTAACTGTTGCGGCCGGACCTGAGCAGTGGCATGGGAGCGGTTCTATCCGGCTTTCAACAAATTTCAAAGATGAACAGGAGACGGAACATGCGGAAATTAATCGTTTTCAATCACGTTTCACTGGATGGGTACTTCGTTGATGCGAACGACAGCATGAGCTGGGCAAAGACACGCAAAGACGACGCGGAGTGGAATGCGTTTGTCGAGGAGAATGCCAGTGGAGATGGTCCGCTGCTGTTCGGCCGGAAGACCTATGAGCTGATGATTCGCTACTGGCCGACATCGCTTGCGGCCCAGCATGATGCCGCGGTCGCCGATCGGATGAACAAAATGCAGAAGGTCGTGTTTTCGAGAACGCTGGACCAGGCGTCGTGGAGCAATACGAAGTTGGTGACGAGCGACATGGCAACGGAAGTGCGGAAGATGAAGGAAGAGTCAGGCGACGGCATGACGATTCTGGGAAGCGGCACACTTGTGTCGCAGCTGGCGAATGAGGGGCTGATCGACGAGTACCATATCGTGGTGAATCCTGTTGTTCTTGGCAAGGGGAGGACGATGTTTGAGGGCGTCCGCGAGAAGGACACCCAGGAGACCCTGGCTCTGAAACCGACGAAGAATCGGACCTTCGGTAACGGCTGCGTTTATCTGGTCTACGAACCAGCGGCGTGAAGGCCGCTGGTTGAAATTGGGTGAGTAAGGAGAGGAAATAATGAAAGAACGATCCGTTACGCACAGTACGTTTGTGATCGAGCGCAGTTATCCCACGACGCCGCAGCGCGTATTTGCCGCGTTCGCCGACCCGGCGAAGAAACGCCGCTGGTTCAGAGAGGATGATTCGGCGATCGGCGAATTCGAGATGGATTTTCGAGTGGGTGGCCGCGAGCGCACGTCTTTTCGCCTTAGCGCAGGGCCGTTTAGCGGCGTCATCTGCACGAATGACACGACCTATCAGGACATTGTGACTGACGCCCGCATTGTTCTGGCCTACACCATGACGCTCGGCGAGAATCGCATGTCGGCGTCACTGGCCACGTTCGAACTGATGCCGGCGGAAGCAGGCACCGACCTCATCTTCACCGAGCAGGGTGCGTTCTTCGAGGGATCCGACAGCCCGGAGATGCGGCGCGGGGGGTGGGAAGAACTGCTTGGACGGCTGGCGCGTGAGCTGGCGTGATGGTTCGCGATCACGGAGACACTGCCTATGCATAACCAGAGAGCCAGCATCGATCGCGTTTTTCACGCTCTCGGGGACCCTACTCGCCGGGTGATTTTGGAAAAAGTGAGTGAAGGCCCCATTTCGGTCTCGAGTCTGGCAAAACCTCTGGCGATTACTCTGGCGGCTGTGGTTCAACACCTGCAGGTGCTGGAAAAAAGCGGGCTGGTGCACACCACAAAGGTCGGCAGGGTGCGGACCTGCCACATAGAGGCAAAAGGGCTATCGGTGGCCGAGGGATGGATCAGCGATCGGCGTTCGCTCTGGGAGAGACGGCTGGATCGCCTGGGAGATGTACTTGCCGAACCGGATGAGAAGTGAGCCAAAGAGCGCAAGAATCATTAAATACCCCCTTGCACTTCTACAGGAGATGAAGTATTACTCCTGTAGAAGTACAAGGAAAGGCCATTGCAAACCCAACGTATCGATTTTCCGCAGGGCACGCTGGACTTGCTCATACTGAGAACCCTTTCTATGGCGCCGCAGCACGGCTGGGCGATCTCCGAGCGCGTCCAGCAGGTATCGAGCGATGTTCTTAAGATCCAGCAAGGGTCGTTGTATCCGGCTCTTCACCGGCTAGAGCGGCGCGGCTGGATCAAAGCCAGATGGGGCCTCTCCGAGAACAATCGCCGGGCAAAATATTACGAACTCACGCGTGCCGGGCAGAAGCAGCTTGAAGTGGAAACGGAAAGCTGGCGACGACTTACCACGGCTGTCGCCCAGGTTTTAGAGAGTGTGTGAGGTCCCTGCATGGTGAACGATTTGCTTTACCGGCTGCGCGCGCTGTTTCGCCGGAGCACCCTGGAAACCGAACTCAACGAGGAGCTCCGTTTTCACTTCGATCATGAAGTGGAAAAGTACAGGAAACAGGGCATGACCGATCAGGAAGCGAAGCGTCGCGCACGGCTTGCCTTCGGCGGCCACGAACAGGTGAAGGAAGACTGTCGAGAAGCGCGCGGCACCGGTTTTATTGAGACCTCCCTGCAGGACCTGCGCTACGCACTGCGACAGTTGTGGAGCAATCCATCTTTCGCTATCGTCATCATTCTGACGCTGGCCCTGAGCATCGGGGCAAATAGTGCCATCTTCAGCGTTATCTCCAGCGTTCTGCTCAAGTCGCTTCCTTATCCGCAGCCGGAGAGGATTGTTCGCGTCTTCCTGACCAACTCTATCTATCCAAAATTTCCTCTGAACCCCTTTGACTTTCTTGACTACCGGACGCGCAGCAAGTCTTTCGACTTCCTCGCCGCCTACACGCGCGGAGACATGCAGTTATCCGGCGGCTCAGCCGAACCCGTGAGCCTGCACGGATTCCAGATCACCTCCGGATTCTTCCGCGTCCTGGGCCTGCATCCGCAGCTGGGAGGCGAGTTTGACGAGAAGAGTGAAACTCCGGGCAATGGTCTCGAGGTCATTCTCAGCGATCGCATCTGGCGCTCTCGATTCGACGCGGCACCCGACATTGTCGGACGTAAGATCACCCTGAATGCGCAGCCATTCACGGTCGTGGGCGTCATGCCTCCTGGTGTCGAGCACCCCGGTAACGAATACCACTCACTCGCCTATGGCGACGATATCGATCTCTGGTCACCTTTCACCTTCGAAGGAGACCCGTCGCGCCGCGGGTCGCATTACATTGAAGGCATCGGACGTCTGAAGGATGGCGTCACCCCCGAGCGGGCACAGTCTGAGATGAACTCTGTCATGGCCCAGCTCGGACGCGAGCATCCGGCGGATTCGCACTGGCAGGTCATGGTCATTCCTCTCTATCGCGAAATTGTCGGCGCCAGCCAGCGAATGTTGCTGGTGCTGCTCGGAGCGGTCGGCATGGTGCTATTGATTGCATGCGCCAATGCCGCCAATCTGCTGCTCGCTAGAGCCGCCACCCGGCAGCGCGAGATCGCCGTGCGGCTGGCCCTGGGCGCGTCTCGATCCCGCCTTATCCGTCAGTTGCTTACGGAAAGCCTGCTCATCGCTTTCGTCGGAGGCGCTCTGGGCCTCGGCATGGCGGCCGGCGGCGTGAAGGCTCTGGTGTCCCTGCTTCCCGCCGATTTTCCTCGATCGCATGAAATTCATGTGAGCGTTCCGGTCTTCGCCTTCACCTTTCTAGTCAGCGCGGTCACCGGGATTGTTTTCGGATTGGTCCCTGCCGTCCAGGCCTCACGAACAGATCCGAGGCGAGGCCTGCATGAGGGTGGCAGGACTTCTACCGGCACCGGACGCCTGAGCCGCCTTCGCAATGCCCTGGTGCTATCCGAGGTGAGTCTCGCCTGCGTACTGCTCATCGGAGCCGGCCTGATGCTGCGTAGCCTGCTCAATCTCGTCCATCTCGATCCGGGCTTTCGTGAGAAGCATGTTCTCACCGCGAGCCTCTCGCTGCCGAGAGCCGAGTATAAGGGCGAAGGGGTCGTCGGGCGATTCTATAACTCGCTGACGACGAATCTCGCCGCCCTGCCAGGCGTCGAATCAGCCGGCGCAGGTAGCGATCTTCCATGGACGGGCTACGACGAAAACACCAGTTTGAACATTGAGGGCAAGCAGCCTCCACCAAACGACGAATTTCATGCGCGCTATCACGCAGCCACGCCGGACTACTTTCGCGCCCTGAGCATTCCTCTGCTGCACGGACGTTTCTTCACTGCGGGTGACAAGACTGACGCGCCAACGGTCATCATCATCAACCGCGCTATGGCGGAGAAGTATTGGCCGAACGAAGATGCCGTAGGGAAACGCGTGACGTGGGACGACCACCCCAAGGAGAAAGACTGGTTCACCGTGGTCGGCGTCGTGGGCGATGTAAAGGACAAGCCCAATAGTCCCACCGCAGAGCCTGCTTTCTGGTGGCCCGATCTCCAGCAGCCGTTTCCTTTCCTGGATATGTCCCTCGTGATTCGATCCGCCTCTAACCCCGAGTCTCTCGCGGACGCAGTACGTAAGGAAGTGAGGCGGCTTGATCCGGCTCTGGCCGTGGCGGATGTTCAGTGGATGGACGAGATCGTATACGGCTCGGTTGCCACCCCGCGCTTCGCGTTTGTGCTGGTGGGATTGTTCGCCGGACTTGCCATTCTTCTGGCCGCGATCGGCACCTATGGAGTCATCTCGTATTCCGTCAGCCAGAGAACTCCCGAATTTGGGCTGCGCATGGCCCTGGGCGCACAGCGGCTGGATGTAATCCGGCTGGTGCTGATGCAGGCTGCAAGACTCGTTCTGACCGGGACGGCTCTTGGACTCGTTCTTGCTCTCACGCTGGCACGCGTGCTGAAGAACCTAATCTACGATGTCAGCCCTGCTGATCCACTCACGTTCGCTGCAGTCGGGCTCATGGTGATCGCCATCTCTGTCCTTGCCTGCTACATCCCGGCGCGAAAAGCTACAAAAGCCGATCCCATGATTGCTCTGCGGGCAGAGTGACAAACCTACCATCGCGGCGCGAAAGTGAGCCACCTGCGATCGATGCTCTGAGCCGATACAATTTGGGTGATGACTACGAGCGATCGTACTTCCCTGCTGCAACTGCTTTCGCGCCTATCGTTCAAGCTAGGCGATTTCACGCTTTCCTCCGGCGCAAAGAGCGACTACTACATCGATTGCCGCACGACGACTCTGCATGCGGAGGGCGGGCGGTTGACTGGGTTGGCGATTCTGGCACTGCTGCGAGAGCACAAGCTGAAACCAGCGGCGGTGGGCGGGCTGACCATGGGCGCGGATCCGATCGTGTCTAATGTGGCGACAGCCAGTGCGTGGCATGCGCTGGAACATCATGGAGGGCCGCTAATTCATGGCTTTTTGGTGCGCAAAGCCGAGAAGGCGCATGGAACGGGTCAGCGGATCGAGGGATTTCTGGAGAAGGGCGCGGCCGTGCTGATTGTGGATGACGTGTGCACAACTGGGGCTTCAACGATCACCGCGATTGAAGCTGCCAAGGAAGCCGGCATGAAGGTGATTGCAGCGGTCTGCCTGGTGGAACGCGAAGAGGCGAAGGGGCGTCCGGTGGTGGAGGCGGCTTGTGAAGGGGCTCCGTTTCTGCGGCTGTTCACTGCTCATGATGTGCGCCAGGCGCATGTGGCGCAGATGGCGATGTAAGACAGGGGACAGGGACAGGGTGTTGAGCGTGGTGGCAAAAAATGGGGGCAGAGTGGGAGGTCCTCCGCCCTCGTGTATTCGGGCTTTCCGATTGGCGTTTTCAGATTGGCGCCGCTTTCAGCCGATTCCGCGTATTTACTGCTGTGGCGTGGCAAGTTTGCTGGATTGGGCGGGAGCAGTGGCGTTCTGGCCCTTCATATTCGAAAGCATCTGAATTTCGACACGCCGGTTTTTGGCGCGCCCCGCAGGGGTCGAGTTCGATGCGACTTCCCGATCCATACCGATGCCGATCAGATAAAACCTGCGTGCCGCGACGTTGTGCTGTACAACCAGGTACTGAACGACTGCCTGGGCACGGCGTTGACTGAGGTCGTAGTTATACTCGCGCGAGCCAACGTTGTCGGTACCCCCGGTTATTTCCAGAATGTAGTTTGTCGTTCCGTCGAGATGCCCAGCGAACTCATCGAGGTGCGCTCTGTCCGCACGCGTCAGATCCGCTTTATCGAATCCGAAGTTCACAGTCGTGTCGGCGACCTGCTTAAAGTTATCGAGGTTAGCGACCACGCTACCCAGCGAGTCGGCACGGGTAATTGCATCCTGAGCAGAGTCGTGCGCCTGTGTTGCCGACTGGCTGGCGGCCTGCGCCTGCTGGCTCGCTGTATCCGCAGTTTTCTGTGCCTGTTGGATTCCGGCCTGTGCGCGCTGGTCTACGTCGTGGATGTTGCGGTTGTTGGTCGCGGTGGCGTCGTCGAGCTCATTGGTGCGCTGAATAATGGGCTGGGTCTGGCTGCGGACATAGTTCTTGGTGGTGCATCCGGTGATCAGGAGCAGGGAAAGCGCTCCGAGGGCCGAGGTTGCGTAAAGTGCAGGTATTTGAGATTTCATGTGAATTTTCATATTGTTCGAACTCCGTTTCGAGCTTTATTCGCCGGGCGGCCGAGGCCACCCAGCTTGTTTTGCCTCTGAGCACCTCACCGGGGAACGGGAGAAAGCGGCTTGCGAAGAAACACGCCGGGTTTTCCACTTTAAAACTTATGCAACCATCGTGCCAAATCCGAAAGCTTTGGTAAGGATTGTTTTTTGAATTGCTTATGAATAGTTTTTCATCCGGGACCTGAACGATGACCTAAGCGGGAATCGGGTATCTTTTACGCGGTTACCGGGAATTCATGCTGTGGACACTGCAGTGCCAGCCGAACAGCTAGACTGAAGAAGGTTGGATGGATCTACAGCAGAAAATTCGGACTTTGCCGACGCGGCCGGGCGTCTATCTGTACAAAAACGCCGACGAAGAAGTGATCTATGTTGGCAAGGCGAAGAATCTGCGGTCGCGGGTGCGGTCGTACCTGCTGGAGGCTTCGCAGGCGAATGCCAAGACCGGGTCGCTGATGCGCGAAGCGATCGATGTGGACTACATCCTCGTCGACAATGAACATGAGGCGCTGGCACTTGAAAATAACCTGATCAAGCAGCGGAAGCCACGCTTCAACATTCTGCTGCGCGACGACAAGACCTATCCGTATGTGAAGCTGACCCTGGGGGACCGCTATCCCAAGGTGTTTGTGACACGCCAGCTGCGCAAGGATGGCGGAGCGTACTATGGTCCCTATTTTCCGGGGAATCTAGCGTACCGCATCGCGGAGGTGATCCACCGGAACTTTCTGCTGCCGAGCTGCAAGATCGACCTGTCTAGGTACCATCCGCGGCCTTGTTTGCAGTACTACATCAAGCGCTGCCTGGGGCCGTGCGTGGAGGGGCTGACGACTCCGGAGGCTTATCGCGAGGCGGTGCGGGATGCGCAAATGTTTCTGGAGGGACGCGGTGCGGATCTTGCGAAATCGATCGGTGAGCGCATGGAAACGGCGGCGGCGTCAGAGCAGTTTGAGCTGGCGGCGAAGTATCGCGATCTGCTGGTGACGATCAGCCAGTTGCACGAGAAGCAGAGAATCGCTTCGGCGGACAGCGACGATGCGGATGTGTTTGGCTACCACTACGAGAACGGCATGCTGGCGGTGAATCTGTTCCACATGCGCGGCGGCAAGATTGTGGATCGGCGGGAGTTCTTCTGGGAGGATTTAGATACGTTGCTGCTGGAGGACGCAGGGCCGGACGATGAGAACGCGGTACAGAACGACCTGGGGCAGACACAGTTCGAGGCGGGGGCATTTTTCGCGGCGCTGCTGAAGCAGCTCTATATCGATCAGCAATATGTGCCACGGGCGGTGTACCTGCCGGTGGATTTCGCGGATCGCTCGATCCTGGCGGCGCTGCTGGCGGAGCGCAGTGGGCATCGCGTGGAGATTGCGGTTCCGGTACGCGGGGAAAAGCGATCACTGGTCGATCTGGCCGGGCAGAATGCGAAGCAGAGCTACGATCAGCGCTTCCGCGTGATGCAGCCGTCGCAGAAGGCGATCCGCGAGGCACTGCAGGACGTGCTTATGCTGCCGGAGCTACCGCGACGAATTGAATGCTTCGATATTTCACACATTCAAGGCGCGGAGACCGTGGCATCGATGGTGGTATGGGAAGACGGCGCGATGAAGAAGTCGGACTACCGGAAATTTCAGATCAAGACGGTGGATGGCGTGGATGACTTCGCTGCAATCCGCGAGGTGGTAGGACGGCGCTACCGGCGCATGGTCGAAGAGAAGCGACCGATGCCGAGCCTGATTCTCGTCGATGGCGGGCTGGGACAGTTGCACGCGGCGACCGAGGCTCTGGAGGAGTTAGGGCTGACGACGCAGCCGCTAGCGTCGATCGCCAAGCGCGAAGAGATTATCTACCTGTTCGGACAGGAGAACGAGCCGGTGGTGCTGGAGCGGCGATCTCCCGTGCTGCACCTGATCCAACACGTACGCGATGAGTCGCACCGGTTTGCCATTAGTTACCACCGCAAGCGCAGAGAGATGCGGGATCGCGACTCGGAGTTACTGACGATTCCGGGCGTGGGAACGCGGACGCGGACGCGGCTGATCGAGCACTTCGGCAGCCTGCGCAGCGTGCAGCGGGCTGGTCTGGAGGCTCTGACGGCCGTGGTTCCGCGGAAGACGGCGGAGTTGATCTATGAGCGTTTTCACGTAGAGGCGGAGAATCCGCTGCACGTGCTGAATAACGAGGCTTAGACTGGCCTGCCTGCAAGTCGTCCTAGCTTCATAGAACTTCCTGTTTGGCTTCATGGAACTTCCTTCGCGTGTGCGCGTATAGCTGCTACAGTTGCGCTAAATCCACCTGGGCTGACTCGATGAATACAACTGCTGTGACTGAAGACCGCTCCCCTTCCGCACTGCAATCCCTTGCCCCGCTGCGCTCGATTGTGTGGATCAGCCTGATCTTTGCAGCCATCAAGGTTGGGCTGCACATCGTCACCAACATCATCGCGCAGCGTGCGGGTTACGGCATCTTTCGCGATGAGCTCTATTACCTGATGTGCGGGCGCCATCTGGCCTTCGGGTATGTGGACCAGCCTCCGATGGTAGCTCTGCAGGCGAGATTGGCGGAGACCCTGTTCGGATATGACCACATGTGGTCGCTGCGACTGATTTCGGCGCTGGCTGGTGGCGCGAAGGTGTTTCTGACGGGGATGCTGGTATGGGCGCTGGGCGGTGGACGCCGGGCGGCGGCGCTGGCCATGCTGGGCGTGCTGGTGGTGGGGGTGTACCTCGGCATCGACAGCTTTCTTTCTATGAATTCCTTTGACCCGGTGTTCTGGATGACGTGCGCGCTGGCGCTGATCATGATCGTGCGCGCTGAATCGCCAGAGGCCGTGCGGAACTGGTGGATCGTGCTGGGCGTGAGCGCGGGCCTGGGGCTGGAGAACAAGGTTTCTGAAGTATTTTTTCTGATCAGCGTGTTGATCGCGCTGCTGCTGACGCCGCAACGGCGGATCTTGAAGAGCCGCTGGTTTGGCGTCGCCGTGCTGCTGATAGTCGCGCTGGCGCTGCCGAATTTGCTGTGGCAGGTTCACTACCACTTCCCTACTCTCGAGTGGCTTCGCGATGTACAGAAGAGCGATAAGGATGTGAAGCTGCCGCCTCTGAAATTCCTGGGCGCTCAGGTGATGATGCTGAATCCGTTCACCGTGCTTCTTTGGGTGTCGGGCGTGGTATGGCTGCTGGTGAGCAAGGTCGCGCGTCCGTTTCGTTTTCTCGGCTTGGCCTATCTGCTGTTTCTTGCGAGCATGATGGCGATGCATGGCAAGGACTACTATCTTGCGCCCGTGTATCCCGTGCTCTTTGCCGCGGGCGGAGTGGCGTGGTTCTCGTGGGCGCGCGAAAGAGCCTGGAAGAATGCTCTGATCGGCGTGTATGCGGCCCTGCTGATCTGGGCGTGCTACCGGTCAATCCCGTTTTCGATTCCGGTAATGCCGCCCGAGCGCATCGTGGCTTACGAGAAGAAGATCGGCTTCACACCACAGGATACGGAGAATCACGATGCAACCATCCTGCCGCAGTTCTTCGCAGACAGGTTTGGATGGACGGAGCTGGTGGAGAAAGTGGCGCGCATCTACAACGCGCTGCAGCCGCAGGAGCGAGCCATCACCGGCATCTTTGCGGGCAATTACGGCGAGGCCAGCGCGATCAACCTCTTCGGGCAGAAATACGGTTTGCCAACGGCCATCAGCGGGCACCAGAACTACTGGATCTGGGGACCGCGCGGGTACACGGGGCAGGAGATGATCATCATCAACGGATCGACGCCCGAGGAGATGAGGCCGTTCTATGCCTCGTGCAAGATTGTGGATGTGCGCAACAATCCACTGACGATGCCCTGGGAGCGCGGAAATATCTATCTCTGCTATGGCAGAAAAGCGACTTATGCGGCAGACTGGAATGACCTCAAGTACTACCACTAGATTTCGCCTGAGGGCTTTCCTCACCGGAGCTTAAGCCTTGGAAACTGCTCCCGCTGAAAGGCACCAGCAGACGCACGATCTGCCGCGGGTTCTGTATACTTCGCACGCGACGGCCATCGTCGTGGGAACGCTGATTGGCAGCGGGATTTTTCTTGTTCCACAAGAGATGATGCGGGCCACGGGGTCGTCCGGGCAGGTGTATCTGGCGTGGATTGTCGGCGGACTCCTCTCGCTCTTTGGGGCGATGACCTACGCCGAGCTGAGCACCATGCTGCCCTACACGGGCGGCGAATATGTGTATCTGCGCGGTGCATACGGCGATCTGACGGCGTTCCTGTACATGTGGACATGGTTCGCGGTGGCGAAGCCGGCTTCGATCGCAAGCGTGACAACGGGCTTGGCGCGGACGCTGGCTATTTTTACCGCATTCCGATGGCTCGATACCACGGCCTTTCATTTTGTGCTGGCGGTGACGTGGGCACAGATCTTCGCGATTGGCGCCACCTGGCTGATTACCGGACTGAACTATCTCGGCATTAAGAAGGCGGGCGACTTTCAACTGGTTTTTACTTGGCTGAAAGGCGTGCTGATCCTGGTGATTGCGGGGTTCTGCTTTGCTTCGGCGGCAGGCCATTGGGGAAATTTCAGGACGGTCTACGCCGGCGCGCACGGAGGATTTGGCGGATTCATGATCGCGCTGATCGCGGCATTGTGGGCGTATGACGGATGGAACGACCTGACGATGGTTTCGGGCGAGGTGCAGAATCCGGAGCGGAGTCTGCCGATTGCGCTCATCGCCGGGCTGGGCATCGTGGGCGTGCTGTACATGGCGACCAATGCGGCAATCCAGTATATTTTGCCGGCGGCCACAATTGCTGCATCGCCGCGGCCGGCGGTGACGGCGCTGGCCGTGGTGACGGGGCCATGGGGAGCGGCGCTGGTTTCAGGCGTAATGGCGTTGAGCATCTTTGTCACGTTGAATGGGACGATCATGTCGGGCGCGCGCGTGCCGTTCGCAGCTGCGAGGGATGGGCTGTTCTTTCGGCGGATGGCGGATATTCATCCGCGATTCCAGAGCCCCTCGACTTCGCTGGTCGTCCAGGGATTGCTGACGACTGGGCTGCTGCTGGCTGTTGGGCGATTTCAGCAGCTGTTTGAACTGGCCATCTTTGCGGAGTGGTTGTTCTACATGATTACGGCGACAACGATCTTTGTGTATCGCAGGCGGCAGCCCAAAGCGGCGACGTATCGGGTGTGGGGATATCCGGTGGTCCCGGTGCTGTTCATAGCGGCGGCGGCTGTGCTGCTGTACTTTTCGTACGCGGAGAACTGGAAGAATTCTCTGCTGGGGACGGCGGTGATTCTGCTAGGGATTCCACTGCACTTCATCTGGAGGGGTAAAGTGAAGCACCCCGCGTGACGTTGAACCGACCTATTCCATAGCTCAGGAAAGAATTGTTCGGAGGTACTGGTAACTGCTCTGGATGCTGGCGATGGGGTCACCGGGAGTCTCGTCCTGTTCGACGAAATAGTGCTCGATGCGCATGCTCTGTGCTGTATCGAGGACTGCTTTCCAGTCGATGTTCCCATGGCCCACTTCGGTGAAATGCGCGGAGGACTCGTACATATCGTTCGAGGGTGCGAAACCGGGCTTGCGGTCCTTGAGATGAATCATGCGGGCACGGTCGCCAAGGCGGTGCAACATCTTCACCGGATCGTTTCCTGATTGCGCGATCCAGTAGCAGTCCATCTCGAAAAAGACCAGTGCGGGATCGGTTTCGGCGAGGAGGATATCATAGCCCGTTTGCTTTCCTGAGGGGCCGTCGAACTCACGGAATTCGTAGTCGTGATTGTGAAAGGCGAAACGCATGCCCATATCTTTCGCGTACTTGCCCCACTCGTTGAACTGTTTTGCCGCGGTGTGGAAGCCTGCGAGAGAGGTCTGTTGAGATTTGGGCAGCATGGGGCAGACCATCCAATCGACACCTAGCTCTTTGGCGTAATCGAATTTTCCAGAGAGGCCGTCGTAGTTAAAGTGACCACTGGGCACGCGCAGGCCAGCATCGTGAATCATGCCGCGCAATTCCGGCGCTGGATGAGTGTAGACGTTCCAGTAGGTTTCGACTTCTTCGTAGCCGATGCCGCGAATCTCTTTAAGAATCGCAGACAGACCGCCTTCTGCCTGCTTACGAACCGTATAGAGTTGTACGCCCAGAGGAAGATGCTGCGCGGCCCAAAGGCGCGAGACAGAGAGCGACACCATGGGCAGCGCAACTGCAGAGGACTTGAGAAAGGTTCGTCGATTGATCATGAAACATTCATCATACTGAATCGCGTGGCCGGTTGCTCTTGAAAGGCAGCCAGATCGTAAACAACGCTCCCTGAGGAGGACGGCTCCGAACTTCGATTCCGCCACCGTGTGCGACCATGATTGCTTTGACAATCGCCAACCCCATGCCGGTGCCGGAAATGCCGGGTTTCTGATTCCGTCCCCGATAGAATTTGTTGAAGATGAGAGGCTGCTCGAAATCCTCGATGCCCGATCCGTGGTCTTCAACGCTGACCAGGAGACGATGGTCTTCGATTCGACTATCGATACGCAAGGGTGAGCCGGAAGGAGAATACATGGCGGCATTTTCGATGAGATGATGCAACGCACGACCGACAAGTCTGCGATCCATGGCAACATCGGGCATATTTTCCGGAACATCCACATCTACGGTGCGGTCATCGAGTAAGGGCTGGGCCTCTTCAAGGGCCATCTCGATTATTTCGCGCATGCTCTCGGGCCGCGCCTGCACGTGAATGCTGGCCGCATCCAGCTGTGCCATTTCAATTGCCTGGCCTATGAGCCGGTCGAGGCGGAAGCTCTCTTCGTCGACAACGGCATACATCTCGAGACGCTGATGCTCGCTCATCTGAGGCTGGCTGATAAGAGTGGTCGCGGCGGCACGGATGGAGGTGAGCGGGGTACGCAGGTCGTGGGTGACGGAATCGAGCAGAGCACTGTGGAGCCGTTCACTCTCGCGCGCTGCCTCCATATGGCTGGTGCGTTCAAGAGCAGCAGCGCGTTCCAGTGCGATGGCGACAAGTGTTCCAATTGCTTCATAGATGCTCGTCGATTGCTCGCCACGAAATGCAATCGCACCCATGGAGCGCATCCCCAGCAATAGCGGGACAAGATGAATACCATCAATGACGATGACAGTAGGATCGGTGGCGTGGGCTGCATTCTTCAGTTCACTCAGAGACACAAGTTCGTATTCGGGATCGGAGTAGTAGGCCGTATCGCCGTCGCGAACATAGAGTGCCACCGCGCGAAAGCCGAATATTTCAGCGGCGATCGATGGGGTTATCCGAGCGATGGTGCTGAGATCGTCGTGCAGGAGCAGCTCCTGGCTGAATTCATAGAGATGCTGCACCTCGCGGTGACGGATCTCAGAAAGTTCAGCCTCGCTATGTTCCCTGTCGGAGAGATGGCTGACAAGAAAAGTGGCGCAAAGAAAGGCCGCCAGGGCGACCAGATTTTGAGGATCGCGAATCGTAATTCTGCCAATGGGAGGAAGAAAGAAGACGTTGTAAAGCAGCGCGCAGAGAAGCGAGAGATAGAGAGAATACGCCAGACGCCATCGCGATGCGGTAATCAGAATGAGCACCAGAAAGCTGAGAGCTACGGTCGTCGGGTTGACGCGCAGAAGACGGCGAAACACGAACACGAGGAGAAATGCCAGCAGCGTGAGACCCGCATACCTGAGTACGGCCGCGCTGATGCGGGCTGTATTCTTTTCCATGACAGGGCGATGATACAGAAGGAAAACCAATGACGGAACGCGTTCTGGTAGTCGACGACGAAACACAAATTACGAGGGTGCTGCGCGCCGCTCTTTCAGCACAGGGCTACGATGTGCGAGCGGCAAACGATCCAGAGGAGGCGCTCCGAATTTTCGAGGAGTGGGCTCCCGATCTGATGATCACGGACTTGATGATGCCGGGCATGACGGGCGTGGAACTCTGCCGGGCCGCGCGCCTGAAGAGCAAAGCGCCGATTCTTGTCTTGTCGGTGCGCGACCAGGAACGATCGAAGATCGAAGCCCTGGACGCGGGAGCGGATGACTACGTGACGAAACCTTTTGGTATTCAGGAGTTGCTGGCGCGGGTTCGCGCGCATTTGAGGCGGGCGCCGGAACGTGTGACCAATGCGCCGATCGAAGTCGGCGACTTTGTCGTGGACATCGCGGCGCACTCCATCCTGGTATGCGGGCAACCCATTCATCTGACGCCGAAGGAGTTTGACCTGCTCCTGCTGTTTGCGCGCAACGCAGGTAAGGTACTCACGCATCGCGCACTGCTGACCGCAGTCTGGGGAGCGCAGTCGGTACAGCAGCCGGAGTATTTGAGGGTATTTGTGGGACAGCTGCGAAAGAAATTGCAGGGCAGCGGGACCAAGGAATACATCCAGACCGAGCCATGGGTGGGCTATCGCTTTTTGCCGGAGGGCGGTGCAGGATAGCTGGTGAAACCAATCTTTATGACTTCCTTATAAATTCCTTATCGGCATCTTAGCGCGGCAACGATTAACTAAAGATCGTTGTGCTTTTTAGAAAACATTGGCGCGTGCTGTTGAGACCTGGCAGGAATCTGCGCCTGCTCCTGCTTCCATTTCTGCTGCAGTCTGCCTCAAGCCACGCGCAAACAGCGTCTACGACTAGTGAAGAGATAGAGCAGCTGCGCGAGACGGTCCGCGCGCTGCAGAGTCGAGTAGCTGCGCTTGAGGCAGAGCACGGGGCGGAGCACGACAGGAAAAATGGAGACGGCGGGTCGAATCACGACGGACCCGAAGCAGCCGCGGCTCTGTCCACAGCGGCAAATGAGCTGAAGGCAACGGGAGGAGATCCCCCAGTTACGTCGGCTTCGGTCATCCAGACGCCGGGTGGAGGCGGTGCGAAGCTGCCGTCTGTTCTACCAAAGCAACTGCCGGGCGGGGCGACACTCAACTATCTCTTTGACGGCTATTACGAGTACAACTTCAATGCGCCGATTGGGCGAGTGAACTACCTGCGCGCCTACGATGTGTTGAGCAATGCCTTCAGCCTGAACCAGGCGGATGTGATTCTGGCTCTCGATCCGGATGTGAGTGCGGGGCGGCGGTACGGCGTAAGGCTGGACCTGCAATACGGGCAGGCGACAGCTACCTTGCAGGGGAATCCGGCAAACGAGCGAAGGCCCGAAATCTATCAGAATGTCTATCAGGTTTATGGCACCTACATTTTCCCGCTGGGGCGCGGTTTGGAGGTGGACTTCGGCAAGTGGTCGAGTTCCTTGGGTATCGAGGGGAACTACACGAAGGACCAGATGAACTACACGCGGTCTTTCTATTTTGACTTTTTGCCCTTCTATCACATGGGTGTGCACGCCACCTACCACATCAACGACAAGCTGGCTGCGAACTATTGGATCGTGAACGGTACGAATCAGGTTGAACCAACCAATTCTTATAAGGACGAGCTATTCGGATTTGTGGTCCAGCCGGCCAAGTCGGTGAACTGGACGGTGAATTATTACAACGGACAGGACCATCCGGACTCGACAGAGATACTGACTTGCGGACCAGCTCCGGTGCAGCCCGGCCTGTGCTTTACGCCTATCATTCCGGCGCCGGGCGGCAAGCTGCACATTTTCGACAGTTATGCGACGTGGAACGCAACACCCAAGGTCACATTTGCTCTCGAAGGAGATTATGTGATCGAGCGGGAGTGGGCGACTGCCTCTCCTGGGAGATCGTCGGCACCTTCGCACGTGGATGGGGGCGCAGCTTATGCGCAATATCAATGGACACCCCGCCTGGCGCTAGCAGCTCGCGGCGAATATTTAGCCGATCCGCAGGGGTTGTTCAGCAATGTGAGCCAGTACCTCAAGGAAGGCACTGCGACGGTGAAGTACCAGGTGGGCGATAGTCTCGATGCGTTCTTCGAATTCCGGCGCGACTGGAGCAATCAAAACTACTTCCTCACCAACAAGCCCGGCGTTTTCGCGAATGCGCAGCCTACGCTGACCGTGGGCCTGGTCTGGTGGTATGGAGGAAAACAAGGGCCATGGTAGCGACAGTCATGGCAGCAATGGGGAGCAATGTATGTGGGACCTTTTGATGGTCGTCATCACAATCGGATTTTTTGCAGTTGCGCTGGCCTATATCAAGGCCTGCGAGAAACTGAGATAAACCTATGAATATAACAACCATTATCGTCATTGCGTTAACTGTGTTGCTGCTTGTCTACCTTGTAGTGACTCTCTTGTATCCGGAGAAATTTTGACATGACCGCCAATGGATGGCTTCAGATTCTGGTTTTCCTTGTGGTTCTGGTTGTGCTGATGCGGCCTCTGGGTCTGTTCATGGCGCGGGTATTCGAGGGCGAGCGTACGTTTCTCGATCCGTTGCTGAAACCGGTTGAGCGGTTTTTCTACTGGCTCTGCGGCGTGAACGCCACGCAGGAGATGAATTGGCGCGAATACACCGGCGCCATGCTGCTCTTCAGCTTCGTTTCGCTCCTTCTCACTTACGTGATCGAGCGTGCACAGCACTTCCTTCCCTGGAATCCACAGGGCCTTGCGGGCGTTACACCGGCGCTTGCATGGAATACGGCTGCCTCATTCACCACGAATACAAACTGGCAATCGTATGTCCCTGAAACTACCATGAGCTATTTCACGCAGATGGTAGGTCTGGCGTATCACAACTTCCTGAGCGCGGCAGTGGGCATCGCCATGGCGATCGCGCTGGTTCGCGGGATTGCGCGCCGTCAGGCTTCTACGATCGGCAACTTCTGGGTAGACGCGACACGTTCCATCTTGTACGTTTTGCTGCCCATCTGCCTTGTTCTTGCTCCGTTATTGATCGGCCAAGGGGTGATCCAGAACCTGAAGCCTTATACGCAGGCCCAAACGCTGGAGCATTCGAACCAGCCGCAGACCATTGCTCAAGGACCGGTCGCCTCGCAGGAAGTAATCAAGATGCTGGGCACAAATGGCGGTGGCTTTACCAACACGAACAGCGCCCATCCCTTCGAGAATCCCACTCCCTTCAGCAACTTTCTAGAGATTCTCGCAATGTTTCTAATTCCCGCTTCGCTGACGGTCACGCTGGGTAAGATCACCAGATCTCCAGGACACGGATGGGCGGTATTTGCCTGCATGTTCCTGCTCTGGTTCGTGGGCATGTTCTGTATCTACTTCACGGAGTCTCGGCCGCATCCGCTCTTGCATGGTGTGGATCAGCACGTGAGCGCACTACAGTCAGGCGGCAACCAGGAAGGCAAGGAAGTACGGTTCGGCATTGCGAATACGGCACTCTTTGCCGCGACCACTACGGACGAGAGTTGCGGAGCAGTGAACGGCATGCACGACTCGTTCACTCCTCTGGGTGGAATGATCGTATTGTCGAACATCATGCTGGGCGAGATCGTCTTTGGCGGCGTGGGATCGGGCCTATACGGGATGCTGATCTACGTGGTGCTGTCGGTCTTCATCGCGGGGTTGATGGTGGGACGAACACCGGAGTATCTGGGCAAGAAGATCGAGGCATTCGACGTGAAGATGGCAATGCTTTACGTGCTCATCTTCCCGCTGCTGATTCTTTTGTTAGCGGCTGCCTCGGTACTCACCCATAGGGGGCTCGACGGCATTACTAACCCAGGACCGCATGGGCTTAGTCAGATTCTTTATGCGTTCACCTCCGCCGCCGGGAATAACGGCTCGGCTTTTGCGGGAATCAGCGCGAACACGAACTGGTACAACATCAGCCTCGGCTTTACGATGCTTTCCGGACGCTTCCTGATGATGGTTCCCATGCTGGCGCTGGCGGGAAATCTGGCATTGAAGAAGAGCGTGCCGCCTTCGCCCGGAACTTTTCCGGTAAATACAGCGTTGTTCACGGTCCTGCTTATGAGTGTGATTCTGATCGTTGGCGCGCTTACGTTCTTTCCCGCGCTCAGCCTTGGTCCGATTCTTGAACATTTGTTACTGAACCATGGAACCCTCTTTTAGAGCGGACTAAGAAAGATAAATATGGCAAAAAAACAAGCTCTCTGGAATCCGAATATTCTCCGCCAAGCTGCTATCGGCGCATTTACCAAGCTCAATCCACGCGCCATGGTCAAGAACCCGGTGATGTTCGTGGTGGAAGTGGGCAGCGTGCTCACGACGGCTTTGCTGATTCAAGACGCGATCCGGCATCAGCCAATTGGCTTCAATCTGCAGATCACGCTGTGGCTGTGGTTTACGGTGCTCTTTGCCAATTTTGCCGAGGCGATGGCCGAGGGGCGCGGGAAAGCTCAGGCTGACACTCTGCGCAAGGCGAAGGGCGAAACAATGGCCTATCGCTACAGGGCCGACGGCACGACGGAGGCCGTTTCCAGTTCGCAGCTTCGCGCAGGCGATGTAATCAAAGTGGAAGCCGGCCAGTTCATCGCCGGGGATGGCGAGGTGATCGAGGGCGTGGCATCGGTGGACGAGTCGGCGATCACAGGCGAATCGGCACCGGTCATTCGCGAGGCGGGAGGAGACCGCTCGGCCGTGACGGGCGGGACCAGAGTGCTTTCCGACTGGATCCGGATCAAGATCACTTCAAATCCCGGAGAGACGTTTCTCGATCGCATGATCGCGCTGGTAGAAGGCGCAGTGCGGCAGAAGACTCCAAATGAGATTGCGCTGAGCATTTTGCTCTCCGGTCTTACGATCATCTTTTTGCTGGCGGTTGCGACGCTGCAGCCGTTCGCGATTTATTCCACGGCGCCACAGACGATCTTCGTGCTTGTTTCGCTGCTGGTGTGTCTGATTCCCACGACCATCGGCGGTTTACTTTCGGCCATCGGCATTGCGGGGATGGATAGGCTGGTGCAATACAACGTGCTCGCGATGTCCGGCCGTGCGGTGGAAGCGGCTGGAGACGTAAACACTCTTCTGCTGGACAAGACGGGTACGATTACCCTGGGCAATCGCCAGGCGACGGAGTTCTTCCCTGCCCCGGACATCAGCACGGAAAGATTGGCTGACGCGGCACAACTGGCTTCATTTTCCGACGAGACGCCGGAAGGCCGGTCTATCGTAGTTCTGGCCAAGGAGCAGTACAACCTGCGCGGACGCGATTTGACGGGGATGCGGGTTGAGTTTGTCCCTTTTAGTGCGCAGACACGCATGTCCGGCGTAGACCTTCCCGGCACTAAGATTCGTAAGGGGTCAGCGGATGCGATTGCGAAGTTCCTCGAAGAAGAGGGCTCGAACCTGCCTCGCAAGGTGAGCGATAAAGTCGAAGAGATCGCACGCCTAGGAGGCACTCCGCTGGTGGTCGCTGAAAATTCGACAGCGCTGGGTGTGGTTTACCTCAAGGACATTGTGAAGGGCGGATTGAAGGATCGCCTGACGCGGCTGCGCTCGATGGGTATCCGCAGCATCATGATCACGGGTGACAATCCCCTCACCGCGGCGGTCATCGCACGCGAGGCCGGTGTAGATGACTTTCTCGCCGAAGCGAAGCCCAAAGACAAGATGGATCTGATCAAGCGCGAACAGGGTAAGGGCAAGCTGGTGGCCATGACCGGCGACGGCACGAACGATGCTCCCGCGCTGGCCCAGGCCGATGTAGGCGTCGCGATGAACACCGGTACTCAGGCGGCAAAAGAGGCGGGCAACATGGTGGACCTGGACTCCAATCCCACCAAGCTGATCGAGATCGTGGAGATCGGCAAGCAACTGTTGATGACGCGCGGCGCATTGACTACATTTTCCATCGCCAACGACGTGGCCAAGTATTTCGCAATCATTCCGGCAATGTTTGCCGGGGTGTTTCCGGTGCTGGGCGCCTTGAACATCATGAGACTGGCTACTCCGCACTCGGCGATTCTCTCTGCTGTCATCTTTAATGCCCTGATTATCGTCGCTCTCATTCCGCTAGCGCTGAGGGGCGTGAAGTATGCGCCGATGTCGGCGGCGGCCCTGTTGCGGCGCAATCTGCTGGTTTATGGAGCGGGCGGCTTGATTGTCCCATTCATCGGAATAAAGGCTATCGACATGGTATTGACAGCTCTTCACCTCGCATAAGCGTGAGAGGCATAAGGAATACGTTATGGTTTCTACGATAAAAATCGCAATTCGCTTCACGCTGGTCACCACTGTGCTGCTTGGCCTGATGTATCCGCTAGCCGTTACGGCCTTCGCTCACTTCTTTCTGCGCGAGAAGGCGGACGGACAGATCCTCATACGAAACGGCCAGGTGGCCGGCTCAGCAATCATCGGGCAGAGCTTTACGGGCGATTCGTACTTCCACAGCCGGCCTTCGGAGGCGGGCAACGGCTACGATGCGGCCAACTCCAGCGGCTCCAACCTTGCGCAATCGAACAAGAAGCTCGTCGATCGCATTCAGGGAGATGTGGCTGCTTATCAAAAGACCGCCCCGGGGCAGGCTGTGCCGATCGATCTGGTTACGGCATCGGGGTCTGGGCTGGATCCGGATATTACGCCAGCAGCGGCTTTGTATCAGGTTCATCGCGTGGCCAAGGAACGCCACCTGAGTGACGATGCGGTGCGGCAGCTCGTGCTGGCTCATGTGCAGGAACGGCAATTCGGCATACTTGGAGAGCCGCGAGTGAATGTGCTTGCGCTGAATCTTGCGCTCGATGGAGTCGCCGGAAAGTGAGCCCTTTTATTTCTTCTTGTGCAGCAGATTACCCAGCGCGGCTGCGGCGCGACGCAGTTCTTCGTCACGGGTTAAGCAATCGGGACAGAGCCTGAGCCATTGGCCTCGGGCGTCGCAGACGATGCCTTCACGTTCCAGTTCTGCTGAAAGCTCCATTGCGTTAGGGAGGCGGATAGCGAGGAACGCTCCGTGGGCGAGGTCGCCACCGATCACTCTATTTACGCCGGCATCCGCAAGATATTCGCGGAGGGCGTGAAGCTGTGCGAGGCTGTAGGTGCGAAGGCGTTCGACGCCCATCGCGAGGGTAAATTCCTGACCACTGCGCGCCTGATACCAGGTAAGCACGGGAGGTGTGGAATCGAGAAAAGCATCGCCTCCTGACTTGAGTACGGGCAGTTCCGGCCGTTGATAGGCAAAGGTATCTGAATTGGCGAACCACCCGGCATCGAGCGGGCGCAGGCCGCTCTCCAGGGCTGCGGGGGAGATGTATAAGTAGCAGGCTCCGGGGCCGCCACGAAGGTATTTATAGCTGCCACCGATCATGAAGTCCGCTTGTAGCTTCACGACATCAACGGCGATGACGCCTATGGCGTGGTAGGAATCAACCAGCAGTCGGGCTCCATGTTGATGGCAAGCTTTTGCCAGCGTGTCTATCCCTGTGTTGTTGAGGCCTTCGACAATCTGGCCGGTCATAAACATGACCTGAGATACGACGACCAGATCGGCGCCACCGCGATCGACGCTTTCAATGAGAGATTCCAAGCTGAGATTGTCTTCGGCGTCAGGCTCGACCCAGCGCAGGTCGATGCGATCGAGCGCGGCATACTGCTTCAGGATCACATCGATAGAGTCGAACTCCCCACGCGTGCTGACCACGCGCGGTTTGCCCGGCAGTGCGTTCAGCACGCTTCGCAGGCCTTGGCCCGCGGAAGTCCTGGGAACGATGCAATCAGCACGGGGAGCCCCGACAAGACTCGCAAGCCTCGCGCGAAATGCCTGCCGTTCATCGAGCCACGGGGCCCAGGCATCCCCGAGTCTGGTATACCAGAGCGAGGTTGCCTCGGCTACGTCCTTGGCCATCGCATCTAGCGGTCTGCCCAGAGAGTGGTTTGCCAAATACACGCGTTCGTTTGCCAGGACACAAGAAAAAAGCGGCGCAATGTGGCGTTTGATTGTGGCTTCGTCGAGTGGGCCTTCACCCAGTGCCGCCACCGCCTGCTGAATTCGTGCGTTCATCTTTGAGCGAGGCCTGTTCGGACTGCAAGCAGTTCGGGAAAGAACGTCAGTTCGAGGGCCTGTTTTAGAAAGCCCACGCCGGATGAGCCGCCAGTTCCCTTCCGGAATCCAATAATCCTTTCGACAGTCTTCATGTGGCGAAAGCGCCACAGCTGGAAGTACTCTTCTACGTCCACGAGCTTCTCGCACATTTCATAAGCATCCCAATGCTGGCGGGGATGTTCGTAAATCCCGCGGAAGACCTGTACCAACACTTCATTCTGGCGATGCGCTTCGCTCCAGTCGCGCTGCGTGCATTCGGGGGGGATGGCCAACCCACGGCGCGCAAGGTGCAGCAAAAATTCGTCATACAAGCTGGGCGCTTCCAGGGCCGCTATCAACTCCGCATGAATGGCCGGGTCATGCGCAAAGACGCGCAGCGCATCGCGGTTCTTGTTACCGAGCAGGAACTCCAGCTTGCGGTATTGGAACGACTGGAAGCCGGAGGCGTGACCCAGCACGCCGCGAAACTCCATGTACTCCGACGGGGTGAGCGTTTCGAGGACTGCCCATTGGTCGAAGAGCTGCATCTGGATGAGCTTTGCCCGGGAGAGGATCTTGAAACAGGGATCGAGCTGATCATGCTGGACAAAATGGATCGCCGCAGTCAGCTCATGAATCAATTGCTTGATCCATAACTCGGAGACCTGATGTTGGATGATGAAGAGCATCTCGTCGTGGTGCGGAGGCGACGACAAGGGACGCTGCTGCGCCAGCAACTCCGGCAGGCATAGGTAGCCGGAATAGCTTAGCCGGTCCGCGAAGTCGGTCACAATCCCCGGTTCGAGCGGTCTTTGGTTTGGGTTCATCTTGTCCCTCGCGCCATCCGCCGGTTGGCAAAAAAAAGCCCGGCGGAAATTAAAGCATAACCGCCAGGCCAGGGAGGCATATTCCCCTCAGGAAAACGTTCCAGCCTGACGCTTCGATATCACGATTGTCAATCCTGAAAAACAACAATTTGTAGCATTGAACCGGACAAATCACCGGGCAGTACAGCCGTCGACAAAAGCCCAGCTAGCATGCGGGGCCTGTTTATAATCGCTCGTAACAATGATGCAGCTTTAACCAGTGCAGTTTAGCCCGTTAGGTTGTTCCGTCTGGAGATGTAGCCAATGCGCGAGGTTCCTTCCACACCCATGCTCCTGGTCGACGGCCCGCGTGAGAGCCAGCGCGATATTGACCATTCCCCCTATACCGTGGGCCGAATGCCTGGCAGCGACCTCCTGCTTGAAGATGCTTATGTTTCTCGCAAGCATGCCGAAATTCTTTTTGAAGATGGCACATTTTACATTGTGGACCAGGGCAGCAAGCATGGGACCTTCGTAAACGGCGTCAAGGTTCCGCGTCATAAACTAGGCATTAACGACGCGATCCACTTCGGCACACTGGATGGGCCATTGCTTCGTTTCGGTGTGCGGATGGCTCAGTCAAGTTCGACGATGCGCGAGCTACTCGGCCCGCTGAAGACCGATGCCTCACCCAACACCGCGATCGAAAAGTTGAATTGGCTGCTGGAGGCAAACAGCAAGCTGAACAAGCTTGGCGCGGTCGACCAGATTTTGACGGCGCTAGTAGAGACCACGCTGGCCCTGACCAAGGTGGAGCGGGGCTACGTGATGCTTCGCGACCCAGCGAGCGGCGCACTGAAACTGACGGTTGGACTGGACAGCAAAGGAAGACTTCTCAACGACGACTCGACGATTTCGCACAGCGCTATCAAACAGGCGATCCAGGGTACTGGGGAGTTCATCGTGACCGACACGCTGAGCGCCGAGCATGGTGTGCGCTCAGAGAGCGTGATCGCGCAGAACATTCGCACCGTCATCTGCATACCGTTGCGCAGCCGAAGGGTGGTGGCCGGCTTTGGGCGCGGCGACGTGCTGGGCGTGCTTTATCTGGACAGCCGTCTGACACCGGGAAACCTGACAAAAGTAGACAATGACCTGCTGAAGACGATCGCAACCGAGGCGGCGGCCCTTGTCGAAAATGCGCGCCTGGCCGTTGCCGCGGAGGAAGCACGGCGCAACCAGGAGGAACTGGAGATGGCGAGGGTCATCCAGCAAAACCTGATGCCGACGGAGCTGCCCGACATACCGTATGCGAAGATCTCGGCTCGATTTGTTCCGTGCAAAGAGATTGGCGGCGACTTCTACGACGTGGTCGCGGCAGACGGCCACTTTTACGTTGTGGTCGCCGATGTTTCAGGAAAGGGAGTGGCAGCAGCGATGCTGGCGCAGACCCTTCAAGGCATGGTATACGCGCAACTCCTTGCCGATCAGCCGTTAGACCTGATCGCCAGGGCTCTTAATCGATTCATCTGTGCAAAGAACATCGGCAAATATGCAACGATGCTGATTTTTCGGCTGGAAAGCAATGGCCAGCTTGAATACATCAACTGTGGACAGGTCCATCCCCTGTTGCAAACAGCAACGGGGATCGTGTCGTTAAGCGATTCAAACCTGCCGGTAGGGCTGATAGCGAATGGAGAGTTCCACTCGTATACGGCGCAACTCGAACCGGGCACCCGAATTCTTGTTGTTACCGATGGCGTAACGGAAGCGGAAGACGAAGCGGGCGAGTTCTTCGGCACCCCACGCATGGAGGACGCGTTCGGAAAGAGCAGAAACCTCGAGGAAGTTGTCGAAAATCTGTCGTGCTTCTGCGGCTCCGCTGCCGCGACCGACGACTGCACTATGGTCGAAGTTTATTTCCGCTAGTCTCCGATGTTTGTTAGTTTGTTCTGCATGCGCTTCCCGATTTATTTCCTGCTGGCGATATCCCTCTCTGCGTTTGGACAAGCGGTCCCGCCGGAACCGGATCATGTTGCCGATTCCATTCGAAACCTCGAGCACTACCGCGAGACGATGATCCCGACATACATGAGCGACTTTGGCCAGCTTGGCCGCTACAGAGAAGACAATGCGGCGCTCAGCGCACCCAGGCCGGGCGAGAAGAGGGTAGTCTTCTTGGGCGATTCGATCACCGACGCGTGGCATCTGGACCACTATTTCCCGGGCAAGCCATATATCAATCGTGGTATTAGCGGCCAAACCACCTCACAGATGCTGGTGCGCTTTCACCAGGACGTGGTCAACCTGCAACCGGCAGCGGTCGTGATTCTGGCGGGAACGAACGATATTGCCGGGAATACAGGGCCGATTTCGATCGAAGATATCGAGGCAAATTACGCCTCGCTGGCGGAACTGGCACATGCGCATAGCATCCGCGTGGTCTTCTCCTCTGTGATACCGGTGCACAATTACACACCCCAGTCGCAGAATTTCTTTGCGCAGCGCGATCCTGCTAAGATTCTGGCACTGAACGCGTGGCTTAAGAACTACTCCGCAGCGAACGGCCTTATCTATCTCGATTACTTTTCGGCGATGGTCGACCAGCATGGGCTACTGCGCAAGGACCTGGCGGAGGATGGATTACACCCAAACGACACCGGTTACCGGATCATGGCTCCCCTGGCGGAAGAGGCAATAGCGGAGGCGCTTGGACACTAAGTCACAGGGTGCGGAAATGGGTTAGGGCTGGCAAAACCGTTGATGCCCGATACGGATGACGCACAGATGACGCAATCATCATGCGACCGGCATCTTTCTGATGCACAAAGGCATCGAGATGAGTCTTATATACTTATCAGCGGTTCAGACCCTGAATGGCGACCAGAAAAAGTAGAAGACGAAATCCGGTGTGGGTTTGGGTGGCGGCGGCCATCGCGGTGGCGTTGGTCTTCTATCTGACGCGGCTGGCGACGCGCACGAGGATTCCGGTGCGAACGGCGACGGCGGCACGCAGCGCGCTGAAGAGCACCAGTGCAACCAATGGCAAGGTCGAGCCGCAGCCACAGGCGAACTTCGAAGCGCATGCGCCGTTTCCGGGCCTAATCAAGGTGCTCTATGTCCACGAAGGCCAGCGAGTAACCAAGGGTACGCTTTTGCTTTCTATGAATGATACCGACGCGCACGCGCGACTGGCCGCGGCGCAGGCGGCTTTGCGGAGCGCGCAGGCGACTTACAACGCCACGCTCAGGGGCGGCACGCAGGAAGAGCGATTGGCGCTGAGCGGGGATCTCGAGAAGGCGCAGATGGATCGCGACCAGGCACAGCGCGATCTGGACGCACTCAAGAAGCTGCAGTTGACCGGGGCTGCCTCAGCGAACGAGGTGGCGGCGGCCGAGCAGCGGCTGGCGGCAGCAAATTCGTCGATCCAGACATTGCAGCTGAGGAAAACGCAGCGCTATGACGCTGACGACATGGCCCGGGCGAAGGCGGCGTTCGATGAAGCTCAGGCTGGCTATGCGGCGGCACAGTCGGTGTTGAATCAGGCGAATGTCCACGCCCCGTTTACAGGAACCGTGTATTCGATTCCCGTATCGAAGTCGGAGTTTGTGCAACAGGGCGACCGGCTGTTGCAGATGGCAGATCTCACGAAGATGCAGGTGCGCGCTTATTTCGACGAACCTGAGATTGGCAGGCTGCATGTCGGTCAACCGATCACCATCGAGTGGGATGCCAGACCCGAGCAGGTGTGGCATGGCCACGTGGCGCGCGTGCCCTCGACGATCATCACGTATGGGACACGCAATGTGGGCGAAGTGCTGGTAACCATCGACGACGCGGACGAAAATCTTCTTCCCAACACGAATGTGCGCGTGACGGTCACCATTGCAAACGAACGGAATGCATTGAATATCCCGCGAGAGGCGTTGCATACGGAGCGCGGCAAATCTTACGTATATCGCGTGGTGGATGGAACGCTCCGCCGGACGGCAGTGACGGTGGGCAATCTGAATCTGACGCAGGTAGAGATTTTGACGGGCCTTAAGGAGGGCGACATAGTCGCACTGGGAAGCACCAATGGCCAGCCAATTGGCGACGGAGTGCTGGTGGTTGAGACGAAATAGGAAGTGAAGCAAACGTGACGGCGGGATTCTGGGGAAGATGGGCGCTGGTTTGTGCGCTGGCGGTCGGATCAGTTATGACTTTCGCGGGAATGTCGATCTCGCGAGAGACAGTGGATGCAGCACAGGCGGCATTGAGCCGGGGACATGCCGACGACACGCTGCGGCTTTTGGACACGGCACTGCAACTAGATCCGAACGACGCCGAAGCGTTGAACCTGCGCTGCCGGGTCTACTATGCCGAGGAGCGCTGGGATGATGCGATCGGGGCGTGTGAACGCGCGGTTCAACTGGCTTCAAGCAACAGCAGTTATCACCTGTGGCTTGGGCGGGCATACGGAGGAAAGGCGGAGCATGTGTCGTTTGTGGCGGCCTATAAGCTGGCAAAACTGATTCGAGCTGAGTTCGAGACGGCTGTGCGCCTTGACGCAAAGAATGGCGCGGCGCTATCAGATTTGGGAGAGTACTATGCTGAGGCTCCGGCGGTGCTGGGCGGAGGCTATGGCAAGGCGGAAGGAATCGCGCGACAGCTGGATGGATTCGATCCGGTAGGCGCACTTGAATTGCGCGCCCGGATCGCAGAAGGAAAGAACGACTACGCAAGTGCGGAGAAAGCATTCCGGGCGAAGATTTCGGCCTCCCATTCGAGCGCGCAGTCATGGATGGACCTGGGAAGTTTCTATCGCAGACGCGAACGTTGGGACGAGATGCTGGCAGCAGTTAAGAGCGGTGCGGTGGCAGCAGAACGCGACCACGGCCCGGCGCTGGCGGATGGAGCTTCGACCTTGATGAAGGCAGGGCGGGAGCCGCAATTGGCGATCGAGTGGATGCGAGACTACCTGGCATCGAATGCGTTGAGCGAGGAAGCTCCGGCGTTCGTGATACATGCGCGAATTGGCGATCTGCTGAAACAACAGGGAGATGCGCACGGGGCGCAACAGGAGTATGCGGCTGCGCGGTCACTGGCGAAGGATTATCCGGGGATCCCGGCGAACAAGGGCCATTAATCTGGATGGGCCGCTGGAGATGCACTCCGAGAATAGATGCGTGGTTTGCTCTTCGCGATGAGAGGAATGAAGTTGCGGAAAAGGTACCAGTGGATGTGGACGTGCTTGTTGCTTGGCGGCTGCCAGGCGTGGGCACAGGTCTCTCTTTCCACGGTGGTGGACATGGCGGTGCGAAACAGCGCGGCGGTGAGAGCGGGAGTTGCCGAGGTACAACACGCAGAGGCAGGGCTATCCGAATCGAAGGACGTATATCTACCGAGCTTCGTTCTGGGATCGAGCCTTGGCTACTCTTACGGCTTTCCAGTGGGACAGCCATCGGTTTATAGCGTGACTTCGCAATCGCTGATTTATTCCTTTTCGCAACCGGATTACGTTCGTGCGGCGCGAGAGGCGCTGAAGTCCGCGCAACTATCCCTGAAGGATAACGAAGAACAAGTAGCTTTGGACACGGCCCTGGCCTACATCCAGCTAGACAGCGACACCCGCCTGCTGGCGGCGCTGGAGCAGGAAAAGGAGTTCGCGGAAAGGCTGGTAACGATCGAGCGGGAGCGTTTGCAGGCCGGCGTGGATGGACGGATGGAAGTGACAAAGGCGGAGTTGACCGCGGCGCAGGTGGACGCGAAGCGGCTTCACCTGGAAGGCGACGCCAGCCAGCTGCGGCAGCAACTTGGGCACCTGACCGGCCTGCCGCCTTCAACTTTTGTGACTGACTCGAAGAGCATTCCGACTTCGCCAGAATTTTCCACTGAAGACCCCATTGAAGACACGCTGGCGGCGACGAACTCCGGGATTCAGGCGGCATTTGCCAATGCGAAGTCGAAATGGCTGACCTCCTTTGGCGACGAAAAGCAGAATTACCGGCCACAATTCGCGTTCGGCGCGGAGTACAACCGCTATGCCGAGTTCAATAACTATGCCCAATATTACCTGCGCTTCCAACACAACAACTTCAACATAGGCGTGCAGATCACGTTTCCGATTTTCGATGCCAGCCGCCGGGCCAAAGCGCGGGAATCGGCAGCAGAAGCGGCGCGGGCTGGAGCCGAGGCCGATCAGACAAAATTCCGAACGAGTGAACAGGTGTATTCGCTGCGGCACAGCATTAGCGAACTGGTGGCTCAGGAGCGAATTGCCCAACTAAAAAGCGAGTTGGCGCAGGAACAACTGGAATCGATTCAAACGCAGTTAAAGAGTGGCAGCGGATCTCCGAATACTGCTCCCGTTACTCCCAAGGATGAACAACAAGCACGCATTCAAGAGCGCGAGCGATATCAGGATGCCCTGGATGCGGGGTTCTCGATGATTCGGGCGGAACTGAGCCTGATGCGGTCGCTGGGACAGATTGGGGAGTGGGTGCATTCCGGGCCTACTAAATGACTGTGGGCGTGCCTGCTTAGACACCATAAGGCGGTTATGGGCTCCACTGAAGTGGTAAACTGAAAGACATACGCTATGCCCCTGAAAACACTGTTTCTGAATCCTCCCTCGTTCGAAAACTTTGATGGCGGCGCAGGTTCGCGCTGGCCTGCTACCCGCGAGATTGAGTCGTACTGGTACCCGGTCTGGCTGGCTTATCCAGCAGGAATGCTCGAGGGCTCCAAGCTGCTGGATGCGCCCCCTCACCACGTTTCGGCGGCGGAAACGATCGAGATCGCCAAGGGGTATGAGTTCCTGGTGCTGTTCACGAGCACACCGGGTTGGACAGGCGACCAGAGGTTGGCCGAGGCGATCAAGCGGGTGAATCCCGCTATTCGCATAGCCTTCGTTGGGCCGCCAGTTACAACGTCTCCCGATCGGGCCCTTAACGAGTGCGCAGTGGTAGATTTTGTCTGCCGCCGCGAGTTCGATTTCTCAGTGGTGGAGTATGCGAACGGCAAGCCGCTCGATGAGATTCTGGGCATCAGCTATCGCAAGGACGGCAAGGTCGCGCACAATCCCGACCGGCCGCAGGTGGAAGACCTGGACGCGATGCCGTGGGTTACAGATATCTACGCGCGCGACATGGACGTGACCAAGTACAACGTTCCGTTCCTGCTGCATCCTTTTGTTTCGCTTTACTCAACGCGCGGATGCCCGGCGCAGTGCACTTTCTGCCTATGGCCGCAAACGCTTAGCGGGCATGCGTGGCGCAAGCGCTCCACCGACGATGTGGCCGCGGAGATGGCACACGCCAAGAAGCTCTTTCCGCATGTGAAGGAATTTTTCTTCGATGATGATACCTTCAATATTCAGAAAGCGCGCACGATCGAACTTTGCGCGAAGCTGAAGCCGCTGGGGTTGACGTGGTCTTGTACATCGCGTGTGACCACGGACCGCGACACACTGAAGGCCATGCGCGAGGCCGGCTGCAGATTGCTGATCGTGGGCTATGAGTCGGGCGATCCGCAGATTCTGAAAAACATCAAGAAAGGCGCGACAATCGAGCGGGCGCGGGACTTTACGCGCGACTGCCACGACCTGGGCCTGACGATTCACGGCGATTTTATTCTTGGGCTACCGGGTGAGACAAAAGAGTCGATTAACAACACAATCAACTTTGCCAAGAGTCTGGACGTTGAGACGATTCAGGTTTCGATTGCACATGCGTATCCGGGAACAGAGCTTTACGACTACGCGAAGGAGAACGGCTTTATCGTAAACAATGGCCAGATGGTCGATGAAGAAGGCCATCAACTGGCACACATCGAGTATCCCGGGCTGCCAAAGGAATACGTACTGGAGATGGTCCACCGTTTCTATGACGAATACTACTTCCGGCCCAAGGCGGCGTGGCGCGTGGTAAGCAAGGCGATCGTGAATCGCGATTTGAAGCGGCTGTATGCGGAGTCGAAATCGTTCCTGAAGCTGCGCGCGCAGCGAAACAAGGTTGTGAAACAGGCGAAATCGCAGGCGACGGCAGAGACAACGACGCCTGCAAACGTAGGAGCATAGCGAACGTTCTGCGCAAGACCGAACGGCCAGCCGGAGAAGCTGGCCGTTTTTACTTATCAGCGCCCGATCGAATGACGAAATCTACGATGACATTCCGGAGGTATCTGGTGCTGGGCGTGGTGGCAGTCACGGCTCCGCTGGGCGACACGCTGTTGAGTGTGGGAATGAAACGCGTGGGGCCGGTGCCACTGGATCATCTCTCGACGTTGATTTATGCCCTGAGGACGCCGCAGATTCTGGTCGGTATCGCTTTGCTAATCTGCTTTTTTGCGTCGTATCTGGCCTCTCTTTCGTGGGCGGATCTGACGTTTGTGCTGCCGGCGACGTCGATCGGCAACGTGATTGTAGCCCTGTTGGCAAAGTTCTGGCTGCATGAGCAGATTTCGCCCGGCCGGTGGATCGGGATTCTGCTGATTACAGCGGGGGTGGGTTTTGTGACGCAGGGACCGTCCTATACGGAGATGGTGAAAGAGTGTCCCGTGTCAGGGGCGGAGGTAAGGCCGTCATGACCGTTTTGATGCCCGGACGTGGACTTGCTGATGCGGCCATGATCGCGGCAATCGTGATTTTTGCGACTGCAGGCGACGTATTCATTGCGTCGGCCATGCGCGGAATTGGCGATCTGGATGAGATCAAGGCGGCGCGCGGGCTGGGCGGAGCCGCTTTAGCTGTGCTGGGAAGCGGGCGATTTGTCTCAGGCGTCTTCTTTATGGCGCTGAGTTTCTTTTCACTTCTGTTTGCGTTGAGTCATGCGGATTTGAGCCTGGTGGCCCCGGCGTCGGCTTCGCTCACATTTGTGACGAATGCGATCGCGGCGAAGATTTTCCTGAAAGAGAACGTCGACAGGCGGCGGTGGATTGCCGCGGTCTTTGTATGCGCTGGCGTTGCGCTGCTGGCACGATAGGCTTCAACGCCAAGGGGTGTGCGCGTGACCGGAGAGGGCCCGATCAAGGAACGTGGCCGCGCTGATGAGTGCCAAATGCGTGAAGGCCTGGGGGAAGTTGCCTAGGTGCTCTCCGCTTGAGCCAAGTTGCTCGGAATAGAGGCCGACATGGTTTGCGTAACCGAGCATCTTGTCGAAGAGCAGACGAGCCTTTTCGAGCTGATGGGAACGGGCAAGACTTTCAATAAACCAAAATGAACAGGCGGTAAAGCTGCCTTCACCTCCTCTTAAGCCATCCACAGGAGAGCTGATGTTGTCGTAACGGTAGACGAGACTGTCTTCGGTGAGGTGCGTTTCAATGGCCTCCAAGGTCGAGAGCCATCGGCGGTCGGTGGGGCTGATGAAACGCATGAGCGGCATAAGAAGTACTGACGCGTCGAGGGTATTGGAGCCTTTGTACTGAACAAACGATTTGAGGTCGTCGCTCCAGAAGTTGGTGTGGATGTCTTCATAGATGAGGTCGCGGATTTCACGCCATTTTTCGATGGGTGCGGCGAGAGACCGCTTGCCGGCGAGGCGGATGGCGCGATCGAAAGCGACCCAGCACATAAGGCGCGAATGAAGGAATTCGCGGCGCCCTCCGCGTACTTCCCAGATGCCTTCGTCGGGACGATTCCAATTTTTAACGAGCCAGTCAAGGATACGCTGGAGGTCGTGCCAGCCGTCATAGGAAATTCCGTCGCCATACTTGCTGGCGAGGTATATAGCATCGATGAGCTCGCCGTAGATATCGAGCTGAAGCTGCTGGTAGGCGCCGTTGCCAATGCGAACAGGGCGCGAGTTCTGATAACCCGAGAGTGACTCGAGGATTATTTCGTCGAGATCCTGACGCCCGTCTGGGTGATACATGACTTGCAACGGCCCGTGCTCGGCGTCTTCATGCAGGCGGCCCCGAATCCAACGGGTGAAGGCCTGGGCCTCTTCGACAAAGCCGAGCTGCATGAAGGCGTAGAGACTGAAGGACGAGTCACGGAGCCAAGTGTAGCGGTAATCCCAATTGCGCTCGCCGCCAACCTGTTCAGGCAGACTGAAGGTGGGCGCGGCGATGAGCGAGCCATACTCATCGCTGCAGAGCAGCTTGAGCATGAGCGCGGAGCGGTTGACCATTTCGCGCCAACGCCCGGTGTAGTTGGAGCGGCTGATCCATGTGCGCCAGAAGCGATAAGTTTGCTGGAAGTGCTCATCGACATTGGCGAGGTCGAGAATGGTGACTCCCGTTTTGTCCTCTTCATCGATCTGACCGAATGCCAGAGTCGCGGTTTCTCCTGCGCTGAGGGTGAAAGTGGCAGTTGCGTCATTGCCATCAAGCTGTGTGGGGAAGGTCGCGTGGAGAGCCAGGCTGGGGCAATCTTTCGATTCGGGGGCGAAACAGATGGATCCATCTTCGTTATGCGCAGTGTGGCCGGAGCGCGCATAGTCAAAGCGCGGGGCACAGCGCATCCGGAAAGTGATCTGGCCCTTGATCACGCGCAGCATGCGGAGAATGTGGTGTCCGTAGGGCACTTTGTCTTTGCTCTCGACGACGGGCATGAAGTCGGTGATTTCGGCGACGCCGGATTCTGAAAGGAAGCGCGTGACCAGGATGTTGGTGTCCGGCAGGTAGAGTTGCTTGGTTCGTAGGTTATCGATATCGGGCGAGATGCGGAGGGAGCCACCGCGTTGCGGATCGAGGAGGGCTGCGAAGACGGTTGGGGAGTCGAAGTTGGGGAAACAGAGGAAGTCGATGCTTCCGTCGACGCTGACCAGCGCGATGGAGCGCATATTGCCGATCACGCCGTAGTTCTCGATGGGTTGGAAGCCGGCTGAGTCTCTGGTGTTGGCCATACCAGCCAGCTTAGATGTTGTTGGGCAGGAAAGATATTACGAGTTTGCGAGATTTTTGAACGGGCAAAAGTTACGGAAATAGCCGCATGAGGCCAGCGTGGGGCAGATCGGGAACAAGGAATGGCGTGGCTTTGCTGAAAGCGCGGGCAACGGCCTCTGCGGCGAGATAGCCGCTACGGACAGCTCCTTCCATGGTCGAGGGCCAGCCGGTGGCGGTCCAGTCGCCGGCGAGGTAGATTCCGGGCCAGGGACTTTCAGCGCTGGGGCGGATGCGGTCGAGGAGCGGGCGCATGGAATAGGTCGCGCGGACTTCCTTCACGACGGCGGCCTTCATCAGCTTTGCGGAATTCATGGCGGGGAAAAACAGCGCCAGCTCACGCAGGGCGAGGTCGATGATTTCCTGCCGCTGCATGGGGACAAGGGATTTTGAAGAGCTGACAACGAGCTCGATGTAGCTTTCCTGCTGCTCGCGATGGGCCGGTTGCAGCTTCGACTTGTTGAAGAGCCACTGGATAGTGGTGTCGAGCAACACGGCGTGTTCGAGCGCGGTGATTTCGCGATCGAACCAGAGGTGGATGCCGGTGATCGGCGAGTGCTCGAACTGAGCGAGGTCCGCTGCGAGATTTTCGCTCTCGGTGTTGCGAGGAAGCTGGGGCAGAAGCGCGATGAGGGCTTCAAAGGAGAGCGCGAGCACGATGGCGTCTGCGGTGAAAGTACGGTTGCCACTGCGGATGATCCAGCCTGTGTCGGGCTCGGTTGGATCTACCGGTTCGATGGCTTCGGCGCTGGTCCGCAGATGGACCTCGCCGCCACGAGTCTGAAGATAGTCGATGGCGCGTCCGTAGAGGTCGCTGAGCGGGACGTTGGGAACGCCCATGCGTCCGGCTTCGGGAGACAAGAGGAATGATTCGCGGAAGACTTTGCCGGCGTACTTGACGGAGATGCGGTCAAGGTCTTCGTTGAGGGCGCTGACCAGCACCGGATGCCAGAAGCGCTGGATGGCGTGGGGCGTCTGTCCGTGACGAGCGAGCCAGTGGGCAAAGTTTTCGTCGGTATCGGCGGGAATGCCGGTGAGGAAGGCGGACATGCCGCGAGCGATGGCCAGCTTGTCCGTAAGAGAGAACGCGGGGGCGCGCAGAAACGAAAGGGATGTGTGCAGAGGCGCGGGCAGCACTGACGGTTGGAGCAAGGTGCGGCGTCCGCCAGGTTCGATGAAGGTGAAGTGGTCGTACCAGCGGATTGCTTCGAGGGCTCCGAAGCGGCGATAGAGGTCGATGAGGTTGGTGCATCTACCGATGAGCACATGCTGGCAGTTGTCGATGATCTCGCCCGTGCCGGGATGCTCATAGGAAGAGGCGCGGCCGCCAACGTAAGGACGGCGTTCGAGCAGGCTCACTTTATAGCCGGCGTCAGCAAGAGCACAGGCCGCGGAAAGGCCGGCGAGTCCTCCGCCAATGACGGTGACGGTCGAGGCCGGCATGGCGGTCAGTTCCCTACCCCTGTTTTCGAGGGCGTGAAGCGGTTGAACGGAACCTGCAGGAGACCGCGAGTGAGTATCCACAGTTTTTGGTGGGTGGGGACAGAGATTCTTTGGTCGAAGACTTCGTAGTTGTGGTGCTCGATGCGTTTGAGAAGCGAATGATAGATAGCAATCAGCACCCAGAGTGCCGGGCGGGAGTCTGATGATATGAGCGACAGAAGGGCCTGGCCTGATTTGTAATAATCTTCGGCACGTTTTCCTTCGGCTTCGAACAAGGCGCGCTCTCCGATTGTGAGCGGACGCGGGCTTGCCACCAGCGCGGCAAGATCGGCGATGGAAACGGCGTGGCGTTCGAGATCTTCCAGAGGAAGATAGACGCGACCACGTTCGAGATCTTCTTTAATATCTCGCAATATGTTAGTGATTTGGAAGGCGATACCAGTTTCCTCGGCGAGCTTCTCGGCGCGTGGATCGGTGTAGCCGAAGATGCGGATGCAGACCAGTCCGACGACGGAGGCAACGAGATAGCAGTAGCGATAGAGGTCGTCGAAGGTGGGATAGGTGTCGTGTGGTAGCTCGCCGGTGCAGGGAGCGCGGTGGAGGTCCATGGCGGTTCCCTCGACGAGATGGTCGAGAAGCTCGGAGGAGATTTGAAAGTGCTTTTGCGCGTCGGCAAGGGCAATGAAGACCGGGTCGGAAGTTGGGCCACCCGAAGATGTAGCGTGCCAAGCTTCGAGCCAGGTATTGAGATTTGTCCGACGCTGATCGAGCGAGAGAGATTCGTCGTCCGAGAGATCGTCAGCATGGCGCATGAAGGCGTAGACAGCACATATAGCGTCGCGTTTGTGCGAGGGAAGCACGACGAATGCGTAATAGAAGTTCTTAGCCTCCTTCCGAGCGATTTCCCGACAGACGCGGTAAGATTCTGCGACGGACGGAGTCACGCCGCCTTCTCTCCCCTGCTTTGTGCGAGGTTTCGGCCGAGGAATTTTCCGGTGAGGGCACGCAGCAGCAGCGCCGCTTTGCGGGATTTCGAGATGGCAGGGCGGCTGGTGAGCACGTCGTAGTTCTGTTCTTCAATAGCGCGGAGAATTTCAAGGCCGCCGCGCGAGAAGAGGTCGAGATCGATGGCTAGCTCGCGATCGACCATGCCGACCAGAGGCAGGCCCTGCTCGAACATGCGGCGGGCGTAGTTGACTTCGTAGCGCATGAGTTCGCGGAAGGCGGGCGTGCATTTGCCTTCGGCGATGGTGGCTTCGTCAACGCCGAAGCGGCGCATATCTTCGGCAGGAAAGTAGATGCGGTCGCGGTCATGGTAGTCGGTCCGGACGTCCTGCCAGAAGTTGGCGAGCTGGAGCGCGGAGCAGGTGTGATCGGAGAACGCGAATCTCTCAGTATCGCGATAGCCGCAGACATAAAGGACGAGATGGCCGACGGGGTTGGCGGAGTAGTGGCAGTAGCGGAGCACGTCACCGAGGGACTCAAAGCGCGTGACGGTCTGGTCCTGGCGAAATGCGACGAGCAGATCCGCAAAGGGTGTTATAGGAATGTCGCAGGCGTGGATGGTTTCGCCTAAGGCGACGAACACGGGATGACGGGCTTCTCCGCGATAGCAGGCGTCGAGTTCTTGTCCCCAGAGATCGAGGAGGGCGAGGGATTGCTCGCGGTTGCCGGTTTCGTCTCCCAGATCGTCGGAGACGCGGCAATAGGCATAGATGGAGTGGAAGTGAGGGCGCAGACGTTTGGGCAGAAACCAGGAGGCCACGTGGAAATTTTCGTAGTGAATTTCGGCTAGGCGCTGACACCAGGCACGGGCTTCGTCGAGTGTGGGTGGGTGCTCAGGTATGCGGTATTCGGGGGGCAGGGCGGCCCATCCGCGTTCAATCAATTGTGCGTTGTCGATGGTCATTTCTCTCAAAAATTCACAATTGGCGAAGGCATCAAAAGCAGGTCCTTCGACTTCGTTTGACGCCCAGCGTCAAAACTTCGCTCAGGATGACATCCACGCTAGCGCAACCTCCTAAGGAATGATAGCGGTCTTAATGTCGCTGGAGCGATTCATGAGACGGCGGAGCACGCTGTCGAGTTCCCTCAATGGGGCGTGGCCGGTGATGTATTCGCGGCACTTGAACTGGCCGCTACGGATCAGATCAAAGGCACTGCGCGCAGTTGCGGGCGTGTGATGGAAGCTGGCCTTGAGGGTGATGTCGTTGTAATGGAGACGATTGGTGTCGAGGTCGACGCGGGTTCCGGCGGCGCATCCTCCGAAGAAATTGACGGTTCCGCCTTTGCGGACCATATCGACGGCCCATTGCCAGGTAGCTGGTGTGGCTACGGCTTCAATGGCGATGTCGACGCCGCGATGTTCGGGCGTAAGGGCGCGTACGGCGGCGATGGGATCGGCGGCGGCGGTGGTCTGGATAACATGTTCCGCACCGAAGATGCGCGCTGCGGCAATTTGCTTGTTGCGCTTGACCACGGCGATGACGTGAAGTCCGGCGAGCTGTGCGGCGTGCATGAACATGAGGCCGATGGGACCGCCTCCGATAACGACGATCGAATCGCCGGGCTGGGCGTTAGATTCTTCCAGCCCGCGCACGACACAGGCCAGGGGTTCCGTAAGCGCTGCATGCTCGAAGGGAATGTTGTCGGGAACGAGCAAGGTATTTTTCTCGACGATGCGCTCGGGGATGCAGATGAACTCGGCGTAGGCGCCGTTGTTGAAAAGCAGATCATCGCAGAGGTTCTGCTGGTTGCGGCGGCAGTAGTAGCATTCGTCGCAGGGCGCGGAATTGAGGGCTACGACCCGGTCGCCGACTTTGAATCGAGTGACGCCGGGGGCGATTTCGTGGACCGTGCCGGACAATTCGTGGCCAAAGGCCATAGGCAGAGTGAGCATCCTTGCGTGATAGCCGCGACGATAGATTTTGAGGTCAGTTCCGCAGGTGAGGGCGGCCTGAATCCGGACAATGATCTCTCCGGGACCCGCAACAGGTATGGGAAGGCGCTCGATGCGCACGTCCTCCCGACCGTACAGTACTGCGGCTGTCATTTCCAGGGCCATTGCTTCCATTTTCTCAGACTTACGGCTTTCCTGGTCATTCCAGGCTCAGCTTTGTGCAATGCCCGGTTCAATGAAGATCTTCATCGAATTCGCGCTGGGGTTGGAGGCGATCTCAATGCCCTTGACCGCATCTTCGAGCGGGAAGCGATGCGAAATGAGGCGGGTGAGGTCAAATCCGTTGGAGTATCCGTTAAAGACAAGGTCCGCAACCTCATCCTGAATCGCAACCGAAGAGCTGTACGAGCCCACAAGAGACTTTTCATCCATGCAGATGATGGCAGGATCGATATTGACGGTGCCGTGCTGGGTCTGGGCAAAAAATAGAATGCGGCCGCCTGGACGAGCTGCATCGATAGCCGTCTGTATCAGGGCATTACCGCCGACAGCAAGGATGACCGCGTCGGCTCCGCGACCCT